>CAOJSG010000035.1 GCA_948442615.1 uncultured Alistipes sp.
CGTGCTCGACGGCTGGTGGGTCGAGGGCTACAAGGAGGGCGCCGGCTGGATGCTGCCGATGGAGCGTACGTTCGCCGACCAGCGCTTCCAGGACGAGCTGGACGCCGAGATGATCTATAACACCATCGAGGAGCAGATCGCACCGCTCTACTACGAGCGCGGGGCCGACGGCGTGCCGCACGGCTGGGTGTCTTCGGTCAAGAAATGCGTGGCCGACATCGCCTCGAACTTCACGATGAACCGTCAGCTGATCGACTACGAAGACCGCTTCTACAACAAGCTGGCCGCCCGCAAGCGCGAGATCGTCGAGGGCGACTACCGCATGGCCCGCGAGATCGCGGCCTGGAAGCGCAAGGTCTCGGCGGCCTGGAACGACGTGAAGGTGGTCGACGTGCAGCGCGTGAAGATCGACAACGAGGCGATCTACGTGGGCGAAACCTATCGCTTCGGCGTGACGCTCAACATCGCCGACCTGAATCCCGAGGACATCGGCATCGAACTGGTGCTGGCCAAGCAGATCGTCGGGGGGCAGAGCGTCAACGTGATCGAGACGACCGAACTGGAGCGCACGGGCGTCGAAGGCAAGCTGGTGACCTATACGCTGG
Organism: uncultured Alistipes sp.; assembly: GCA_948442615.1. Taxonomy (GTDB): domain Bacteria; phylum Bacteroidota; class Bacteroidia; order Bacteroidales; family Rikenellaceae; genus Alistipes. The sequence goes on from CAOJSG010000035.1 coordinate 606, forward strand.
ATTACAGCCCGGCCAAGACCGGCACGTTCGACATGGCGCTGCGTGTCTTCCCGAAGAACCCGCATCTGCCGCACCGCATGGACTTCGCGCTGGTGAAGTGGGCCTGATGCAGGTCAGGTCCGGAATCGAGACGCGGCAACCGGCTCACGACCGACGGGTATCCGTCACGGCCGGCTGCCGCGTCCTTTTTTTCGAGTTCGGGGACTTATTAGAGCGAAATTTGGATAAATAATCCTGTAAGGGTGTTGTTTTTCGGTGAAAACATTGGGGTTTTCGCAGAATTTTAATATCTTTATAGACCGAAAAGATACAGAAAGATATGTCAGTACTAACTTTCGACAAACGCGAATTGGGCAACCTGGAGTATTCGCTCCAGCGGGAGATGCTCTCGACCGACCGCATCGGCGGCTACATGAGCACGACGATCGTCTGCTGCAACACCCGTAAATACCACGGTCTGATGGTGGCCCCCATCGACGACAGCGACCGTACCTACGTGCTGCTCTCGTCGCTCGACGAGAGCGTCATCCAGCACGACCAGACCTTCAATCTGGCGTTGCACCGCTTCCGGGGCGTCTACGAGCCGCGCGGGCACAAGTATATCACCGACTTCCAGTACACGCCCACGCCCACGATCACCTATCGGGTGGGCGGCGTGATCCTGCGCAAGGAGCTGCTGTGGATCCACAAGCGCACGCAGCTGATGATCCGCTACACGCTGCTCGACGCCCACTCGGAGACGACGCTGCGTCTGCGTCCGTTCCTGGCGTTCCGCGACAAGCACGCCCTCTCGAAGGCCAACATGGAGGCCGACGGCCACTCCTATCCGGCCGTGAACGGCGTGAAGTGCCGCCTCTACGGGTCGTTCCCGTGGCTGTATCTCCAGACCAACAAACCCGGCGTGGAGTTCGTGCCCGCCCCCGACTGGTACTATAATTTCGAGTATCGCGAGGAGCTGGACCGCGGCTACGACGGCTACGAAGACCTGATGACCACGGGCTATTTCGAAACGCAGCTCGAGAAGGGCGAGAGCATCATCTTCTCGGCGTCGCTCGACGAGATGGGCTCGCCGCGTACGATCACCGAGATGTACGAGGCCTCGATCGCCCGCCGTACGCACAAGATCGACTTCTACAGCTGCATGCAGCATTCGGCCCGTCAGTTCCTGATCCGCCGTCCGGGCAACCGTACGGAGGTGATCGCCGGCTATCCCTGGTACGGCGTGTCGGGCCGCGAGGAGCTGATCGCCCTGCCGGGCATCACGCTCGAACAGGACCACAAGGAGGATTGCATCGATGCGCTGGATACGCTGGTCCGCGGCATGCGCGACGGCATGTTCGGCGGCAATGCATCGGCCTGCGAGGCGGCCGATGCCCCGCTGTGGTTCTTTTGGACGTTGCAGCAGCTCGAGCGCAGCATGGGCGCCGAGGCGCTCTGGCAGCGCTATGCCACGGCGATGAAGGAGGTGCTGGAGGCTTACCGGCGCGGTATCGGCGATCGGGTCCGGATGCAGGACGACGGTCTCGTGCGGGCCTGGTCGGACCGGACGCCCCTCACGTGGATGAACGCCATGTCCGACGGTCGTCCGGCGAATCCGCGCAACGGCTATCAGGTTGAGGTCAACGCATTGTGGTACAATGCCGTATGCTATACGCTCGAACTGGCCCGCCGCTTCGGCGACAACGATTTCGTGCAGGCGTGGGAGGAGCTTCCCGAGCGGATCCGCACGGCTTTCGTCGCACGGTTCTGGCTGCCCGAAGGCTATCTGGCCGACTGCGCCGACGAGTGCGGCGCCGACAAGTCGATCCGCTGCAACATGATCGTCGCCTGCGGCCTCGACTACAAGATGCTCGACGAGGTGCAGCAGCTCGACGTGATCCGCACCGTGAAGCAGCATCTGCTCACGCCCAAGGGGTTGCGTTCGCTTTCGCCGCTCAATCCGCTCTACAAGGGCTCCGTCGTCGGATCCCCCGCCGAACAGGATTTCGCCGCCAAGAACGGCGCGGTGTGGGTATGGCCGCTGGCCTTCTACGTGCGCGCCTGCTTCGATATCATGGGCGACCGCTTCCTCCCCACGGCCGAGGAGATTCTCGCCGGCTTCGAGGAGGATATTCAGGTGTGCGGCATCGGGTCGATCAACGAGATGTACGACGCCGATCCTCCGTTCACGCCGCGCGGCGCCGTTTCGCAGGCCTGGAGCGTCAGCGCCGTGATGGAGATTTACCGCATGGTCCGCGAGCGCAAGGCCGCCGCTAAGCCCGCCAAGTCGGCCCGCAAGGCCGTGAAGGCTGCGGCCAAGGCCGAAAAGACGGCGAAGAGCGAAAAGGCCGCCGCCGAGAAAAAGAGCGCCAAGCGTGCGGCCGCCGATGCGAAAACGGCCCGCAAGGCGACGAAAAAAGGAACGGCGGCGAAATAGTCCGCCTTCCGAAAGCGGCGGTCCGCCCGATGCGGCGCGGACTCCGGGATCTCGGCCGTGCTGCCCGGTGCAGCCGTAGCGGCGGCTCCCGGGGATGCAGTGCCGACGACGGAGCGCCCGGCGCCCGGCGGTCCCGGACGCAGGCATGGAATATGAATATACAAAACTGATAAGTATGAGAGTTTTAATGTTTGGCTGGGAGTTTCCGCCCCACATCGCCGGAGGTCTGGGCACGGCATGCTACGGCATGACGCGCGGTCTGGCCCGCAACGAGGTGGATGTGACCTTCGTGGTGCCTCACGCATACGGAGACGAGGACCAGCGATTTACGCATGTCGTGAATGCCAGCGACGTGGAGGCGCTCTACGGCTCGACGGGCAGCGGAGCGGACGATGTGCTGCAGAAGATGTCCTTCATCCACATCGACTCGAACATGGTGCCCTACATCTCGCCCGAGGAGTACGAGACCTACCACGAGCAATATGTCAAGTCGGGCCAGCGCGTGTGGTCGACCACCGATGCGTGGAAGCAGCGTTACACCTTCTCGGGCAAGTACGGCGCCAACCTCATGGAGGAGGTGGCCCGCTATGCCGTGGTGGCAGCCCAGGTGGCCAAGGACCTCGAGGGACAGTTCGACGTGATCCACGCCCACGACTGGCTCACCTATTACGCCGGTATCGCGGCCAAACGCGTATCGGGCAAACCGCTGGTCGTGCACATGCACGCCACGGAGTACGACCGCAGCGGCGAGAACGTCAATACGCAGGTCTACGCCATCGAGCGGGCCGGCATGCATGCGGCCGATCGGGTGATCGCCGTATCGAATCTGACGCGCAACATCGTCATCAACAAGTACGGCGTTCCGGCCGACCGCGTGGTGACGGTGCACAACGCCGTGCGCTTCGCCGAGAATTCGGGCGCGGCGCCCGAGCGCGGCGTCGACGACAAGATCGTGACGTTCCTGGGCCGCATCACCTACCAGAAGGGTCCCGACTACTTCGTGGAGGCTGCGGCCAAGGTGCTCAAGCGCGTTCCGAACGTGCGGTTCGTCATGGCCGGTTCGGGCGACATGATGAACCACGTGATCCGCCGCGTGGCGCGGCTGGGCATCGCCGACCGCTTCCATTTCACGGGCTTCCTGCGCGGCGAGGACGTGCACAAGATGTTCCAGCTGTCAGACGTCTACGTGATGCCCTCGGTTTCGGAGCCGTTCGGCATCTCGCCGCTGGAGGCCATGCGGTCGAACGTGCCGGTCATCATCTCGAAGCAGAGCGGCGTGGCCGAGGTCCTCGACTATGCCGTGAAGGTGGACTACTGGGACGTGGATGCGCTGGCCGACGCCATCTACGCCCTGATCCAGTATCCGGCTTTGGCGGGCATGTTCGCCTCGAAGGGACTGGAGGAGGTGACCAACCTCAAATGGAACGATGCCGCCGCCAAGATCAAGAGGGTCTACGAGGCGGCCATCGCGGAGCAGGATAAGTAAAAACGAAAAAGATAAAACCTATGAAAACCGTTTGTTTCTATTTCCAGGTTCATCAGCCCTGGCGTCTGAAGAAATACCGCTTCTTCAACATGGGCAAGGATCACAACTACCTGGACGATTTGCAGAACCGTTCCATCATGCAGAAGGTGGCGCGGCAGTGCTACCTGCCGATGAACGCCCTGCTGCTGAAGCTTATCCGTGAGAACAAGGGCAAGTTCCGCTGCTCGTTCTCGATCACGGGCATCGCCATCGAGCAGTTCCGGGCCTATGCCCCCGAGGTGCTCGAGTCGTTCCGCGCGCTGGCCGAAACGGGCTGCGTGGAGTTCCTGGCCGAGACCTACTCGCACTCGCTGGCTTCGCTCTCCTCGAAGGAGGATTTCCAGGAGCAGGTGAAGCTGCACGTGGCTGCCGTCAAGAAGGAATTCGGCGTGAAGCCGACCGCTTTCCGCAATACGGAGCTGATCTATTCGGACGAAATCGGCGCCATGGTGGCCGACATGGGCTTCAAGACCATGCTGGCCGAAGGAGCCAAGCATACGCTGGGCTGGAAATCGCCCAACTACGTCTATGCCAACGCCATCAACCAGAAGCTGCGCCTGCTGCTGCGCAACTACAAGCTGTCGGACGATATCGCCTTCCGCTTCTCGAACCAGGGGTGGGACCAGTGGCCCCTGTCGGCTGAGAAATACGTGGAGTGGCTTTCGTCGGACGTGGGCGAGGTGGTCAACCTGTTCATGGACTACGAGACCTTCGGCGAGCATCAGGCGGCCGATACGGGCATCTTCGAGTTCATGAAGGCGCTGCCCGGTGCGATCCTGGCCAAGGACAGCGGGCTGGAGTTCGCCACCGTGAGCGAAGCGGCCAAGAAGCATCAGCCCGTTTCGGTGTTCCACTGCCCGCACGTGATGTCGTGGGCGGACGAGGAGCGCGACGTGACGGCCTGGCTGGGCAACGAGCTGCAGAACGAAGCCTTCTCGAAGCTCTATGCGCTGAAGGATAAGATCAAGGCGCTCAAGAACCCCGACTTCGACTACGTGTGGAGCTTCATGCAGACCTCCGACCACTTCTATTACATGGCTACCAAGTGGCTGTCAGACGGCGACGTGCACTCCTACTTCAACCCCTACGATTCGGCCTACGACGCCTTCATCAACTACATGAACGTCCTCTCGGACTTCATCATCGAGGTGGACAAGGCGCTCGCGGCGAAGACGGCCAAAGCCGCCAAGTAGCCGGAGAAGGCTGTCCGATCGGCGCTGCGGCTGAGGATCCGGCCATCCTCCGGAGAGTCGCCGTATGCCGCGCACCGTCCGCCGTGACGGGCTGATCGTCCCTCGTTCATCCGTTTCGTCCCCGCCGGAATGTTCCGGCGGGGACGATTTTTTTTGCGGGGCGTTCGTGCCGTGTTCGTGCCGTGTTCGTGCCGCGGCAGTGCCGCGCCGGCGGTTGCTGCGGCGGTCGTGCGAAGCATCGCGTTCCGAACCGCGACGCGCCGAAAGACGGGGTGCCGGGTGCACCATGACGGTTGCAGCCGGGCGCCCGGACGCATTCCGCGGACGGTTCGGGGCGTGCATGCCCCGCGGAGCGGCATGTCTGTTCGGAATCGTCCGTTTCCGGCACAGAATCTGCTTCGTTCCGTTGCAAAAACGAGCGTATGAAAAGCGTATGCGTGTTGCTGGTGATCGTGCTGATCGCCGCAGGAGTGGTCTACGGACGGGGTACGGACAATATCGACCGGCGGACGATCGGTTCGTTCGACGTGCGGCGCTATATGGGCGACTGGTACGAAATCGCCCGCTACGACCATCGGTTCGAGCGGCGGCTGACCGAAGTGAAGGCGTCGTACCGGCTCATCGGCGAGGATCGCGTCGAGGTGATCAATGTCGGGGTCCATCAGGAGAGCGGCAAGCGGAAGCTGGCGCGCGGCAAGGGAAAACTCACCTCCGTGCCGGGACGGCTGAAGGTGGCGTTTTTCTGGAATTTCTATTCCGATTACAACATTCTCGAGTTGGGCGACGACTACGAGTGGGCGCTCGTGGGCAGTTCGTCGGCACGCTACCTGTGGATCCTGTCGCGTACGCCGACGCTGCCTGCCGCGACGCTCAATCGGATTCTTCGTCGTGCCGCGCGGCGCGGCTATCGCACCGACCGGCTGATCTTCGTCGATCAGCAGCCGTGAGCAGGCTTCGTTTCGCCGCGGGCGCGGCGGACCGGACCGGTGCGCGAACGGATTTCGTGCCGCGAGCCGAAGCCGGCCGACCGGGTCCCGGTCGGCCGACGGGATTGCCGGCCGCCGCAGGTGCGCCGTCGGTCCGGGTGAATGTCGGTCCGCTGTCGGAAGGATCTTTTTTCGGCGGAATGCCGGCGGAACCGCCCGGGGATACCCGGGGCATCGGTCGAATGCTGGCGGATGGAGAACCCGGGGCATCGGTCGAATGCCGCTGGAGTGTTCGTAACCGGGGCTGGATGCGGCGGAGCGTCTCGGGCCGTTGCCGCGCTACGCCACCGAGCAGGGGATGCCGAGCGCCTCGACCCGCACGGCGATACGCTGCAACTCGTCGTGCGCGATCTTCTCGAGCGTGCGGCACGGCGTGTCGCGGTCGAGCGAGTAGACCATCACCCGGGCCGGACGAATCTCCTCTACCGCCTCGAGCCATGCCGCGACCTCCGTTTCGGTCGTGTTGTCCACCGGAAGCCCCTCGCAGGTTCCGCGCAGGAACATCGTTTGCAGGATCATCCGTCCGTCGAACCGTTTCATGGCATCGATCGTGCCGCGCACGGTGTAGGCCGGGTTCTGCGGCCGGTTCATCCGCCGGACCGTCTCGTCGAACGCCGAATCCAGCTTGAGGATGTTGTTGTCCACGCGCAGGAGCGCCTGCCGCACGTCGGGGCGGTGGAGCTGCGTGGCGTTGGAGAGGACCGAGACTTTGGCTGCGGGGCACCATGCGTCGCGCAGGGCGATCGTGTCGTCGATGATCGCCTCGAATTCGGGGTGGAGCGTCGGTTCGCCGTTGCCGGCGAAGGTGATGACGTCGGGTGGCGTGCCCTCGGCGACCATGCGCCGCAGCGTCTGTTCCAGGAGCCGGCGCACCTCCGGCCGCTCGTTGAACCGCCGCGCCCCCGGATTTTCGGCGTTCCAGCCGCATTCGCAGTAGATGCAGTCGAACGAACAGAGTTTCGAATCGGCAGGCAGCAGGTTGACTCCCAGCGAGAGCCCCAGCCGGCGCGAACGGACCGGCCCGAAGATGATGTCGTGAAAAAGCGATGTCATGCGAGATAGCGGAAATTTTGTCCGGATCGGAGCGCTCCTGTGGGGCGCAAAGCGCGTGCCGTGCGGCGTCAGAACGCCTCCGAGGCGGTGAAGAGGAATGCCGAGGAACGTTTGCGGTCCCACGGCAGGTTTTGGTTGCCGTAGACGCCCCAGCCGTAGTCGAGGCGGATGTTCATGCCCTTTTTGAATTCGAAGCGGTAGCCGCAGCCGAAGCTGTAGAGCGTGTTCCCCCAGCTGAACTTGTGCGTGCCCCAGATGTTGCCCGCGCCGATCCAGCCCACCACGCCGTGCCGGCGGTAGACGCGCTGGCGCAGCTCCACCTGCGCCTCGACGAGCCGTTTGTCGCGGTAGCGGCCTTCGTAGTAGCCGCGCATGCGGTCCATGCCGCCCAGCTTGGCGTACATGTGCCACGAGGGCGTTCCGGCCGTGGCGTCGGCATAGAGGTCGCAGGCCAGCACGCTGCCTTTCCACAGTTTGCGGTACCAGTCGAACGTTAGGGTGAAACGGCCGAAGTTGCGCCCCGTGTTGCCCAGCAGGCTGGGGTACCACTTGGCCTCGGCCTTCAGGAAGATGCCGCGCGTGGCGTTGAAGGTCACGTCGCGCGAATCGAACTGGGCGAATACGCCGATGTTGGCGTTGAAGGCGTTGGGTTTGTCGCCCGTGCGCTCGATGTAGTTGACGAACGGGTCCTGCCGCTCGGGGTCGTAGCGCCCCTGCTGCCACAGGTCGTAGAGCTGGCCGATCTGCCCGCCGGGCTTCTCGACCTCGCCGTCATGGATGCGCTGCATGTAGTCGGCCATGCCCGAACTCTTGTATTTGGCGCCCGTGTAGTCGATGCCTCCGCTGACGCCCGCATAGAAGCGGCCGATGAGCGCCGTGCAGTAGGAGACGCGGACGATTCCCATCGTCGTGGTGAGGCTCTGCGCATAGCCCTGCGCGCCGTCGTCGTATCCCACTCCGTAGAAGGCGCCCGGGAAGTAGACGAAGGCGCCCGAATAGCTCAGCCGCTGTTTGTTGTGGTTGAAGATGTTGTCGCCCGAGAAGCGCAGCAGGACGAATTTCTCGGTCGTCACGTTGCCGTAGATCGAGATGTTCGAGGGGGCCGTGATCGAGTCGGTGCGGTCGAGCCGGTAGAGGCCCGCCAGCAGGAATCCGATGCCGAATCCCACGTCCGACGAGTAGTTGGGGCCGGGAGCGATGCTCCAGTCGATCTTTTTCTGGAACGTGCGGTCGACGTTCGACTTGCTGTAATAGTCGATGATGCGGCGGATCAGGCCGTGCCGTTTCGGGGCCGGCGCACCGAGCGTATCTGCGGCCGGTAGGGTGTTCGCTGCGAGGGAGGCGGCGGAAACCGTGTCGGATATCGTTCGTGCGGGGTCGATCTCTTCGACAAGCCCGGCGGTTCGGGTTCCCGCCCGGCGTGCCCCGGTGTCCTGTCCGCGGGCCGACAGCGCGACCGTGAGGACGATGATCAGGCCGTATATGAGATTTCTGAGAAAGAGCATCCGGTTTCGTGAGGTTAATTCGCCGTAAAGATACGCATTATTTTCCGAATGCTGCCATCTGTTTGCGCCGGATACGGGAACAAGGTGTGTAATTTTCGGAATATTAAATCGTTGAACGGCGCGGACGGGCCGTCGCTCCGCGGCCTGTCCGGAGCCGGACGGGGCTTCTCCGCACCGGCTCGCCGGCGATCGCCGGACCGGCCGGCGAGGTGGCGTATTCGCCGAAATAATCGTATCTTTGTCGCGGCCGCGTGCGGCCGGCGTTTGGCCGGCCGTTCCGAAGAGGCGGCCACAGGCATCCCATGGCAATGCACGGAGTCATATCGCCCCGCCGTTCCGGGTCGCTGCGCAAGGCGGAGAACCCCGAATCGCTGCTGCGCGACGGAGAGGAGATCGACGCGGTCGAGGCGTCGCGCCGTACCTTCGCGCCGCTCGACCGTGAGCATCTTTTCGTCGGCGGATCGCTCTTCACGGGGTGCAGTTTCGCGGGGTGCACGCTGCGGCGGTCGCATTTCAGCGATACGACCTTCCGCAACTGCGATTTCTCGAATGCCGACCTGCGCGGCTGCGGGTTCCTGCGCACGGAGTTCGCGGACTGCCGGCTGACGGGGGCCGAACTGCCCGAGTGCACGTGGAACCACGTGCTCCTGCTGCGCTGCAAGGCCGATTACGCCAACTTTTCGCAGGGCCGCTTCCGCTGCGTGCGCTTCTCGGAGAGCGACCTGCGTAGCGGCGTTCTGGCGGGGTGCCGGCTCGAATATGCGGAGTTCGACCGGTGCGACCTTTCGCAGGCGGAGCTTTTCGGCACGCCGCTGGCGGGGATCTCGCTCGTCGGCAACACGATCGCCGGCATCCGTTTCGGGGCGGCCGAGTCGCGGGAGCTGCGGGGCGCGGTGGTCGATCGGATGCAGGCGCTCGAACTGGCCCGGATGTTGGGCTTCGAAATAGAGGAGTTATGAAACAGCAGTTGCGATTCGTCGCCTTCCGTTCGTCGGACGATCCCGGCTGGCGCGAGGCGTGGGAACTTTATTCGGCGTCGTTCCCCCGGTGCGAACGGTGGTCCGAAGCGGCCTATGCGAGGGCTTTCGCCGATCCGGCCTTCACGGCCGACGGCGTGTGGCTCGATGGGCGGCTCGCGGGGATTCTCTTCCATTGGCGCGGCGACGGATTCCGCTATGTGGAGCATCTGGCCGTATCGCCCGCCATACGGGGTGGCGGGCTGGGTTCGGCGATCCTCTCCGCCTTCTGCGACCGGACGGAGCGCGTGGTGCTGGAGATCGATCCGCCCGAAGACGAGATCTCGGTCCGCCGGCTGCATTTCTACCGTCGTCTCGGCTTCTGCGACAATCCCTATGTCTACGTCCACCCCTCCTATGCCCGCCCGTTCCGTCCGCACCGCCTGGTGCTGATGAGCCGGCCCGGTCCGCTGTCGTACGACGAGGCCCGGCGCTTCGCCGCGTTCATCCGCGAGCGCATCCTGTTGCGCTATTCCGACCATGCCGCGCTGCCCGAGAGCCTGCTGAAGTAGCGCGCGGACCGTGCGGTTCGTGCGACGGGCGCGCTTGTATTTGTACTCGCCGGCATCCGGGCCCATCTGGCGGTTCCGGCACGAAATGCGGGGTCGTGCTGCGTGCGTTCGGAGAAAATCGCTATCTTTGCCTGCGAACCTGCCGGCTCGCGGCGATGTGCGACCGGGACCGCTCCGAATCCGGCCCGGACACGCGCCTTTCCCGGTCCTTTTTTATCTGAAAACCATGCAATTGAGTGAAAAACGGGGCAGCATGCTCCACGGCGTACTCCTCATCGCCCTGTTCTCCTGCGCGGCGTTCTACCTGTCCGAGTTCGAGGTTTTCCGCAAGCTCTCGTTCAGCCCGCTGATTATCGGCATCATCCTGGGCATGCTCTATGCCAACAGCCTGCGCAACCGGCTCCCCGAAACGTGGGTGCCTGGCATCCGCTTCTGTACCAAGGAGATCCTGCGCGCGGGCATCGTGCTCTACGGCTTCCGGCTGACGTTCCAGAGCGTTGCGGCCGTGGGGACGGCCGCCGTGCTGATCGATGCGATCGTCGTCGCGGGTACGCTGCTGCTGGGCGTGTGGCTGGGCCGGGTGCTGAAGATGGAGGGCGATCTCGCGCTGCTGACCGCCTCGGGCAGCGCGATCTGCGGCGCCGCCGCCGTACTCGGGACCGAACCGGTCGTCGGGGCCCAGCCTCACAAGACGGCTGTGGCCGTCTCCACGGTGGTGATATTCGGCACGTTGTCCATGTTCCTCTATCCGGTGCTTTACCGTTCGGGCGTGCTCGGGCTCACCCCGGCCGAGATGGGAATCTATACCGGTTCGACGCTTCACGAGGTGGCCCATGTGGTCGGAGCCGGCAATGCGATGGGGACCGAAATATCCGATACGGCCGTGATCGTCAAGATGATCCGGGTCATGATGCTGGCTCCCGTCCTGCTGCTGCTGAGTTTCGTGGCGGCGCGTCGTGGCGGTGCTGCCGGCGGCAGGACGAAGGTGTCGGTCCCGTGGTTCGCATTCGGATTCCTCGCCGTGATCGGGTTCAACTCTTTCGGGCTGCTGCCCGGTGCGGCCGTCGAATGGATCGATTCGTTCGATACGTTTCTGCTTACGATGGCCATGACGGCCCTGGGCGCCGAAACGGGCTTCGAGAAGTTCCGCCAGGCGGGCGCCAAGCCTTTTCTGCTGGCGGGAATCCTCTATGTGTGGCTGCTCGGCGGCGGGTACCTGCTCGCACGCTACCTCGCGCCGGCGCTCGCGTGACGACCGGATGCGGCGCCCGGCGCGCTCCGGAATCCTGCCGATGAAAACCGCCCCCGCCGGAACGACATTCCGGCGGGGGCGGTTGTTCTGCGGCTGCCCGATGCCTGCCCCGTCTCCTATCCGAGATGGCCTTCGGCGGCGAACTCCTCGACGGAGCGGATGTAGTGGGCGATGGTCTCCTCCATCGAGACGTACGATTTGCCGCCGGCGGCGTTGCGGTGTCCGCCGCCGTCGAAATATTTTCGGGCGAAGAGGTTCACGTCGACCTCGCCGCGCGAACGCAGCGACACGCGGATGAACTTGCGGTGGGCCAGGAACATCGCCGACATCTTGACCTTCTTGATCGTCAGCGCGTAGTTGACGAACCCCTCGCTGTCGCCCTGCTGGAACTTGAAGCGGCGCATTTCGCTCTCGAGCAGCGACATGTAGGCCACCGTGCCCTGCTGGATCAGCTCCATCTTGCGGTTGATGGCGTAGCCGAACAGCCGGGCGCGCCCTTCGGTGTAGGCGTTGTAGACGTTGTTGTGGATCTGCGGGATGTCGATTCCGGTCTCGGCCAGCGTCGCCACGGCGCGATAGAGCGCGGGCGTGAGGTGCGAGAACGAGAAGTTGCCCGTATCGGTCATCATGCCTACGTAGAGCGCCTCGGCGATGGTCGGCGTGAAGGCCTCCGCGCCCCACAGCGCCTCGATGAGCCTGTAGACCACGTAGCAGGTGCTCGATGCGTCCGGATAGGAGAAGGCCAGGTCGAACCCGGGGCCGGGTGCGAGGTGGTGGTCGATCAGCACGCGCTGGGCCGTGGTGTTGGCGGCGATCGTGTCGCTGAGAATCTCCAGGCGGGAGATGGCGTTGAAATCGAGGCAGAAGATCAGGTCGGCCCGCTCGACGGCCTGCACGGCGCGTCCTTCGGCGTCCTGTTTGAAGACCACCACCTCTCCGATGCCGTTCATCCAGTCGAGGAAGTAGGGGTATTTGTTCGGGACGATGCAGGTCACCCGATGGCCCGTGCGCACCAGCATTTCGCGCCAGGCGAGCGACGAACCGACGGCGTCCCCGTCGGGGTTGGTGTGGGACACGATGACGATTTCTCGTTGAGGCCGTGCGAGGATCTCGCGCAGTGCTCCGATCTGGGTTTCGGATAGATTCATAAGCGCTCTCTGGCTGGTATCGGACAAAGATAGGAAAAATTTCGGGTTTCCGCTATCCCGCGGCGCATTCTTGTCGGCGGGGGCTGCGGCGGAACGCGCCGCTCCGGCCGTTCGCTGCCGGGACCGGATGCCGGGCGGCTGCCTGTCCGGCGGGGTGCCGCGATGCGGCGGCACGGAGCTACGGGAGGGTCAGCACGAAAAGCCGGTCGTGGGGCCGGATGGCGAGCCGCAGCGCGGGACCCTCTTTGATGCGGCCCGTCGCGATGCCGGAGTCGGGGTCGATCGCGTCGACATGCAGCTCGTCGCGCAGCGAGAGCCCCGGCATGCCGGCGTATTTGTAGAGCGCCTCCTTGGCGCACCAGAGGATTCCGTACAGTCGGGGGTCGTTCCACAGCGCCAGTTCGCCGGGGGTGGCGTACCGGGACGCCACCCGTCGGAAATCGCGGTCGCGCGGTTCGATGTCCACGGCGCAGCGGTGCGGTGCGATGCGTACGGCCACCCACCCCGGGCAGTGCGAGACCCCGAGATGCAGTTCCGGACGCTCCGGCAGGATCGGCGCTCCCGTTGCGTCGTACCCGATCCGCACGGGGCCCAGTTCGCGGCGGACGATGGCCCGCCAGGCCAGGTATTCGCACCGGCGCTGCGCCGAGCCGAAGGCGGCCGCCGCGGTGCGCTCCTCCTCCGAGGCCGTGCGTGCGGCCTCGTGCTCCGCCGGCAGCGGCTCGATGAACAGGGCGTCAGCCATCGATCCTGACCTTGATTTTGTCGATCCGGTGCGCCTCGATCGACTGCACCGTGAAACGGATGCCGTGGGTCGCGAATGCGTCGCCTTTCTTCGGGAAGTCGCGCTTCAGCTCGAGGATCAGCCCGGCCAGCGTCTCGGCGCCGCCCCGCACGTCGGAGAAGGTCTCCTCGTCCAGCTCCAGTACGCGCTCGAAATCGCCGATGTGGGTCTTGCCGTCGAACAGATAGGTCCGTTCGTCGAGCTGCGTGTAGAACGACTCGTCGGCGTCGCTCTCGTCCGAGATCTCGCCCACGACCTCCTCGATGATGTCCTCGAGCGACACCAGTCCGAGCGTCGATCCGTATTCGTCCACGACCAGGGCCATGTGCACCTTGTTGCTTTGGAAGTCGCTCAGCAGGTCGTTGATCTTCTTGTATTCGGGCACGAAGTAGGGCTTGCGGATCAGCTGGCGCCAGTCGAAGTCGCGGTCGCGGTTGATGTAGGGCAGCAGGTCCTTGACATAGAGCGTGCCGCGGATGTGGTCGATGTCCTCCTCGCAGACCGGTATGCGCGAGAAGCCCGATTCGATGATCTTCTTCTTCACCTGTTCGTAGTCGTCCGTCAGGGAGACCGAAGCGATGTCCATGCGGGGTTTCATGATCTCGCCCACCTCCGTATTGACGAAGTTGACGATCCCCGAGAGCATGTCGTGCTCCTCGTGCGACGTGTTCTGGGCGATGTCCACGGCGTCGGCCAGTTCGTCCAGCGAGATCTCGCTCCGGTGCGAGGCCTTCTCGCTGATGCGGCTGCTCGTGCGGACCAGCACGTAGGAGAGCGGATAGAAGATCCAGCGCAGCAGGCTCAGCGGACGCGCCACCAGGCAGGCGAAGCGCACGTGCATGGTCTGGGCCAGCACCTTGGGCAGGATTTCGCCGAAGAGCAGCAGCAGGAAGGTGACCAGCACCGTCTTGAAGAGGAACTCGAAGCGCAGGAACGTGAAGGTCGCGTCGATGATGTTCGCCGTGAGGATGACGATGCAGATGTTGACCAGGTTGTTCACCACCAGGATCGTAGCCAGCAGCAGCTCCACGTCGGACAGCAGCCGCAGCACGGCCTCCGAAGCCGCCGAATGGCGCTGGCGGATCTGCTGGATGTCGTTGTGCGACAGCGAGAAGAAGGCGGTCTCCGAACCCGATACGAGGGCGGAAACCGTCAGCAGGCAGAGTGTGACGACGAGCATCGCGGCGCTTCGGGCCGTGAAGCCTTCGAAGGTGACGATATGCGTGAGGGTCTCTTCCAAAATCGCGCGGTTGAGGGGTTATTCGAAGAGCGAGCCGTTCTTCTCCTGCTTCTCGGCGGGAGTCGCGGCGGAATCGCCTTTGAGCACCTCCTTGCGGACCGACGGCATCTCGACGATGAATTTCGAGTTGCGCGTCTGGTAGGCCGGTTTTTCGAGCAGTGCCGCGATGTTGTCGTAGCGCGTCGACTTTTCGCCCAGCATGACCTGCTCGGGCGGCACCTGGCGGGGCGGCACGGGCCGTTCGAGCGGCGAGGTGCCCCGTACGGAGGCTGCGGGCTTCGCTTCGGGCGCGGGTGCGGGTGCTGCCGCAGGCCGTGCGACGACGGGCGGGATCGGCGGGATGACCGGCATCGCCTTGTCGCCCGGGTCGCTTTCGAATCCGGTGGCCACCACGACCAGCTCGATCGCGTTGCCCAGCTGCGGCTTTTCGCTCGTACCCCAGATGATGTTGGCGTTGTGCACCGCGCCCGTTTCGTCCTGCACGCTGGCGTGGGCCTGTATGTATTCCAGGATCTGCACGACCTCCTCGTACATCAGCGCATCGGTGTCCGATACCGAGATGTTGAGCAGGATGTTCTTGGCGCCCGAGATCAGGTTGTGGTCGAGCAGCGGCGAGTGGAGCGACGCCTCGGCGGCCGCTTCGGCGCGGTTGTCGCCCTCGGCCGTGGCTACGGCCATGTGGGCGCGGCCGCTGTCGCGCATGACCTTCGACACGTCGGCGAAGTCGACGTTCACCAGGTCGCTTTCGACGGTGATGATCTCGGCGATGCCTTTGGCGGCCGAGGCCAGGATATCGTCGGCCTTGCCGAAGGCCTGCCTGAGCGAGAGCCGGCCGTACATCTCGAGGATGTTTTCGTTGTTGATGACCAGCAGCGAATCGACGTTCTTGCGCAGCTCCTCGATGCCCCGAAAGGCCTGTTCGTAGCGCGTGCGGCCCTCGACGGCCAGCGGCGAGGTGACGATGGCCACGGTCAGCAGCCCCATTTCGTGCGCCAGTTTGGCGATCACGGGCGAGGCGCCCGTGCCCGTACCGCCGCCCATGCCGGCGGTGATGAAGAGCATGCGGGTGCCCGACTCCTCGAACCGGCGGCGCACCTCGTCGATGCTCTCGACGGCCGCCTTCCGTCCGTTTTCGGGGTCGTTGCCGGCGCCGAGGCCCTCGCTGCCCAGTCTGATCTTCAGCTCGACGGGGCTTTTGTCGAGCGCCTGCTGGTCGGTGTTGCAGACCAGGAAGTCGACACCTTTGATGCCGAGGTTCCACATGTGGTTCACGGCATTGCCGCCGGCGCCGCCGACGCCGACCACCGTGATGATCGATCCGCTCGTGGGTTTGGCTTTCAGCTCGTTCATTAAATCGTCCGTCATATCTTATTTTTCTTTTTTCGTTTGCGTAACTTTTCGTGCCCTATTTCGGCCTCGGCTTCGGCGCGGGGCTCGCACGCCGGGGCGGGCCTGCCGCTTCGACGGCCTACATGGGCGTGTCCGACTCGCCGTCGAACACCTTTCCGACGAATTGCGTGACCCGGCGGGTCAGCTGCGCCCATACGGCGGCCGGCGTCGTATCGGCATGCGTATCGGTGGCTCCGGCTCCTGTGCCGGAGGTTTCCGGATGTTCCGTGTCGGCGGACTCCGTACGTGCCGGCTCTCCGTCCGTCTCTTCCGGCTTCGATCCGGTTGCGGAGGGTTCCGTCTCGCCGGCTGCTGCCGGCGGTTCCGGCTCCGCGTAGGCGGGAATCGGCGCCGGCTGCGGCGTCGGAGCCTCGAATCCCGTGGCGATGATGACCAGCTCCAGCGTGCCCGGCTCCATCTGCTCGTTGACGTTCGTTCCCCAGATGATGTTCGTGGCGCTCAGTCCGTCGACGGCGCGGCCGTCATTGGCGTATTGCTGGATGCGTTCGAGCAGGTGCTTCAGCTCCCGGGCCTTCAGGTCGCGGGAGTCGGCGGTCGAGAGGTTGATCAGGATGTTCTTGGCTCCTGCGATGCGGGTCTGGCCCAGCAGCGGCGAGCAGAGCGCGGCGCGGATCGCCTCTTCGACCCGGTTCTCGCCGCGGGCCGAGGTGACGCTCATGTGGGCGCGGCCGCAGTTGCGCATCACGGTGGCCACATCGGCGAAGTCCACCCCCACGAGGTTGCTCTGCCGCGTGACGATCTCCGCGATGCCGCGGGCCGAGGTGGCCAGCACGTCGTCCGCCCGGCTGAAAGCCTCCTCGAGCGAAAGGTCGTCGTAGGTATCCACCACGTTGTCGTTGTCGATCACCAGCAGCGCGTCGACATGCTCTTCCATCCGGGCGATGGCCTCCATTGCCTGTCGCCAGCGCGGTTCGCCTTCGCCGGCCAGCGGCGAAGTGACGATCCCCACGGTCAGCAGCCCCATTTCGCGGGCCAGCCGGGCGATGACCGGTGCGGCGCCCGTTCCCGTTCCGCCGCCCATGCCGGCGGCGATGAAGGCCATCCGGCAGCCGCAGGCGCCGAGCTGGAAGCGGACCTCGTCGAGCGAGGCGATCGCCGCCGTCCGTCCGTTCTCGGGGTCGTTGCCGGCGCCCAGCCCGTCGGCTCCCAGGCGGATCTTGCACGGAGCGGGGTTGGCGTCGAGCGATTTGCGGTCGGTGTTGCAGGCGATGTACGAGACACCGTCGATGCGCATGCGCCACATGTTGGCCACGGCATTGCATCCGGCGCCGCCGACGCCGATCACCGTGATGATCGAGCCGTCCGTGGGCCGTGCATTCAGCGCGTCTATCAAATCGTCCGTCATGGTCCGTGGTTCGCTTGGTTTCAGTCGGGGTCGCGACGACCGCTATGCCGGTCGCAGGGGATCAGATCTCTTCGTCCTCGGCGGCCGAGAAGCTCTTGTTGATTTTTTCGAACGTCTTCTGGAAGAAGGCGCCCCAGTTGCGGGTGGATTTGGTGCTCTTCTCCTCGGGCTCCTTCGCTGCGAAGGGGTCGGAAGCGGGCCGTTCGGGCTCCTGCGCGTCGCTGCGCTCCGGGGCCGGGCGCTCCGGGGTCTCCTCCTCGCGCGCCGGTGCGCGCTTGTCGGCTGCGGCGTCGCCGAGCCGGTTGAATGCGCCGTACAGCGATTCGGGAACCCCCGGATGCTGGGGCCGTTTTTTCGGCTCCTCCGCCGTGCGCGGCGTCTGTGCCGTCGCCTTGAGCAGCAGCCCGACGGCCGTGGCGTAGGCCGGATCGGCGGCCAGCGGTTTCGACTCCTCCGTCAGGCCCGTTTCGGGCAGTGCCAGACGCACCTCCATGCCCGTGACCCTGCGGAACAGTTCGTCGATATGTTTCAGCTGCGACGAGCCGCCCGTCAGCACGATGCCGAAGCCCAGCTGCGCGGCATAGCCCGAATCCGCGATCTCGCGGGCCGCGAATTCGGCGATGTCCGTCGCGCGCGCCTCGATGACGGTCGCCAGGTTGCGCAGCAGGATGTCCGTGGCTTCGCGGGCCGTGCGGCCCGTCACGCGGATCATCTTGTTTTCGGGAGCCAGCTCCGCCACGGCCGAACCGTAGTGCAGCTTGAGGTTCTCGACATGTTTCTCGGGGACGCTCATCGTGCGGATGTCGCGGTTGATGGCTGCGGCGCCCATCGGGATCGTGGCTACGTAGCGGACGACGTTGCGGTAGTAGACCGTCACGTCGGTTGTTCCCGACCCGATGTCCACCACGGCGACGCCCTCCTCCTTCTCCTCGGGAAGCAGCACCGCCTCGGGGGTGGCCAGCGTGTTGGGGTAGATGGCCGAGGGGCGGATCTTGAGGTGCTTGAACGCCATTTCGAGCCGCTGGATCGGGGTCTTCTCGCAGAGGATGAAGTTGAAGGTCGAGGCCAGCTTCTTGCCGAACGATCCCACGGGATTCTTCACCTCCCGGGCGTTGTCGACCATGTAGAGCTGGGGCACGCGCTCCATGATGATCTCGTCGTCGGGCGCCTGCACGTTGCGCATGCGGTCG
Organism: uncultured Alistipes sp.; assembly: GCA_948442615.1. Taxonomy (GTDB): domain Bacteria; phylum Bacteroidota; class Bacteroidia; order Bacteroidales; family Rikenellaceae; genus Alistipes. Next base: position 19,181 of record CAOJSG010000035.1, read on the forward strand.
AACAGGGCGTTGACGTCCACCTGGCTCACGGCGTTCTGCGGATCGTAGACGAAGACGTGGTCCGTATGGCGGGCGCACCGCACGAAGACGCCCGAGATGCCGGCGCAGGCTTCGGCGATGCGGATGCCGAGCGCCGTTTCGGCCTCCGCCACGGCGGCGGCGACCGCCTTTTTCACCAGGTCGATGTTGTCGATCTTACCGGCCGTGACCCCTTCGACGGGTTTCGAGCCGATGAAGGCGATTTCGAGCAGGCCCTCGGCGTTCCTGGCGCCGACGGCTACCACGACGTTCGATGTGCCCAGGTCGATGGCGACGGTATAGCTCTTCTTTTCCACGATGCTTTCGGTTATTTCTTGCAGACCACCTGGTCGCTGTACTTTACATTTATCGTGCTGTATTCGTCCCAGCCGATTTCGCGAAGTCCCCGGCGGTAGAAACACAGCAGCTTGTCGAACTTGCGCTCGACGTCCTCCAGTCGTCCGAAGAGGATGCGGTGCCGGCCGCTGCGGGGAACGAGCTCCACCTCGAGAGCACCGCTGACAGTGGTCCGGGCGATGATTTGCACCACCTCCGAACGCCAGAAATCGTCGTCCTCGACGAACTCTACAAAGGTAAGGAGTTTCATGAAATCTTCGTAGCTTTTCTCCAAATTTTTTTGTCGGCGGCGTTCGTCCTCCTGCCGGCGGGAGATGCGTGCGAGCTCGTTTTCGATGCGTCGGGTGTGGTAGGCGCGGTAGCGCCGGTAGCGCTTTTTCTCGGCCATGCGCGCCTCGACGCGTTTGTCGAAACGCTCCCGGCTTTCGAGCCGCCACCAGCGGCGGGTCACGGTGCGCCGGCGGACGCTGTCGAGCGTGTCGCGCATCGCGCGGGTCTGGATGTAGAACACGTCCTTCTCCAGTTCGATCTCCCGGATGCGGCGTTCGGTCTCGGCGCGGCATTGTTCGATGTAGTCGATCGCCGGGCCGGTGAAGTCCGCGGGGAAGGGGGGACGGTAGCTCCCCGTGACCACCGGCACGTAGAGCGACGAGGCGGGCGGAGCCGGGAAGACGTATCCGTCGGCGGTGACGTAGGCGTTGCGTCCGTCCGTCATCAGCCGCAGCAGCGGCTGCCGGCGGCCGATCTCGATGTGGAGCATGCGGTCGCGCGTGACGTAGGCCCGCACGTTGCGCACGAATCCGTTGCGTCCGATCAGCTCCTCGATGCCTTGCAGGTCGACCCGGTCGATGGGCACGCCGACGGTCTCGATGCGGTTGTCGGCGAGCCATTTGCGCACCAGGGCCCCCGTTACCATGTAGCCTTGCGCCGAGCTGTCGGTCACCTCGATGCGCAGCTGCTCGACGCACTGCGCGGTGCGGTCGCGGCGGGTCGCGACGGCCGACCAGACGACGTAGAGACCGGCGATGCCCCACAACAGGGCGGACAACGTGTATCGTAGAACGGGTTTCATGGCTTCGGAACGATTGCGTGGGCGTTAGGGGTGTGTCGGGTTCGGGAGTGCCGGGGCGCGTGCGGCGCGGTGCCGTCGCGGGCGCCCCCGCCCGGGGGGCGCCCCGGGGGCACGGGGACGCCACCGGCGCAACCGGGGGGGCCCCCCCCCCCAAAACCTCCCAATCCAACCCCCCAACCGGGCATGTTGACCCC
>CAOJSG010000036.1 GCA_948442615.1 uncultured Alistipes sp.
CAACATCCGCGAGGTGACCCAGAAGGGCCGCTACTACGAGAACGGCGAGTGGGTGGTTACCGAGCCGCATGCGATCCACCGTCCGCTCAACTATCCCGAGATCGGCGAGCGCGAATCGTACGTGATCTACCACGAGGAGCTGGAATCGCTCGTGAAGAACTATCCCACGATCCGGCGCGCCCGTTTCTGGATGACCTTCGGGCAGGAGTACCTCACGCACCTGCGCGTGATCCAGAACATCGGCATGGCGCGGATCGACCCCATCCTCTACAATGGGGTCGAGATCGTGCCCATCCAGTTCCTCAAGGCTGTGCTGCCCGATCCTAAGTCGTTGGGCGCCAACTACCACGGCCAGACCTCGATCGGCTGCCGCATCCGCGGCGTCAAGGACGGCAAGGAGCGCACCTATTATATTTACAACAACTGCGACCACGAAGAGGCGTTCCGTCAGACGGGTACGCAGGCCGTCAGCTTCACGACGGGCGTTCCTGCGGCCCTGGGCGCATCGATGTGGGCCAAGGGGCTGTGGCGCGGTGCGGGCGTCTTCAACGTGGAGGAGTTCGATCCCGATCCGTTCCTGGCTGCGCTCGGGCCGCAGGGGCTTCCGTGGCACGAGCTCTTCGATGTGGATATCGAAGTGTGATCGCGGCACGGCCGGCGCTTGTCGGCGTCCGCTACGAACGAGTTCACCCCTGCCGGATTGCATTCCGGCAGGGGTGAATTGTTGTTTTCGGCTGCGGCCGAAACTCCGGCTGCGACCGGTCGCGGTTTCGCGGGAGTATCGTCGCTGCGGCCTCGCCCTATGTGTGCAGGCCGGGGCGGAATCGGCCGCTCCGACGGATGCCGTCCGATTGTCGCAGGCCGTTTCCGGGCTCCGCTTTCGGGTTCGGGCAAGTGTCCGATTCCCGTAGCCTGTTTCCGGACGTTGCTTCCGCAGCCGGGGGTGCGGGACGGCGTTGCCGGCCGGGCCGCCGAATGAAGGTGCTGCGGACGTCGCCGGGGCGTCAGCGGGACCGGTCATGCGGAGCGGGAACCGCCGGTGCGGAGCGGACGAAAAAAACTTCCGACCCTTTCCGGAGAGAGGATCGGAAGCGAGACGGGGCCGGACCTGCCGGCGAACAAGGCCGGCGGCCGCGGCGGGGCTATTCGATCTCGACCAGCACGGCGTCCGTAGCGACGGTTTCGCCCGGCTCGACGAGGATCTGCTTCACCGTACCGGCGTAGTCCGTGGTGATGGAGTTCTCCATCTTCATGGCCTCGAGGATCAGGATCTCCTGATTGGCCTTCACCTTGTCGCCGACCTTCACCAAGATCTCGATCACGCGGCCCGGAAGCGGTGCGTTCACGGTGTTGCCCGTGATGGCCGCGGCGGGCTTCGCTTCGGCCTTCGGAGCCTCTGCGGGGGCGGTTTCTGCCGGCTTCGACGCTTCGTAAGCCTTCTTCTTCAGCTCCGTAAGGTAGTTCTTGGCCACCATCGGGAACAGCTCGAGCAGCAGGACCTCCTTTTCGGTCTCGGCCAGCTTCGCGCCGCCCGCTTCGGGCAGTTCGGGATTGGGCTGCGGCTTGTTCTTCGAAGTGTCGTAGGGCGTCCAGTCGCGCACGCCGCAGATCTTGAACCGGAATTCGGGATCGATCTCGACGGGCGTATGGCCGTATTCGCCCTTCACCAGTCCGACGAACTGCGAACTCTTGTTGCTGTACATCGGGCGTCCGGCCTTCTCGTCCAGCGCGCAGTTCACGGCCTGCGCACCCACGATCTGCGAGGTGGGCGTCACCAGCGGCGGCAGACCGGCGGCCAGTCGCACCGACGGAATCAGCTCCATGGCGCGAGGCAGGATCTCTTCGGATTTCAGCTGCTTGAGCTGCGCCACCATGTTGGAGTACATGCCGCCCGGGATTTCGGCCTTCTGCACCAGCTCGTTCGGAGCGGGGAAGCCGTAGTAGGCCTCGATCTTGCGGCAGGCGTCGATCACTGCGGCCTCGTCGTCGCGGCGCGCCGCCTCGATCGCACGGTCGAACAGGGCGTCGATCTCCGCCGGAATGGCCTTCGCGTCGAAGGGTTTGGGCTCGGGCTTGTCGGCGCCGAAGACCGAGCGGTTCAGCTCCTTGCGGATTTCGCGCAGGTGGGTGTTGATCTCCGCCACGGCCTGCATGTTGACGCCCGTCTCGATGCCCAGCTTTTTGCAGAATACGTCGATCAGCTCGATGGCCGGAGCGCCCGTGCCGCCGGCGAAGTACCAGCAGTTGGTGTCCACGATGTCGACGCCTGCGACGATCGCCGCCAGCACCGAAGCCAGACCGTAGCCCGGCGTGCAGTGGGTGTGGAAGTCGATCGGAATGTCGATGTGCTGTTTGAAGAGCTTGATGAGCGTCGCCACGCGGCGGGGCGGGATCAGGCCCGACATGTCCTTGATCGTGATCATGTCGGCGCCCAGTGCGGCCATCTGCTTGGCCTTGTCGAGGAAGTAGGCGTCGGTGAAGACGGGTTTCGGCGCCTTCTTGCCCATCAGCCGCTGCAGGAAGCCGGGCTGCGGATATTTCGGGTCGACGGTATAGCAGACGGCGCAGTCGGCGATGCCGCCGTACTGTTTCACGTATTTGACGGTCGATTTCACGTTGTCCACGTCGTTCAGCGCGTCGAAGATGCGCATGATGCCCAGACCGCTTTCGATCGCGTTGCGGCAGAAGCCGTCGATGATCTCGTCCGTATAGGGGGCGTAGCCGAAGAGGTTGCGGCCGCGCGAGAGTGCCGTGAGTTTCGATACGTTGCCTACGGCTTTGTGGATGGTCTCCAGACGGGTCCACGGATTCTCGTTCAGGTAGCGCATGACCGAGTCGGGTACGGCACCGCCCCAAACCTCCATCGCGTAGAAGTTGGCGTCCTTGTACAACGGCAGGCAGCGGTCGATTTGCGCCTGGTTCATGCGGGTCGCGAATGAGGACTGCTGTCCGTCGCGCAACGTCAGATCCCTGATTTTCAAGTTTCTTGCCATAAGAAATTTTATTTAGGTGATTCGTCTTTTAGCAGCAAACGTCTGTTATTCGAATAACAAATATACGAAACAATTCGGAATTTCAACCGTTTTGCCGCAAAATTAGAAATAATCGCCGTTTTTCCGCCCGCGGTGCGGTGTGATCGCGGGGGTGGCATCGGGGCGTTGCGCGGTGGGCGGAATACCTTGAATATAAAAAGGGACCGGACGGTGCCGAGGCGGGAAGCGTTCCATGACGACGGGAACGGTCGAGACCTGTTCCGACACTTTCTCGTCCGCTCGCACGGGAAATGCCGGAACAAGTCTTGACTGTCAATTGTCATTCCCCGGGCCGCGGACGTCGGCTCTCGCGGGGCCTATCGTTTTTCCTGGAATTCGTGTTTGCAATCCAGACAGATGTATTTGCTGTATTCGCAAAGGCTTGTATTCATTTCCGTCATCACGTGTGCTCCTCCGGGCCTACTTATAACTCCAACGAGCAAGCCTGCTCCGATAGAGGCCGTTGTGGCGAAAACTCGTGTGCCGATATTCGTTCCCTGGGTGTTCTTCGACCCGCAATACGGACATTTCATAATGATTCGGTTTTTGGTTTATCAATAGCGTTTTACAATAAAAGAGGGCAGCACCCTGCGGAATCTATCACGCTTATTTTATTTTCGCTCCGCAGTAGGGGCAATATGCCGAATTCGCCGGAATACGGCAGCCGTCGTGGGGGCAGCGCAGATCCGGCTCTTGCAGACAATTGGCGTGCGCGAGATCGCGAATCGCCTTTTTGCGATTTCCAAGGCTTTGTCGTCCAATTCGCTCTGTCGGATCAGGCCCCAGATCTGAGTCAGAAGAACCGGCCATGTCACGAACAGCGTGATAGCCGTCGGTATTGCCTGCAGGCCGAAAATACCGACGCCGGCATCGAATCGAATCATATCGCCGGCCGGTTCCAGTTTGATCTTCAGGGCGGTCCTCATTCCGATAATGGCCTTGAACAGCCCGCCCTTGGTGATGGATATCTCTTTCCCGCCGGTAGCGAGGTCGGTCGTTGCGACCGCATAGCCGTCGTTTCCGAACTCTTCGGCCATCTTTTCGCCTATTTGCGGAATCAAATAAGGATTCCCGTGCAATAGCTCGCTTGTCTTGAATGCTCCCATTATGTTGCGATTTTTAAGTTCGTTTCGACATAAAGAGGGGATGAGCGGCGAATTTCTATCATGCCGCAAGGGCCGGTTTCTTTTTTGAGAACTTGTTCATCGCGTGGAAGATCGGGAGGCCGCGGCATAATCGGGCCGGCGCTTGCATCCGTGCCCGACCTGCCGTATCCGCGGCTGTGCCGGAGATGTTCCGCCCGGCGATGTGCAAACAGATTTGGCATTGCGCCCGCTTATTCGTATCTTTGCCTGCGCGAAATGCCGTTCGGGGCGGTCGCGGGCATGGCGCGAAGCCGCCCGTATGCCGGTCGCGCGTCCCGTGTCGTCCATTCCTTGAAGATTATGAGCCCGTTATCCGTCGTCCTCACCGTCGCGGTCTACATTGCCGTGCTGTTCGTCGTGGCCGCCCTTTCCGGCCGCCGGGCCGGCAACGCAGGATTCTTCACCGGCAACCGGCGCACGCCGTGGTATATGGCGGCCTTCGCCATGATCGGGGCGGCCATGTCGGGCGTTACGTTCATCTCCGTGCCCGGCTCCGTGGCGACCGACGCGTTCTCCTATATCCAGATGGTGCTGGGCTTCACGGTCGGACAGCTGATCGTGGCCTTCGTGCTCGTGCCGCTGTTTTACCGGACGAAAGTCGTCTCGCTCTACCAGTATCTCGACGATCGTTTCGGATTCGCTTCGCACCGTGCGGGCGCATGGTGCTTTTTCATCTCCAAGATGCTGGGGGCTGCGCTGCGCATCTATGTGGTCTGCGCGGTCATGCAGCTGCTGGTGTTCGACGCCTGCGGAGTGCCGTTCTGGGCGAATGCCGCCGCGACGATGCTGCTCGTGTGGCTCTATACCCGCCGGGGCGGCGTCAAGTCGCTGATCTGGACCGACTCGCTCAAGACGCTCTGCCTGGTGGCGAGCCTGGTGCTCACGATCGTCTTTCTGGTGCGCGCGTCGGGCCTTTCGTGGGCGGAGACGGTACGCCAGGTGGCCGATTCGCCCCGGTCGCGCGTCTTTTTCTTCGACGATCCGGCCTCGGGCCGTTACTTCTGGAAGATGTTCCTGGCCGGCATCGTTCTGCTCGTGGCGATGACGGGGCTCGATCAGGACATGATGCAGCGCAACCTGAGCTGCCGTTCGCCGCGCGATGCGCAGAAGAACATCGTGCTCACGGCCGTGTGCCAGTTCTTCGTGATCGTACTTTTCCTGGTGCTGGGCGTGCTGCTCTATGCGCACGCCGATCGCAGCGGCCTGTCCCTGCCCGCCAAGAGCGATCAACTTTTTTCGATGGTAGCCACGAACGGGGGACTTCCCCTGGCAGTGGGCGTGGTCTTCGTGGTGGGACTCGTCGCCAGTACCTATTCGGCCGCGGGATCGGCGCTCACGGCGCTCACGACGTCGTTCACGTTCGACCTGCTGGACGGCGCCCGGCGCGACGATGCGCGACTGAGCCGCCTGCGCCGCCGGGTTCATGCCGCGATGGCCGCGGGCATGGCGGGGGTGATCCTGCTGTTCGAGGCCTTCGGGAACGACAGCGTCATCAATCTGGTCTACAAGGTCGCCGGCTATACCTACGGTCCCATTCTGGGCATGTTCCTTTTCGGCATGGCGACGCGGCGGCGCGTGCACGACCGGTGGGTGCCCGCCGCGGTGATCGCCGCGCCGCTGCTGAGTGCGGCGCTGCAGGCGGCCGCACGCTGGTACTGGAACTATGAGATCGGGTTCGAACTGCTGGTTTACAATGCGTTGTTCACGATAGCGGGAATGTTCATATTGGTCAAACGTCATGCGAAATAGAATCGTAACAACTTTGATTTTGTCGCTTTTCGCCGTTCGGGGCGTCTGCGCGCGGGAACTCACGCGGCAGGAGCGCACGGAGGTGGGGCGCACGCTCACGCGCATCGTCTCGCGCGAGGTCGCGGGCGGCTACGTGAAGGTCATGGGCGCGAAGGTCTCGCGGGGCCGCGTGCGAATCGAGACCTCGATCGGCCTCTCCTATTACCCGTTCCGCGAGCAGAACGTGCGGGCGATGTACGACTCGGTGCGTGCGGTGCTGCCGCGCGAATTCCGCAAGGCGCGCATCGAGCTGGTTACGGACCGCCGCGAGATCGGCGAGCTGATCCCCTTCGCCTGCCGCGATGCCGCGCGGATGAGGCGCGCCGTGCGCTTCACGAACCGCAGCGAACGTCCGCTGGTCGAGCCGCTTTCGCGGCTCCGCACGCCGCAGCGGGGGCTGGCCGGACGGCATATCGCCCTGTGGCAGAGCCACGGCCGCTATTTCGACCAGAAGCAGAACCGCTGGCGCTGGCAGCGTTCGTGCCTGTGGCAGACGTGCGAGGACCTTTATACGCAGAGCTACGTGCTGCCCTACGTGGTGCCCATGCTCGAAAATGCCGGGGCCTGCGTGCTGCTGCCGCGCGAGCGCGACGTGCAGAAGACCGAGATCGTCGTCGACGGCGATCCGGGCGTGGACCGCGGAACCCGCTATGTCGAAACCGACGGGGCGGAGCGCTGGTCGGACGGCGGAACGGGCTTCGCCCATCTCCGTTCGACCTATTCCGACGCCGCGAACCCCTTCGCGCAGGGGCGTTCGCGTATGGTGCGGAGCGTAGCCGGGGGAGAGGAGAGCCGTGCGGAGTGGCGGGCCGACATCCCCGAGACGGACGATTATGCGGTCTACGTCTCCTATCGTTCGACCCCCGAGAGCGTCGACGACGCCTGCTATACGGTCCGTCATGCGGGGGGCGAGAGCCGTTTCGCGGTCAATCAGCGCATGGGCGGCGGCACGTGGATCTATCTGGGGACGTTCCGGCTGCGCCGCGGCACGGAGGTGCCGGTGGTCGTGCTCTCCAACCGTTCGGCCCGGGCCGGCCGGGTCGTCTCGGCCGATGCCGTGAAGATCGGCGGCGGCTACGGCAACATCGCCCGCACGGTGTGCGACTCGTTGCGGACGCCGGACGGGAGCTATCCGACAGAGACCAGCGGCTATCCGCGCTTCTGCGAGGGGGCGCGCTACTGGCTGCAGTGGGCCGGCTTCGACGAGGAGGTCTACTCGCCCAAACGGGGCACGGACGACTACAAGGACGACTACATGGCGCGTGCGCACTGGGTCAATGCGCTGGCGGGCGGCTCGGAACGGCTGCCCGATGCGCCGGGGCTGGCCATTCCGCTGGATATGGCGTTCGCGTTCCACTCCGACGCGGGGGTGCGCGACAACGACGAGACCGTCGGTACGCTGGGGATTTTCTACACGCGCGAGAACGGCGGCCGCTTCTCGGGAGGCGCCGACCGTTACCGTTCGCGCGACCTCACGGATCTGGTCATGACGCAGCTCGTGGAGGATATCCGGCGCACGTACGAACCCGCCTGGAGCCGCCGCGGGCTGTGGAACCGCGCCTACTACGAAGCCCGCGTGCCGGCCGTTCCCACCATGCTGTTGGAGCTGCTTTCGCACCAGAATTTCGCCGACATGCGCTATGGGAGCGATCCGCGTTTCAAATTCCTGGCGGGGCGGGCCGTGTATAAAGGTATCCTGAAGTACCTGGCTTCGCAGTACGACGTGCCCTATGTCGTGCAGCCGCTGCCGGTCGAGGCGCCGGCCGTGCGGTTCGCGGGCGACGACCGGGTGACGATCACCTGGTCCCCTGTGCTGGATTCGCTGGAGGCTACCGCCGTACCCACGGGCTACGTGGTCTACACGCGCGTGGATGACGGCGGGTTCGACAACGGCCGCTACACGGAGGTGCCCTCCCTGACGGTCGCGCAGGAGCCGGGCCGGATCTACAGCTACCGGGTGACGGCCCTGAACGAGGGCGGCGAAAGTTTCCCGAGCGAGATCCTCGCCGCATGCCGCATGCCTTCGTCGCGGGGCGAGGTGCTGGTGGTGAACGGCTTCGACCGGATTTGCGGGCCGGAGAGCGAGCGCAGCGACACGACGGCCGGCTTCCGGTCGGCCGAGGCGTGCGGCGTGCCCTACCTGCGCGACATCTCCTACATCGGGCCGCAGCGGGTGTTCGACGCCGCGCAGGCCCGTGCGGAGAACGACTCGGTGGCGCTCGGCGCCTGCGGGCGCGACTACGAAACGGAGGTCGTCGGCGGGAACACGTTCGACTATCCCTATGTGCACGGCCGGTCGATCGCCGCGGCGGGCTATTCGTTCTGCTCGGCTTCGGCGCATGCCGTCGAGCGGGGCGAGATCGCGCCGGAGGATTTCGCGGCGGTGGATCTCGTGCTGGGCAAGCAGCGCGCGACGACGCTCGGTCCGGCGCAATCGGAACGCGCGTTCCGGGCCTTTCCCGCGGAGCTGCAGGCTGCGCTGCGCAGATATGCGGCGGCCGGCGGCGCGCTGTTCGTCTCGGGCAGCTACGTGGGCAGCGACCTGTGGGACGGCGGACGTGCGTCGGAGTCCGACCTGGCCTTCGCGCGCGAGGTGCTGCATTTCGATTTCGACGGCGGAGCCGCCGCGTCGCAGGGTCGGGTGCGCGTGGTGGGTTCGCATCCCGCCTTCTCGCGCGGCGACTACCGCTTCGAGCAGCGGATGGCGCCGGCGTGTTGTGCGGTCGAGGCGCCCGATGCGCTGAAACCCTGCGGCCCCGGAGCTTTCGGGGTGATGCGCTACGTGGAGAACGGACGCCCGGCGGGCGTGGCCTGCGAGGAGGGGCGGAGTTTCGTCCTGGGGTTTCCCTTCGAGTCCGTCCGCGACGCGGCGCAGCGCGACCGGCTGATGCGCGATGCGCTCGTTTTCCTGCTCGAACGTTGACGAGAATTCATTCACTTATTTAACATACGGTATCATGTCGTTGGAACAGACCATTTCGAAGGGGATCATGGAGGCCATGAAGGCCAAGGATCCCGTGCGCGTGGCTACGCTGCGCAATGTCAAGAAGTATATCATCGAGGCCCGCACGGCCGGCCCCGAGATCGCTGAACTGCCCGACGAGGCCGTCGTGAAGATCATCGCCAAGCTGGCCAAGCAGGGTGCGGATTCGGCGGCGGTCTACGCGCAGCAGAACCGGCAGGACCTGGCGGACGAGGAGTTGGCCCAGGTGGCCGTGCTGCAGGAGTTTCTGCCCAAGCGGTTGACGGACGAGGAGCTGACGGCCGCCGTGCGCGAGATCATCGCCGAGACGGGCGCGCAGTCGCCCAAGGAGATCGGGAAGGTGATGGGCGTCGCTTCGAAGCGGCTGGCCGGCCGGGCCGACGGCAAGGAGATTTCGGCGAAGGTCAGGGAGTTGCTCGCATAGGATGGCCGAAAGCAGGATACATCGGTTGCAGGGGCGTATCCATCATAATATCAAGACCGTATCGATGCCCATGGGGATGCTGGTCGGGGCCTTGCTGTGCCGTCCGATCGTGGCCCTCGAGAACGCGTCGCATCAGCTGATCACCCCTGCGTTGATCTTTCTGATGCTCTTCTTCACTTTTTGCCGGGTGCGCCCCTCCGAGATGCGTATCCGCCCGCTGCACGGCTGGCTGCTGCTTTTCCAGGTGGCGGTGAGTGCGGGCATTTACGGGGCGCTGCTCCCGGTGAACGAGGTGCTGGCGCAGGGCGCCATGATCTGCGTGCTCGCTCCCGTGGCCATGGCGGCCGTGGTGATCGGCGGCATGCTGGGCGCCAACGTGACGACGATGGCCACCTACAGCCTGCTGTGCAACATGGCCATTGCGCTCGTCGCGCCGGTCGTGCTCTCGCTGACCGGCAACGGAACCTGTACGTTCTGGGGTATTCTCGCGCGGGTGGTGCCGCTGCTGGTGCTGCCTTTCGTCTGCGCGCAGCTGCTCCGTTTCGCCGCCCCCGCCGCGGCCGGCTGGATCGCCGGACACAGCGTCCTGTCGTTCTACATGTGGCTCGTTTCGCTGACGGTGGTGATCGGCCGCACGACCTCGTTCATCCTCGATCTGCGTGGGGTGAGCGGCTCGTTGGAGATCGGGCTGGCGCTGGTGTCGCTGGTCATCTGCCTCGTGCAGTTCAAGGTCGGCCGGTCGCTCGGCCGGCGTTACGGCGATCCGGTCGCCGGCGGGCAGTCGCTCGGACAGAAGAATACCGTGCTGGCCGTATGGATGGCGCAGTCCTTTCTGAATCCGGTCTCGTCCATCGCCCCTACGGCCTATATCGTCTGGCAGAACTTCGTGAATTCCTATCAAATTTACAAGAAGGATCGCGAGGGGTCGCAGAGGACCGACCGAAAGTCGAAGGAGGAAGAACGTGCGGACCGGCATGCGGTATGACGGCCTCGCAGGCCGTTCCGGTTCCACTTATCGAAACAGAGCCGGCGCCATGCGCCGTTTTGCGGTCCGGCGGGGTGGAGCGCGGTATGAAAGCGGGGCGGAGAGACCGGCCGGAAGCTGCTTCCGGCCTTTTTTGTTCGGGAGCCTCGGCCGCGGGGCCGTCCGACGCCTTTCCCCCGGTGCCGCGGGAGGCGAGCTCGGGGGCTATTTGCGGAAAATGAAATAGACGGCCAGAATCAGGCAGAGGAATCCGGCCAGGTGGTTCCAGCGCAGCGTGTCCGTTTTCATGAAGACCACCACGATCAGCGTGAATACCGACAGCGAGATCACCTCCTGGATCACCTTCAGCTCCCACAGTGAAAAAGGACCGCCGAATTGCGTCGATCCGATGCGGTTGGCCGGAATCATGAACGTGTATTCGAGCAGAGCGACGCACCAGCTCAGCAGCACGATCGCCGCCAGTCCGAAGCGTTCGAGATGCGATTTGAAGACGATCTGTCCGTACCAGGCCAGGGTCATGAATGCGTTGGAGACGATGAGCAGCAGAATCGTCCAGTATCCTTTCGTCATCATGCGGGGCGTCGTTTTTTATTTCAGCAGCTCGTCCAGCGCTCCGCCGTCCAGCAGCCTGCGGAACGTGGGGACGATGGCGTCGATCCCTTTTTCGCGGGCCAGCGCTTCGGCCGGCAGCGTCGTGGCCAGCGCGACGATGCGTCCCGCACCGGCGCGGCGTGCCGCTTCGAATCCCGCCGGGGCATCTTCGAAGACGATGCACTCGGCCGGTGCGACGCCGAGCGCATCCGCCGCCGTGAGGTAGATCTCCGGGTCGGGCTTGCACCGGCCGACCCGGTCGCCGCTGATCCGTACGTCGAACGCCTCGGCGATGCCGCACCGTTCGACGACGAAGTCGACGTTGGCCTTGCATCCCGACGAACCGACGGCGCAGCGGATGCCGGCCGCACGCAGCCGTCCGAGCAGGTCGCGCAACCCCTCGACGGGGCGGATTTCGGGTGCGTAGATGCGACGGTAGATCGCCTCCTTCTCGTCGCCGAGCGCTGCGAGCCCTTTGGTGCGGATCGTCTCTTCGGGCATGATGAGCCGCATGATGTCGTCGTTGCCCATTCCGAAGCCGTGGGGGAGCTTTTCCCGCCAGTCCGTCACGCCGTAGCGCTCGCAGAAGATTTCGAACGCGCGGATGTGGTAGGGCGTGTTGTCCACCAGCGTGCCGTCCATGTCGAATATCGCCGCCTTTATCATTGTTCCTTTTGTTTTCGATGCGATTGCAAAGGTAATCAAAATTCCGTTCGGGCCGCTCCCGCGCCGCCCGATTTCGGACGGAAGGGCGTGCTGTGGGGCCGGGCGGCGGATGCGTTGCGGCGGTTCGTCGGGCGGGCCTGCGACGGCGGCACCGGCCCGCGCCGCGCCTTCCGGTCTGCGGATTTTCGCTCCCGGCCCGCGAAACGGATCGGCCGATGGGGCGCGGCTGCCGGAAAAAAGTGTATTTTTGCACCGCGCATACGAAATCATTTGCAGACCATGTCGAAGAAGAAGATGGAGAAGACCAACGCCGCCCGGCTGCTCGACCGGGCCGGAATCGCCTACGAACTGGTGCCTTACGTCGTGGACGAGGAGCACCTCTCCGCCGTCCATGTGGCGGAGCAGCTCGGCGAGGAGATCGCCTGCGTATTCAAGACGCTGGTGCTGCACGGCGACCGGACCGGCCATTTCGTCTGCGTGGTGCCGGGCGACCACGAGGTCGACCTGAAGGCCGCCGCCCGCCTCTCGGGAAACAAGAAGGCCGATCTCATTCCGATGAAAGAGCTGCTGGGCACGACGGGCTATATCCGCGGCGGATGCTCTCCGATCGGCATGAAACGGCCCTTTCCGGTCTTCATTCACGACTCGGCGCTGCGGCAGCCGGCGATCTATGTGAGTGCGGGCATCCGGGGGTTGCAGCTGAAAATCGCGCCTGCTGATCTGATCCGGTTCGTCGGCGCCACGGTGGCCCCGATCAGCCGGGAGGCCCCGGTCCTCTGACGCGTGCCCGCGGACGATGCGGGCCCAGCCGCTCCTTTTGCCGGGAATCGTCGGAAATCGCTCGTCGGAAACCCTCTGCCTGAGGTCGCTCGTCGGAAACCGTCTGTCGAAAGCCGTTTCGGAGCCCTGCGGCTGCGGAAGATCGTGCGGCGTCTCCGGCCATTCGTGCGGCGCGGCGGATTGTGATTGTTCCGCGCCGGACCGCCGGACCGTACGGGACCGCATCCCGATACGTCCCGGTCTTTTCCCGCGAAGGCGTCCCGCCGGCGGTGCCTGTATGTCCGCCGGACCGAAACGGCGGCGCGGATCTCCCCGGAGCGTCTTCCCGCCGAGGTCAGCGGTTACCGTACATCGCTTCGTAATACTTTTCGTAGGCGCCCGACGTCACGCCGTCCATCCAGTCGCTGTGGTCGAGATACCACCGCACGGTCCGTTCGATCCCCTCCTCGAATTGCAGCGAGGGCTCCCAGCCCAGTTCGTCCCTGAGCTTCGACGCGTCGATCGCATAGCGCAGGTCGTGCCCGGCGCGGTCCGTCACGAAGGTGACGAGCCGCTCGGAGGCGCCCTCCGGGTTGCCCAGCAGCTGGTCGGTCGTGCGGACGAGCAGCCGGATCAGGTCGATGTTCCGCCATTCGTTGAATCCGCCGATGTTGTACGTGGCGCCCGCCCGGCCGCGGTGGAAGATCGTGTCGATGGCGCGGGCGTGGTCCTCGACGTAGAGCCAGTCCCGTACGTTCTCGCCCCGGCCGTAGACGGGCAGCGGCCGGCCCTGCCGGATGTTGTTGATGAAGAGCGGGATCAGTTTTTCGGGGAACTGGTAGGGACCGTAGTTGTTCGAGCAGTTGGTGACGAGGGTCGGCATGCCGTAGGTGTCGCGGTAGGCCCGCACGAAGTGGTCGGACGAGGCTTTCGACGCCGAATAGGGCGAATGGGGGTCGTATTTCGTCTCCTCGGTGAACAGGCCGCCGCCCGCCTCCAGCGCACCGTACACTTCGTCGGTCGAGACGTGGTGGAAGAGTTTGCCCTCCCACGCTCCGTTCCAGGCCCGGCGGGCCGCCTCCAGCAGCGAGAGCGTTCCCATCACGTTGGTCCGGGCGAAGGTGAACGGGTCCGTGATGGAGCGGTCCACGTGGCTTTCGGCCGCCAGATGGATCACCCCGTCGACGGCGTAGCGCCGGAACAGCGCGCACACCGTGTCGAAATCGCAGATGTCCGCCTTCACGAAGGTGTAGTTGGGCGCCTGTTCGACGTCGCGCAGATTGGCCAGGTTGCCGGCGTAGGTCAGCTTGTCGAGGTTGACGATGCGGTAGTCGGGGTATTTGGTCGCGAAGAGCCGTACGACGTGCGAGCCGATGAAGCCGGCTCCTCCGGTGATCAGGATGTTGCGTCTCATGGTTTCATGCGTTTCAGGCATTCGAGCATCGACTGCCGCCAGTGGGGGATCTCGATGCCGAAAGCGCTGCGGATTTTCGTTTTGTCCAGTACGGAGTAGGCCGGGCGTCGGGCCGCGGTCGGGAACTCCTCCGTGCGGCAGGGGGCGATGCGGCAGCGGTCGTGTCCGGCCGCGGCGGCGATTTCGACCGCGAAGTCGTACCACGAGCAGGCGCCCTCGTCCGAGAAGTGGTAGATGCCCTCCGCCGCGTCGCGGCAGTCGCCGCGTTCGATCCGGTCGAGGACCGTGCGCGCCAGATCGGCAGCCCACGTAGGCGTGCCCGTCTGGTCGCAGACGACCTGCAGCCGTTCGCGCTCAGCCGTGAGCCGGAGCATGGTCTTCAGGAAGTTGCGCCCGTGCTCCGAGTAGAGCCACGCGGTGCGGAGGATCAGGTGGCGGCAGCCCGAGTCGAGAATCGCCCGCTCGCCGGCCAGCTTCGTGCGGCCGTAGACGTTGAGCGGCGCCGTAGGCGCCGTTTCGTCGTAGGGGCGGCAGCTCCGGCCGTCGAAGACGTAGTCCGTCGAGATGTGGATCAGCAGGGCGCCCGCCGCCTCGGCCGCCTCGGCCAGATAGCCCGGAGCCAGGCGGTTCACCCGGTCGGCCGCGTCGGGATCGGTCTCGGCGCGCTCCACGTCGGTGTAGGCGGCGCAGTTGACCACGACGCCGGGGCGCAGCTCCCCGACCGCACGGCGCACGGCCTCGCGGTCGGTGATGTCCAGCTGCGCCGCGCCGGTGAAGAGATAGTCGTTGTGCGGGGCCCTCCGTGCGGCCAGCCGCTGCAGCTCGCGGCCCAGCTGGCCGTCGGCTCCCGTTACCAAGATGCGCATGTCAGCGGGTCGGTTTTTCGTAAACGAACAGTTCTCCGGCCTCTGCGAGGCGCGGCCGGCGGCGGTCCTTGTCGGAGAGTACGATCCGGTCGGCCGGGATGCGCCAGTCGATCTCCAGCTCCGGGTCGTCCCAGGCGATGCCGGCCTCGCTCTCGGGCGCGTAGTAGTTGTCGCACTTGTACTGGAAGACCGCCTCGTCGCTCAGCACGGCGAATCCGTGGGCGAGGCCGCGCGGCAGGAAGAGCTGGCGGTGGTTCTCGTCCGACAGCTCCACGGCCACGTGCTTCCCGAAGGCGGGCGAGCCCCGCCGGAGGTCCACGGCGACGTCCAGTACGCGGCCCTTCGCCACGCGCACGAGCTTGGCCTGCGCGTCGGCGCCCCGCTGGAAGTGGAGGCCGCGCACGACGCCGTAGCACGATTTCGATTCGTTGTCCTGCACGAACCGCGTGGCGCACACCGCGCGCTCGAACTCCCGCTCGGAGAACGACTCGAAGAAATAGCCCCGTTCGTCGCCGAACAGGCGCGGTTCGATGAGCACGACGCCCGGGAGCGCTGTCCGAATTACGTTCATGGTGTTATTTGCGTTTCGATTCGTCGATTACCTTCAGCAGATAGCGGCCGTACTGGTTCTTCAGCATGGGCTGCGCCGCCGCGCGCATCCGCTCCTCGCCGATCCAGCCGCTGCGGTAGGCGATGTCCTCCAGGCAGGCGATCTTCAGCCCCTGGCGCTTCTCGATCACCTCGATGAAGATCGAAGCCTCCGAGAGCGAGTCGTGGGTTCCGGTGTCCAGCCATGCGAAGCCGCGGCCCAGGGTCTGCACCTTCAGCCGGCCCGCGCGGAGGAACTGCTGGTTGACGGAGGTGATCTCCAGCTCGCCCCGCGCCGAGGGGCGGATGCGCTTGGCTACGCCGACCACCTCGTTGGGGTAGAAATAGAGCCCCACCACCGCATAGTTCGATTTCGGCACGGCGGGCTTCTCCTCGATCGACAGGCAGTTGCCCTGCGCGTCGAACTCGGCCACGCCGTAGCGCTCGGGGTCGTCCACCCAGTAGCCGAACACCGTGGCCCGGTCCGCCTGCTCGGCGTCGCGCACGGCCTCGGCGAGCAGCGCGGTGAACCCCGCGCCGTGGAAGATGTTGTCGCCCAGCACCAGACACACGGCGTCGCCGCCGATGAACTCCTCGCCGATCAGAAACGCCTGGGCCAGGCCGTCGGGCGAGGGCTGCTCGGCGTATTCGAACCGTACGCCGAAGTCCGAGCCGTCGCCCAGCAGCCGGCGGAAGCCGGGCAGGTCTTCGGGCGTGGAGATGATCAGGATCTCGCGGATGCCGGCGAGCATCAGCACCGAGATGGGATAATAGACCATCGGTTTGTCGTAGATCGGGAGCAGCTGCTTGCTGACCCCCTTGGTGATGGGGTAGAGCCTCGTTCCCGAGCCACCGGCCAGTACGATACCTTTCATGACGGGTGCGGTTTGTGCGGTTCGGCGCGCGGCGCGGTCCGGTCCGTCGCGACGGACGGTTCCGTGCGGGCGCGCGGTTAATCTCCGGCAAATATAACTTTTTTTTGCGGCCGGTCAAAGTGCGGCCGGAGAATTGCGTCGTACGGTGCGGCCGGGAGTCCTCCGGGCGTGTGCCGCGGGAAAAACGCGGCCGCACGGGCGGAGCGGGCTGGCATGTCGGAGAAAATGCTTATATTTGCGTCCGGCATATCAATTACCAAAAACGACAATCGATTATGGCATTTTTCAAGGAATTCAAGGAGTTCGCCCTCAAGGGCAACGTGATGGACATGGCCGTGGGCGTAATCATCGGCGGCGCGTTCGGCAAGATCGTTTCGTCGCTCGTGAACGACATCATCATGCCGCCGATCGGCGCATTGCTGGGCAATACGGATTTTTCCAACCTCCGGATCGACCTCAGCCGCGTGCGCGACCTCTCGTCGAGTGCGGTGAGCCGGGTGGGCGAGCTGGTGAACGGCAGCGAGGCGGTCATCGCGCAGCCCGCGGCCGAACCGGTCTGGTGGAACTACGGCGCCTTCATCCAGCAGTGCATCGACTTCACGATCCTGGCCATGTGCGTGTTCCTGATGGTTAAGCTGATGAACCGGCTGATCCGCAAGAAGGCCGCTGCGCCCGCTCCGGCTCCGGCTCCGTCGAAAGAGGAGGTGCTGCTCGCGGAGATCCGCGATCTGCTCCGGGATCGGAAATAGCGCGGCCCGGCCGGCATTCCGGGGAATGCCGCCGCGGCGCCGTCCTGCAGCCGTGCCGTGCGAAAACGGAGAGACCGCCCGTCAGGCGGCCTCTTCGTTTTTGTGGGTGTACTTGTCCAGGACGTAGGTCGTGAAGATCGGGAAGAACATCATGCCCAGCGACGGAAGCAGGATGCAGACCACCTTTCCGATGGCCGTCACGGGGAAGATCTCGGCACCTACGGTGGTCACGTTCATCCAGGCCCACCACAGCGCGTTGCCGAAGCCGTGGAGCTTGGGATTCACCAGCACCTCGTAGTCGTAGAAGACCAGCGCGGAGATGTAGGTGAAGACCACTACCGTGAAGAGATAGGCCGCGAAGAACCGGCGGAACCTGCCGCTCACGAGCCATTTCACGATGATGCCCATCGCCACGAAGGCCCGCAGCAGCGGCATGATGCCGATCAGCATCGCCCAGTCGCGCGACAATGCGATGTCGCACCAGTCGATGATGTTCAGATAGGGTATCGAGATCAGGAAAAAGGGCAGATGCGTCAGGAAGAAGCGCCCCTTGTGCCGCGACGTGCTCCACCGCACGAAGAAGTCGTAGAGAAACAGGATGCAGACGATCAGTTGGATGACGAGGTAGGTGCGCGAGAAGCGGAGGTGGTCGCCGGCGATGATCTCCCAGGAGAGCGCGACCAGCAGCACGATGCCTCCCACGACCTTGAGCGGTTCGAGCAGGCCGGTTCTGCGGTCGCCGGATGCGGCGGATGCGGAGGTCCGTTTTTTTTCGGATGCTGACATGGATGTTCGGTTTTTCCCGTGTCCCGGTCAAAATCGGTGCCAGACGGAGCGGAATCGCACGGCACACCGGTACCGGTGCGCCGTGCCGCGCGGAATCCCTTTCGCCGGCGGTGGTCCGGCCCGGACCCGTGTCGCGGCGCCGTGCGTGCGGATGGGTAAAAATACCTATTTTCCGTAAAAATCTGCGGCGGAAATGGTTGCCGAGCGGCGGTTTTTGTTAATTTTGTGCGAGTTTTTCCTAAACGACCCATGCCGATGATCGATTTTTCCGAAGTACCTTCGCCCTGTTACCTGCTCGACGAAGCGGCGCTCGACCGCAATCTGGCGGTCATCGACCGCGTGCGCCGCGCGACGGGCGCGGAGATCATCGTGGCGCTGAAGGCCTGCGCCATGTGGCGCATCTTCCCCGAGCTGGCGAAACACTCCGACGGCGCTACGGCCAGTTCTGCCGCCGAAGCGCGCCTCGTCCGCGAGGAGTTCGGCCGTCCGGCCCACACCTATGCGCCGGTCTATACCGACCGCAATATCGACGAGATCATCGCATGCAGCGACCACATCACGTTCAACTCCCTCGCGCAGTACGAACGGTTCGGCCAGCGTGCGCTCATCAACGGGCTGTCGTGCGGACTGCGCATCAATCCGCTCTATTCGCCCGTCGAGACCGATCTGTACAACCCCTGCGTGCCCGGCTCGCGGCTGGGCGTCACGGCCGAGCGGCTCGCGGAGCAGGGCGGTCTGCCCGAGGGGATCGAGGGGCTGCATTTCCATGTGCTGTGCGAATCGCGCCCCGAGCACCTGCGCAAGGCGCTGGAGGCCGTGGAGCTCCGCTTCGGGGAGTGCCTCGACCGGGTGAAGTGGCTCAACATGGGCGGCGGGCATCTGATGACCCACGCCGAGTACGACTGCGACGAGCTGATCGCCCTGCTCGGCGAATTCCGCGCGCGCCATCCCCGCCTGCGGCTGATCCTCGAACCCGGCAGCGCCTTCACCTGGCGGACGGGCTATCTGGTCTCGACGGTCGAGGACATCGTCGAGAACGGGGGCGTCCGCACGGCGATGCTCGACGTGTCGTTCGCCTGCCACATGCCCGACTGCCTCGAAATGCCCTACAAGCCGGCCATCGTCGGCGCACACGACCCCGCGGGCGACGAGCCCCGCTGGCGGATGGGCGGCACGAGCTGCCTGGCGGGCGATTTTTGCGGCGACTGGGCCTTCGACCGCGACCTGCGGACGGGCGACCGCGTGGTCTTCGAGGACATGATCCACTATACGATGGTCAAGACGACCATGTTCAACGGCGTGGCGCATCCCGCCATCGCCATCGCGCACCGGGACGGAAGCCTCGAGGTGGTGCGCGAATTCGGCTACGAGGACTTCCGGAATCGGATGTCGTAGCCTGCAGATCGGATACGGGGCCTCCGGCAAAGGGGCCGCGGAGAGTCCCGCCCGTGGAACGGGTGCTTCGTGCACCGAAATGGGAATCCGGCGGGTTCGGCGGACGGGACGCTCCGGAACAGAATACGGATATTGACCCAAACCCATCGCGCCGGGTTCGTTTCGAAAGGATGAAAGAAGATTTTACCCCTACCGCCTATACGCTCGAGTGCGTGGCTACCGGGCGGGAGCTCCCCGACGAGGGGTGGACCCTGGACGACCGTCAGTGCAAGACGCCGTCGCTCGTGCGCACGCGCTACGAGCAGAAGGTGCTGCGCGTGCGGGACGACGCATGCGGATTCTACAAGTTCGCCGACTGGCTGCCCGTGAAGCGGATGCTCAAGGGTTCGTCGGCCCCCGTGACCTACCGGAGCGAGGGGCTGGCCGGCTATCTGGGGCTGAAGAACCTCTATATCACCTTCAACGGGTACTTCCCGGCCGTCGGCGCCCGGATGACCACCTGTTCGTTCAAGGAGACCGAGGCCTTCTCGGTGTGCGCCCGTGCGGCGGAGGACGAGCAGCGGGTGCTGGTGGTGGCCTCGGCCGGAAATACGGCCCGGGCCTTCGCGCGGGTCTGCTCGGATAACGGGATCCGGCTGCTGCTGTCGGTGCCTTACGACAATCTCGATGCCCTCTGGTTCGAGGAGCCGCTCGACCCCTGCGTGAAGCTGATCTGCTGCGAGCGGGGCGGCGACTATTTCGATGCGATCCATCTGTCGAACCTCGTCCTCAAGGGGGAGGGGTTCTATGCCGAGGGCGGAGCGAAGAACGTGGCCCGTCGCGACGGCATGGCTACCACCGTTCTGTCGGCCGTGACGACCATCGGGCGCATCCCCGACTACTATTTCCAGGCCGTAGGCAGCGGCACGGGAGCCATTGCGGCCTGGGAGGCCAATCTGCGTCTGATCGAGGACGGCCACTACGGCTCGAATCTGATGAAGCTCATGGTGTCGCAGAACGCTCCCTTCGTGCCGATGTACAACGCCTGGCGGGTCGATTCGCGCGAGATGCTGCCTTACGACGACGACAAGGCGCGCCGCGACGTGGAGATCATCGACGCCAAGGTGCTCTCGAACCGCCGTCCTCCCTACGGGATCCGGGGCGGCCTGTACGATGCGCTGAAGGCCACCGGCGGCGAGGTGCTGGTGGCGACCAACGCCCAGGCGCGCAAGGCGGCCAAACTTTTCAAGGAGCTGGAGGGCGTCGACATCCACTCCGCGGCCAGCGTGGCGGCGGCTTCGCTCATCAAGGCGGCGGCCGACGGGCGGATCGCCGAGGATGCCGTGGTGATGCTCAACATCACGGGCGGCGGCGAGGAGCTGTTCAAGGCCGACCGGCCGATGTGGCATCTGCGGCCCAGTCTGGTGTTTCCGCTCGCGCCCGAGGCCGACGACGTGGTGGCCAAGGTCGAGGCGCTGTTCCGGTAGAGGCGCGTTCGCGCGGCGCGGCATCGGCCGGCCGGATGATAAAGAGACGGAGGGGTGTGTCCGAATGCGGAGACACCCCTCCGTCTTCGTGTCCGTTTCCCGTATAATCGGCAAAACCAAATGTAACGAAATTCAGAACCAGATGCGACTTTTCGGG
>CAOJSG010000037.1 GCA_948442615.1 uncultured Alistipes sp.
GGCGGTCAGCGGGCGGTCAGCGGGCGGTCAGCGGGCGGTCAGCGGGCGAGCCGGTCGATCTTGTCCAGCAGCATGGCGCAGGTCTCGTCGCTCGGAGTTTGCGAAACCGAGCAGGCGGCGCGCTGCTCCGCCTCCTTTTTCGAGTCGCCGATGCCGTGTCCCGCCTCCACCTTGTCGATGAGCACCGTCGCGAGGAAAACCGGATGATTCGAGGCGTAGCCCTGGCCGTGTTTCGTGCGGAATTCGACGGTGTGGCGGTTCTTCTGGCACCACTCGATCAGCCGGCTCTTGAAGTCGGTCTCCGATTCGGTCAGCTCTTCGAGGTTCTGGTGGTGGTAGAAGATGTCGTTGATCAGCAGCCGGTTGACGAATTCGTATCCGCGGTCGAGATAGATCGCCCCCATCATCGCCTCGAACGCATCGCCGAAGATGTGCTTCTGAGCGGAATTTCCCGCGCCCGAGCTGATGATGTGCCGGTCGAGGCCGATCTTTACGGCCAGTGCGTTGAGCGACTGGCGCGACACCATCTTCGACCGCAATTGCGTCATGAAGCCTTCGTCGCGGTCGGGGAATTCGATGAACAGGTAGTCCGAAGTGACGGCCTCGATGACGGCGTCGCCCAGAAATTCCAGACGCTCGTTGTTGATCTGCTTGCCGTCGTCCAAAACCAAAGAAGCTGACTTGTGAATCAAAGCCAGCTTATAGAGTTCGATATTGTTCGGGACGAACCCGAACATATCGTCGATCATGCGGTAATACTCCTTGTCCCGGCCGAACCGGCGACGCAGCGGACGCAGCAGAAAATCCAGCACGGCGGGGACGGGGGATTACAGTTTGCGGAAAATGACGGTCGAGTTGTGGCCGCCGAAACCGAACGTGTTGCTCAGGGCGCAGCGGACGTCGCGTTTCTGCGCGGTGCCGAGCGTGAGGTTGATTTTCGGATCGATCGCGGGGTCGAGGTGCTCGACGTTGATCGTCGGCGGTACGATGCCGCGGGTGATGGCCATGATGCAGGCCAGGGCCTCGACGGCTCCGGCGGCACCCAGCAGGTGACCGGTCATCGATTTGGTCGACGAGATGTTGATGTCGTACACGTGGTCGCCGAATACGCCGCTCACGGCCTTCAGCTCGGCGATGTCGCCCAGCGGGGTCGACGTGCCGTGCACGTTCACGTAGTCGATATCCTCGGCCTTGATGCCGGCATCCTTCAGCGCGTCGCGCATCGCCTTCATCGCGCCCAGACCCTCGGGGTGGGGGGCGGTGAAGTGGTGTGCGTCGGCCGAGCAGCCTCCGCCGATGATTTCGCAGTAGATCTTCGCGCCGCGGGCCTTGGCGTGTTCGTACTCCTCGAGCACGAGCGCTCCGGCACCCTCGCCGATGATGAATCCGTCGCGGTCGACGTCGAACGGGCGCGATGCGTGTTCGGGGTCGTCGTTGCGGGTCGAGAGGGCCTGCATCGAGTTGAATCCGCCGACGGCGGGTTCGTTGACTGCGGCCTCGGAGCCTCCGGCCACCATCATGTCGGCCTTGCCCCAGCGGATCTGGTTGAAGGCGTCGATCAGGCCGTGGTTCGACGATGCGCAGGCCGATACGGTGCAGTAGTTCGGACCCATGAATCCGTACTTGATGGAGATGTAGCCCGCCGCGATGTCGGCGATCATGCGGGGAATGAAGAATGGGCTAAACCGGGGCGTTCCGTCGCCCGCGGCATAGCCCAAACATTCGTCGAAGAAGGACTTGAGTCCTCCGATGCCCGAACTCCAGATCACTCCGACCTGCTCCTTGTCGATCGACTCCGAGTCGATGCCGGCGTCCTCGACGGCCTGCGTGGCCGCGATGAGGGCATACTGCGTGAAAAGGTCGTACTTGCGTACCTCCTTGCGGTCGAAATGCTGGGTCCAGTCGTAATTTTTGATTTCGCAGGCGAACTTCGTCTTATACTTCTCAGCGTCGAAATGAGTAATGGGGGCGGCGCCGCTGACGCCGTTTTCAAGATTGGTGAAAAATTCCTCGATGTTGTGTCCGAGCGGGTTGATGGTTCCGAGACCCGTCACGACTACTCTTCTTTCTGCCATGATAGATATTACTTTGGTTCTGCCTTGCGGTCTGAAAATTACGTCAAATTATTTCTTGTGCTCCTCGATGTAGTTGATGGCGTCGCCTACGGTAGCGATCTTCTCGGCGTCCTCGTCGGGGATCTGAATGTCGAATGCCTTCTCGAACTCCATGATGAGCTCAACGGTGTCGAGCGAATCTGCGCCCAGGTGGTTGGTGAAGCTTGCTTCGGGCACTACTTCCGACTCCTTGACGCCCAATTTGTCAACGATGATCTCGACAACTTTTGACTGAACTTCTGACATGACTTTTAAGTTTTTAGTTAAACAATTATTGTTGAAAATAGTCGATATTTCCAAGACAAGTTCGCGCAAAAGTAAACAATTTTTTATTACTTTTGACAAAACCGGAGATTTTTTTAATAATAGTTTTTCGGACGTTTGGAACAATCGGATATTTAATAAATTGAAATACATGCGATTATGAAATTGTTGCTGATCTCGAATTCGACCAATGCCGGCGAGGAATATCTGCGCTATCCGCTGCCCGAAATCGGGCGTTTCCTGGCCGGGGTGAGCGAGGTGGCGTTCGTGCCCTACGCCGCCGTCACCTTCTCCTACGCCGCCTACGAAGCCAAGGTGCAGGCCCGGTTGGGCGAGTTGGGAATCCGCGTGCGGTCGGTGCATCGCGCGGCCGATCCGGTGCGTGCCGTCCGCGAGGCGGAGGCCGTCTGCGTGGGCGGCGGAAATACCTTCGCGCTGGCCCGGAAGATGCAGGAGCAGGGGCTGATGCGCGCCATTCTGCGTAAGATCCGCAGCGGTGCGCCCTATGTCGGCTGGTCGGCCGGCAGCAACGTCTGCTGTCCCACGATCTGCACGACCAACGACATGCCCATCGTGCAGCCCGCGTCGTTCGCCGCGATCGGTGCCGTGCGGTTCCAGATCAACCCCCACTACCTCGACGCCAATCCCGAGGGGCATGCCGGCGAGACGCGCGAACAGCGCCTGCTGGAGTACATCGCGGCCAATCCGCGGCGGTGGGTGGTCGGCCTGCGCGAAGGGTGCATGCTGCGCTTCGAGGCGGGGCGGCTGGAGCTGATCGGCGACCGGCCGATGCGCGTTTTCAAAAAGGGGATCGAACCCTTCGAGGTGCATGCCGGAGCGGATCTTTCGTTTTTATTATAAATAGGTGTGCGGATGAGAATGTGCGTCGCGCTGCTGGTTCTCGGCATGTGGCTGCATGCCGGAGCGCAGACGAAGGCCGATGCGCTCCGCGAAGCGCTCGGCCGGATTGCGGAGCCGGCGCAGGCCGTCGTGGGAGCCGCCGTGCTGTTCGAGGAGGCGGACGAGGAGCGGCTCGTGACGATCGGCGGCGAGACGGCCTTTCCGCTGCTGAGCGTCTTCAAGTTCCATGTCGCGGTCGCAGCGCTCGACCGGATGGAGCGGGAGGGGATCGCTCCCCGACAGACGGTGCGCATCGCGGCGGAACGCCTGCACGAGGGCACCTACAGCCCGTTACGGGATGCCAATCCCGGACGCGACGCGTGCGTCTCCTACGAAGAGCTGATCCGTTACGCCGTGTCGCTGAGCGACAACCATGCGTGCGACGTGCTGATCGACTTCGCGGGCGGCATCGACCGGGTCGATGCGGTGCTGCGCCGCACGGGGATCGGCGGGTTCGAGTTGACGCAGACGGAGGAGACGATGCATGCGGATCCGGAGAACTGCTACTGCAACCGTTCGACCCCCTCGGCGATGGTGCGGCTGATGAAGGCGGTGTGCGGGGGCCGGGTGCTGGGGCCGTCGCAGACCGGGCTGCTGATGCGGGCGATGGCCGGCACGTCGACGGGGCCCGACAAGCTGCGGGCCGGACTGCCCGATTCGGTCCGCCTCGGCCACAAGACCGGCAGCTCGGACCGGCTGGCGAACGGCCTGAAGATCGCCGACAACGATGCGGGTTTCTTCCGGCTTCCGGACGGTACGATGTGTTATATGGCCGTGTTCGTGATGGATTCGGCCGAGAGCGATGCGGAGAACGCGCGGCTGATCGCCCGCATGGCGCGCGCGGTTTACGGCCTGCTCTGCCGGACAGACGAATGAGGGGTGCGATGGAACGGACGGAAAAGATGACGGTGCTGATCGTGGGCGTCGGACTGATCGGCGGATCGTTCGCCGTGGCGCTGCGCGACCGGGCGCTCGCCGGCGAGATCCTGGGCGTCGATGCGTCGGCGGAACATGGTGCCGAAGCGCTGGCGCGGGGCCTCGTGGACCGGATGGTCGCGCTGGAGGAGGGGATCGCACGGGCCGATCTCGTCGTGCTGGCCACGCCGGCGGACACGCTGCCCCGGCTGGCCGTGCAGGTGCTCGACCGGGCGACCGACCGGCAGGTGGTCATGGACATGGGATCGCTCAAGGCGGAGTTGTGCGCGGCGGTGGCGGGGCATGTACGCCGCAGCCGTTTCGTCGCCGTGCATCCGATGTGGGGCACCGAGCACAGCGGTCCCGCGGCGGCCGAGCACGGAGCTTTCGCCGGGCGTATCGCCGTGGTGTGCGAACGCGGACGGAGCGCGCCGGACGCCGTGCGGCTGGTCGAGCGGATCTTCGCCGCGCTGGGCGCCCCGATCGTGGAGATGGAGCCCGAGGCGCACGACCGGCATGCGGCCTATGTCTCCCATATATCGCACGTTACGTCGTTCGCTCTGGCGCTGACCGTGCTGGAGAAGGAGCGCGAGGAGCGCCGCATATTCGATCTGGCGGGTGGCGGATTCGAGAGCACGGTGCGCCTGGCCAAGAGTGCCGCGTCGACCTGGGTGCCGATCCTGCTGCACAACAAGACCAATCTTCTCGACGTGCTGGGCGAGCATATCCGCCAGCTGGAGCGGATGCGCCGCATGATTGAATGCGACGATGCGGAGGGGCTGGCCGAGGCGATGCGCCGGGCCAACGAGATCCGCCGCATCCTGCATTGAACGGGCGCTCCGCTTCGGACGCAGGGACGGAGCGGTGGCTCGCGCGCAGGCGGTTCGGATGGGGCCTTTTCGGCGGGGCGCGGGTGCGGCCGGAGCCCGTTCCGGCGGGGCGGGATGCGAGTCTCGGGGCGCAGGATGGGCCGGCGGATCGGCATTCCGACCATTCGGGCCTGTCAAACGGAAAACGACGAATCATGAGTATGGAAAAATACACTGCCGATGCGCCGGCGACGCAGCCTTGCGCCGGGGACGCGGATGTTTTTGCGGCGGACGTCATGTCCCGGTCGCAGGATGCTCCCGAGCTGACGACTCCGCGTCTGCGCCTGCGGGCTTTCGCCGCGGAGGATGCCGGAGCGCTTTTCGCCTGTTGCCGCAATCCCCGCTTGGGCGACGATGCCGGCTGGAAACCGCACGAATCGCTCGAGGAGTCGCGGCAGGTGCTGCGCGAGGTCTTTCTGGCGCACCCGACGGTGTGGGCCGTTGCCGAGCGCGAAACGGGGCGGCTGATCGGTGCCGTGGCGCTGATGCCCGATCCCAAGCGCGAGCACCCCGGGGTGGCGATGCTCGGCTATTGGCTTGACGAGGCGTCGTGGGGGCGCGGAGCGATGAGCGAGGCGTGCCGCCGTGTGCTGGAGTACGGCTTCGCGACGTTGGGCTGCGAGGCGGTCACGGCTACCTGCTATCCGCACAATCTGCGTTCGAAACGACTGATCGAACGGATCGGATTCCAGCCCGAGGGGGGTGCTGCACCGGGCCGTGCGCGATTACCGCGGACGGGTTTTCGACCTGCTTTCGTATCATCTTCCCCGCGAAGCATGGCATCGCCTGCGCTGACGCGACGGGTTCCGCCCGCCGTGCGGAGCGCGCGCCGTCGGCCTCCGGCGTCCCTCGGTCTTCGGCCTTCGGCGGCCCGGCTGCCGGAGGCGTTTCGCCGGCGGCTCCTCTGACGACCGTCCGGCGCGGCGCTTCGTTTTTTCCGGCCGGAGGCGATGAACAGGTATGATACGATTCTTGCGGAGGCGGCAGCGACGGGGCCGCTTTTTTCGTTATCTTTGTCCTCGGACGCGAATTTTTTATCGGAAAATGCTATGAAACAAGCTTGGAAACCCGGAACTGTCGTCTACCCGTTGCCTGCGGTGCTGGTGAGCTGCGGCGCGACGCCCGACGAGTATAACCTGGTGACGGTGGCCTGGACGGGGACGGTCTGCACGTCGCCTCCGATGTGCTACATCTCGCTGCGCCCGGAGCGCCATTCCTACGGAATCATCCGCCGTACGGGCGAATTCGTCATAAACCTCACCACGGAGCGGATGGCGCGGGCCGTCGACTGGTGCGGCGTGAAGTCGGGCCGCGATTGCGACAAGTTCCGCGAAACGGGGCTCACGCCGGCTCCGGCCGCAGCGGTGGCGGCTCCGATCGTGGCCGAAGCGCCCGTGAGCATCGAGTGCCGGGTGAAGCAGATCCTGCCGCTGGGGTCGCACGACATGTTCTTGGCCGAAGTGGTCGGGGTGCAGGTCGACGAACGCTACGTGGATGCCGCGAGCGGCCGTTTCGAGATGGAGCGTGCCGGACTGATCGCCTATTCGCACGGCGAATATTTCACGCTGGGCGAGGCGATCGGGCGGTTCGGCTGGTCGGTGCGCCGCAAGAAGGCGGCGAAGGCGGACGCGCCCGCCGGCCGCACGGAGCGCCGCGCCGGACCGAAGGACTCCGCGGAGCAGCCGCATGCGTCCGCCCGCCTGCGTGCGGAAACGGGCGCCGGACGGCCCGAACCCCGGCGCACGCGCACCGGCCGGACGAAACGGCCGCGCTGATCTCCCGGCCGGGCTATTCCTTTGCGGCGGAGAGGCTCCGCGACCATTCGTCGGCATCGAATCCGACCAGCACCCGGTCGTCCGTCACGAGCAGCGGACGTTTGACGAGCTTGCCGTCCGAAGCGAGCAGCGCGATCAGCTCTTCGTCCGATGCGGTCCGGATGCGGTCTTTCAGCCCCAGTTCGCGGTAGCGCACGCCGCTCGTGTTGAAGAAGCGGGCGAGCGGGCGGCCGCTGCGGCCGCACCAGTCGGCGATCTCTTCGGCCCGGGGCGGTTGGGCGACGATGTCGCGTGCGACGAATCCGATGCCGTGGGCTTCGAGCCATCTGCGCGCCTTGCGACTGCTGTCGCACGAGGCGTATCCGAGGAATAAGGGCTTCATATCTGATCTGATTGTCGGCACCCGTGCCGGTCCGAACCGGACCTTCCGCATGGGGCATTGCGCTGCAAAGATAGCGTTTTCCGGCCGTTCCGCAGCCGGTGCGCCTCCGCCGCGCACGTTTCCCGGTCCGATTTTTCGATTATTCCCGTCCGGAGCGGACGCAAAAAACCATCTCCGGATGCAGCGATCGTGCTTTGCGCATGAAAGATTCGGTCGGAATCATGCGATGCGCGGGCATTACTACACGCGTGTAGTAATTTTACCGAATGAATTTCCGGTAATTTGAATGATGGAAATCAGTGACTCCGAGTCTCGTTTAGTATCGCAGGTCGTCGCTCGCCTCAAGCAGATCAGAAAGCAGAAGGGCATATTGCAGGAATTGGTCCTTTTCGATCTGGGAATCAATATCGGCAGAGTCGAGAGCGGGCGGCATTGTCCCACGCTGCCAACGTTGGCGAGGCTGTGCGGTTATTACGGAGTGACGTTCGACGAGTTTTTCCGGGAGATCGAGGTTCCGTCCAGGAAATCCGTCCGGACGAGCGTGTGACGCGCGCCGGCCCTTCGGGGCCGGTTTTCTTTTTTTCGGACTGCGCGGGCGGACGCCTCTCGCGCCTCTGGCACAGGATTTGACGCCCTTCGGGAGCGCCCGCTCCGGCCGGAGCGGGGTGCGAAGAGGTAAGTTTCATTAAATTAACGAGTAAGGAGGAGCGGATTATGATGCCGGTAAGAAAAAATCAGCATTGGCTGCCGGGAATCTTCAACGATTTCTTTGGCAACGAGTGGGTGGACAAATCCAACGTGACGGCACCTGCGGTCAACATTCTTGAAACCGAGGATGAGTTCAGGGTCGAGGTGGCCGCGCCGGGCATGACCCGGAACGATTTCCGGGTGGATATCAACGAGGACAACGAGTTGCTCATCACGATGGAGAAGCGCGAGGAGCGCAGCGAGTCCGACGACAAACGGACCGAGGACAAGCGGACCGGCGACAAGCCGGACGACACGCAGCCCGGCGAGCGCAAGCCCTGCGACAAGAAGGGCACCTATCTGCGCCGGGAGTTCTCCTACAGCCAGTTCCAGCAGCGGCTGATCCTGCCCGACACGGTGGAGAAGGCCCGGATCTCGGCGAAGGTCGAGAACGGCGTGTTGACCGTCGACATCCCCAAGAAAAAGGAGTCGAAGGTCGCGCCCGCGGCCCGCAGGATCGAGGTGAAGTAGGTTCGGCGGACGTCGGGGGCCGGAGCGGAGGTTCCGGCCGGAGCGGAGGTTCCGGGATGCATCCGTGCATCCCGGAACCTCTTTTCGTGCGTATGCGGCGGCGCGCGGCTGTTTTTCGGCGCCTCCGGAGAGCGGATGTCGCGGTTTTTGGTTATCTTTGTAGAGTGCTAACCGATTTCCCATGATTGAAGAATCCGAACGAAAACGAATCATCGAACTGATCGGCCGCGAGGTGGTGCCCGCGATCGGGTGCACCGAACCGGCGGCCGTCGCACTCTGCACGGCCCGGGCGGCCGAAATGGCGGGCCGCACGCCCGAGCGGATCGAGGCGCTGCTGAGCGGCAATATGCTGAAGAACGCAATGGGGGTGGGCATCCCCGGAACGGGCATGATCGGCCTGCCGATCGCCGTGGCGCTCGGCGCGCTCGTCGGCCGGTCGGAGTACCGGCTCGAGGTGCTGCGCGACACGACGCCCGAGGCCGTGGAGCGCGGGCGCCGGATGATCGGCGAGGGCCGCATCGCGATCGGACTGAAGGAGGGGATCGACGAGAAACTCTACATCGAGACCACGGTGACGACCGCGGAGCACCGGGCCACGGCCGTGATCGCCGGCGGACATACGCGTTTCGTCTATGCGGCGTGCGACGGCCGGGTCATCCTCGACGAGCGCGTCTCCGCGGCCGACGGGGCGTGCGACGAGGAGGTGCCGCTGACGATGCGGCGGGTCTGGGATTTCGCCATGACGGCGCCCGTCGACGAGCTGCGGTTCATCCTGGAGACGGCGCGGCTCAACAAGGCCGCGGCCGAGCGCGCGTTCGAAGGCGACTACGGCCATGCGGTCGGGAAGACGCTGCGCGGCAGCCTCGAACGGCGGCTGATGGGCGACAGCGTCTATTCGCGGATCCTCTCCTACACGTCGGCGGCGTGCGACGTGCGCATGGCCGGGGCGATGATCCCGGTGATGAGCAATTCGGGCAGCGGCAACCAGGGCATCGCGGCGACGCTGCCCGTGACGATCTATGCCGAGGAGTGCGGCTGCTCGGAGGAGCAGCGCATCCGGGCGCTCGCGCTGAGCCATCTGACCGTGATCTACATCAAGCGGAGTCTGGGGCGGCTGTCGGCGCTGTGCGGGTGCGTGGTGGCGGCCACGGGGTCGAGCTGCGGCATCGCCTATCTGATGGGCGGGGGCTACCGCGAGGCGACCTACGCCGTGAAGAACATGATCGCCAATCTGACGGGGATGATCTGCGACGGCGCCAAGCCCAGCTGCGCGATGAAGGTCTCCAGCGGCGTCTCGACGGCCGTGCTGTCGGCCATGATGGCGATGGACGGCCGCTGCGTCACCTCCGTGGAGGGGATCATCGAGGAGGATGTGGACCGCTGCATCCGCAACCTGACCGAGATCGGCCGCGACGGGATGGACCAGACCGACCGGCTGGTGCTGCGCATCATGACCCGCAAGGGGGCGGCCGGCTGCGAATGACGGACGAAAGTCGGATGCGCGGGCTGTTTCGGCACGCGAGTTGTGCGATAGGTTTGCGTTCGTTTTCAAAATGAGCCGATTTGTTGAATTAGTTTGCTCGAGGCGGGAAGAATGCGTATATTTGTTCCGCTGCAGCCCGGTCCCCGAGTCCGTCTTCATCCGTTCGGACCGCCGCCGCATGTGCGGCGCGGCGATTGCGGAGGAGGGGAACGACCGGTTCGCGGGAAGAACACTTTTTAGGTTAAATTAAAAATAACGGAACATGAAAAAGATCATTTTTACGGCGATTGTCGCGCTGTTCGCTGTGGGTGCCGTTTCGGCTCAGGAGCGTGGTAAATGGGGTGTCGGTCCGCAGATCGGTATCTATACCAACACGGGCGCCGACGGCGCCATCTTCGGCGTGGGCGCGCAGGGGCGCTACAGCATTACGGACCACTGGCGCATCCAGCCGAGCATCACGGCGCTCTGCAAGAAGGGCTACTCGGTGGATATCGCGGGCGATGCGCAGTATCTGTTCGGTCTGACGAAGGGCTGGAGCATCTATCCGCAGGCCGGTCTGAGCGTCAACGATTTCGGCGACTGGTCGCTGGGCGTCAATCTGGGCGCGGGCACCGACTTCGCCGTGGCGCGCAACTGGGACCTCTCGGCCGGATTCAAGTGGATGGTGCAGACCCGCAGCGGCTGGAAAAACCCCATCGTCATCAACATCGGCGCGACCTATAAATTCTGAGGACACGCGGTGGCCTTGCGGCCGCACGCGAAGACGGATTCCCGAGCGGGATCCGTCTTTTTTTCGTATGCGGGGGACAGACCGGTCCGGCGGCGGGTCGGTCCGGTCCGTGCGAGGCCGTGCGGCGGGCTGTGCCGTGGCGGCGGGCCGGGAACCTGTCGGGCGGCCAGTGACGATCGCACCGGCATCGGACCGGGGGCTGCCGCGGGGACCTGCCGCAGCCGGCCGGAGTCCCGGAATCCGGCGATGCCCGCGGCGATTCGGGGCGTCGCGCGGCCGGAGCGTGTTAGCGGATTAACACCGAAAACTTTTCCGTCTTTGGCAAATAATCCTTACCTTTGCACAGCCAACTAAACTTGCGATAGATGAAGATAGCAATCGCTCAGCTCAACTACACGATCGGTGATGTCGAAGGAAACGCTGCCAAGATCATCGATTCCATCCACAGAGCCAAAGATGAGGGGGCCGACCTGGTGATTTTCGCCGAGCAGGCGATCAGCGGAACACCCGCGTTCGATCTGTTGCGCAAGACCACGTTCCTGGAGTTGTGCGAGGATGCGCTGGTCGAGATCGCATCGTCCTGCGACGGCATCGCCGCCATCGTGGGGCTGCCCTGGCTCACGGGCGAGGGCACCATCAGCGCCGCGGCGCTCATCCAGGATCGCAAGGTGCTGCGCTATGTAGGCAAGAAATACATCACGGCCCGTCGCGAGATGGGTTTTCTCGTTCCGTCGAAGGGCTATGAATACGTCACGATCAAGGGTCACCGCTGCGCCGTCGTGGTGGGCGACGACCTGAGCCGTACGCACGACTTCGACCGTTCGGTCGAGACCATCATCTCGATCAACGCCCGCAAGTACGGAAAAGGCGCCATGACCTACCGGTACGAGATGATGCGCAACCTGGCCTATGTCGAGGGCAAGAACCTGGTGATGGTCAATCAGGTGGGAGGCGCTACGGACATCGTCTACGACGGCACGTCGGGTGCGTTCGACAACCGTGGCCGGCTGGTCGTGATGATGCGCAACTTCGAGGAGGATTTCCGCATCTTCGATACCGAAGCCGACTACCCGGCCGTGACGGTCCCGTCGACCTATACCGACCGGACGCGCCTGGTCTACGAGGCGGCCTGCTGCGGCGTGCGCGACTTTTTCGGCAAGAACGGCTACGACAAGGCGGCCGTGGGGCTCTCGGGCGGCATCGATTCGGCCGTGGTGGCCTGCATCGCCGTCGAGGCGCTGGGGCGCGAGAACGTCCGGGCGCTGCTCATGCCCTCGCAGTTCTCGTCGGACCATTCGGTCGAGGACGCCAAGGAGCTGGCCGAAAATCTGGGCATCGCCTACAATGTCATCCCCATCACGGAGATCTATACCAGCGCGGTGAACACGCTCAAGCCCGTCATCGGCGGTACGGAGTTCGACGCCACGGAGGAGAACATCCAGGCGCGCATCCGCACCACGCTGCTCATGGCCCTGCAGAACAAGACGGGCTACGTGCTGCTCAACTCTTCGAACAAGAGCGAGAATGCGCTGGGCCTCTGCACGCTGTACGGCGACACGGCCGGGGCCTTCAGCCCCACGGGCGACCTCTACAAGAGCGAAATGTACGACGTGGCGCGCTATATCAACCGCTGCCGCGGCAACGTGATCCCCGACCGGATCCTGAGCAAGGAGCCGTCGTCGGAGCTGCATCCCGACCAGAAGGATTCGGACATGCTGCCGCCCTACGAGGTGGTGGACGCCATCCTGTTCCGCATGATCGAGGAGGGTCAGCACCGCGAGGAGATCGTCAATGCCGGCTTCGATTCGGAGGTGGTCGAGAAGATCCACTCGATGATCATGCGCAACGAGAAGAAGCGCTATCAGTTCCCGCCCGTGCTGCGGCTGTCGATGTGCTCGTTCGGGCACGAACGGCTGATGCCGCTGACCAACAAATACGGCGACTGACGGTGGCGCGGCGCATCGAACATAGCGGCGAGGTGGTCCGCGTCGACGGAACCCGGGTCTCGGTGCGCATCGAGGCGCAGGGGGCCTGCGTGACGTGCCGTGCGCGCGAGGCGTGCGGCATGGGCGAATCGAAGGAGAAAATCGTGGAGGTATATACGCCGCACGCCGCGCAGTTCGGCGTCGGCGAAGCGGTCACGGTGGGCGTGGCACGGCGCATGGGCGTTACGGCGGTCGTTCTGGCTTACGTAGTGCCCTTTTTCTTTCTGATCGGGGCGCTGGCGTTCTCCGCGGCGCTCGGCATCGCCGAGACGATCGCGGCCGTCACGGCGCTGGGCGCCGTGGCCGCGTGGTATCTGCTGCTGTGGCTCGGGCGGCGCAAGGTTGAAAACACAATACATTTTACAATAACCAAACGATAATGGAAGTATTACTTTTTACGATCCTGACACTGTGTGCGCTGGGCGTTCTCGCGGCCGTGGTGCTCTACTTCGTAGCCCGGAAATTCCGGGTCGAGGAGGACCCGCGGATCGACGAGGTCGAGAAGATGCTCCCCGGAGCGAACTGCGGCGGCTGCGGCTTCGCCGGTTGCCGCGGCATGGCCGACGCGCTGGTGAAGCGGGACGACATTTCGGCGCTCTTCTGCCCGGTGGGCGGCAGCGCCTGCATGAAGTCCGTGGCGGATTATCTGGGTAAGGCGGCCCCCGAAAAGGAGCCGCAGGTGGCTACCGTGCGGTGCGGCGGAACGTGCGCCAAGCGTCCGCGAACCAACGAATTCGACGGCGCCGCGTCGTGCGCCGTGGCTTCGGCGCTCTACGTGGGCGAGACGGGCTGTTCGTTCGGCTGTCTGGGCTACGGCGACTGCGTGGCGGTCTGCGCCTTCGATGCCATCCGGATCAACCCCGAAACGGGGCTGCCCGAGGTCGATGCCGACAAGTGCACGGCCTGCGGCGCCTGCGTGAAGGCCTGTCCGAAGGGAATCATCGAGCTCCGCAAGAAGTGGCCCAAGAACCGGGCGGTCTACGTGTCGTGCGTCTCGAAGGACAAGGGCGCCGTGGTGATGAAGGCCTGCAAGGCCGGGTGCATCGGCTGCGGCAAGTGCGCGAAAGTGTGCCCGTTCGGTGCGATCACCGTCGAGAACAACCTGGCCTACATCGATCCGCAGAAGTGCAAGCTGTGCCGCAAGTGCGAGAACGAGTGCCCGACCGGTGCGATCCGGCTCGTGGGCATGGAGCCGCTCCCGAAGGAGCCCAAGGCGCCCGCCGCCCCGAAGGCCGCACCCGAGAAGCCTGCGGCCGCCCCGAAAGCGGCGGAGGCCGCAGCAAAACAGGTCAAGGCCGAATAATCACCGACTAAAAACAGGATTCAGCTATGAAGACATTTCCAATAGGCGGTGTGCATCCGTCGGAAAACAAGTTGAGCGGGGCGAAACCCATCGAGGTCCTGCCGCTGCCCGATGTGGTGACGATTCCGCTGTCGCAGCATATCGGCGCTCCGGCCGTGGCGAAGGTCGCCAAGGGCGACAAGGTGCTCACCGGGCAGCTCATCGCCGAGGCGGGCAGTTTCATGTCGGCCAACATCCACAGCCCGATCTCGGGCACGGTGACGTCCGTCGACCTTGTGCCGAACGGCCAGGGGCTGCGCCAGCCGATGATTACCATCAAACGCGAGGGCGACGAGTGGGCCGAGGGGATCGACCGCTCGGAGACGCTCGTCCGCGAATGCGACCTCCCGGCGCAGGAGATCATCGCCCGCATCAAGGCGGCCGGCATCGTCGGCATGGGCGGTGCGACGTTCCCCGCGCACGTGAAACTCTCGGTGCCTCCCGGCAAGAAGGCCGAAGTGTTGATTATCAACGGTGTGGAGTGCGAACCCTACCTGACCTCCGACCATCGCATGATGCTCGAGCACGGCGAGGAGATCCTGGTGGGCGTGACGATTCTGATGAAGGCGCTGGGCGTGCAGCGCGCCGTGATCGGCATCGAGAACAACAAGCCCGATGCCATCGCGCATCTGAAGGGGCTGGCCGGGCGCTATGCGGGCATCGAGGTGATGCCGCTGAAGGTGCAGTATCCGCAGGGCGGCGAAAAACAGCTGATCGCCGCCGTGACGGGGCGTCAGGTGCCGCCTCCGCCCGCACTGCCGATCGACGTGGGCGCCGTGGTCTGCAACGCCTCGACCACCTATGCGGTCTACCGTGCCGTGCAGAAAAACATGCCGCTCATCGAGCGCGTGGTGACCATCACGGGCAAACGGCTGACAGCGCCTAAGAATCTGC
Source organism: uncultured Alistipes sp. (assembly GCA_948442615.1). Classification (GTDB taxonomy): domain Bacteria; phylum Bacteroidota; class Bacteroidia; order Bacteroidales; family Rikenellaceae; genus Alistipes. The sequence goes on from CAOJSG010000037.1 coordinate 14,872, forward strand.
TGACCCGCATGGGAACGCCCGTGCTGACGCTCATCGTGGCGGCCGGCGGCCTGCCCGAAGGCGACGTGAAGGTGATCAACGGCGGTCCGATGATGGGCCGTGCGATGGTCAACCTCGATTCGCCCGTGACGAAGGGCTGCTCGGGCATCACGGTCATGTCGGGGCGCGACGCCGTGCGCAACGAGGCGGGCTCGTGCATCAAGTGCGCCAAGTGCGTGGCGGCCTGCCCGATGGGTCTGGAGCCCTACTACCTCTCGAAGATGGCCCGCCGCAAGAACTGGGAGGTGCTCGAAGAGCAGATGATCACCTCGTGCATCGAGTGCGGCTGCTGCCAGTTCTCGTGTCCGTCGTATCTGCCGCTGCTCGACTTCATCCGGCTGGGCAAGCAGGCCGTGATGGGGATCATCCGGGCGCGTGCGGCGGCCGCGGCACCCAAAAAGTAAAAGCGAACGAACCGAACTTCCGCGCGGACGCTCCGGCGATGTCGCCGCATGCGCCCGGCGGAGGGAAAGATTAACGAAATCAAAAATATGGCTAACAAATTCATTGTCTCGCCTGCGCCCCATGTGCAAAGCGCACAGTCGACGGCCCGGATCATGCGCGATGTGGTGATCGCGCTCATCCCCGCACTGATCGTTTCGACGGTGGTGTTCGGCGCGAACGTGCTCTGGATCACGGCCCTGTCCGTCTTCTGCTGCATGCTGTTCGAATACCTGATCCAGCGGTTCCTCTGCGAGGGCGCCAATACGCTCCCGAACTTCTCGGCCGTGGTGACGGGCGTGCTGCTGGCATTCAACCTGCCGGCATCGATTCCCTGGTGGATCGTGGTGATCGGCGCCTTCGTGGCGATCGCCGTCGCGAAGATGACCTTCGGCGGGTTGGGTAAGAACCCGTTCAATCCGGCGCTCGTGGGCCGCGTGTTCCTGCTGATCGCCTATCCGGTGCAGATGACCTCGTTCCCGATGCCGGCCAACGGTTCGTTCGACGCGCTGTCGGGCGCCACGGCCCTGGCTGCCGTGAAACATAAGCTGGCTGCGGCCGATGCGGTCGGGGTGCAGGATCTGCTGCTGGGCAACATGCCCGGTTCGCTGGGCGAGGTGGCCGCCGCGGCGTTGCTGCTGGGCTTCGTCTACCTGCTGTGGCGCAAGGTCATCACGTGGCACATCCCCGTGACGATCCTGGCCACGATGGCCGTCTTCGCGTTCGTCGTGGCGCTGTCGCGCGGCGACGAGGGGGCGATGCTGTGGCAGTTCCCGCTGTTCCACGTGCTCGCGGGCGGCGCGCTGCTCGGTGCGATCTTCATGGCCACCGACTATTCGACTTCGCCCATGACGGTGAAGGGCGGCGTGATCTTCGCCGTGGGAATCGGCGTCATCACGATGTGCATCCGCCTGTGGGGCGCCTATCCCGAGGGCATGTCGTTCGCGATCCTGGTGATGAACGCCGTGGTGCCTCTGATCAACAAATATGTCAAACCCAAGCGTTTCGGCTTGAAATAGAGGAGGAGCGTAATATGAAAAGTACACTTGTGAACATGGTGGCCGTGCTGTTCGGCATCACGCTCGTGGCATCGGCCGGCGTGGGAGCCGTGCATATGGTGACCGCAGAGCCGATCGCCCAGGCGGAGGCCGCGGCCAAAGTCGCTGCGCTCGAGCGGGTGCTGCCGGCCTTCGAACGGACGGAGTCCGAGACGGTGACGCGCGACGAAATGCCGATTACGGTCTATACGGCGACGCAGGGCGCCGACGTGGTGGGTTACGCGGTCGAAACGATGTCGAAAAACGGTTTCGGCGGACCGATCTCCCTGATGGTCGGCTTCTCGCCCGCAGGCGAAGTGCTGAATGTCAACGTGCTGAAACAGACGGAGACGCCGGGTCTGGGCACCAAGATGGCCGACGAAGGCAATCCGCTGCTCGCCAGCTTCGAGGGGCGGAATCCTGCCGACATGAAGCTGGCCGTCCGCAAGGACGGCGGCGATGTCGATGCGCTGACGGCCGCGACCATTTCGTCGCGGGCCTATGTCGATGCGATGTCGCGCGCCTATGCCGCGCTGGTCGAGGTCCGCGACGGCGAGACCGTCCGGGACGGCGTGTCGGGCGCCTCGCAACAATCCGCTAACGAGCCGGAGGCTCAGGAAGGAGGTCAAAATGAATAAGCTGAAAATCATTCTCGACGGTATTGTAAAGAACAATCCGACGTTCGTGCTGGTGCTGGGCATGTGCCCCACGCTGGGTACGACCACATCGGCCGAAAACGGCATGGGCATGGGTCTGGCCACGATGGCCGTGCTGGTGATGTCGAACCTGGTGATCTCGCTGGTGAAGAACATCATTCCGGACAAGGTGCGCATCCCGGCCTTCATCGTGATCATCGCCTCGTTCGTGACGATCATCCAGATGCTCATGCAGGCCTATGCCGCACCGCTCTACGAGTCGCTGGGCGTCTTCATTCCGCTCATCGTGGTGAACTGCATCATCCTGGGCCGCGCCGAGGCCTTCGCCTCGAAAAACGGGGCGCTGGACTCGATTCTGGACGGTATCGGCATCGGCCTGGGCTTCACGGCTTCGCTGACGACGATCGGCGCCGTGCGCGAGATTCTGGGCAACGGTTCGATTTTCGGCGTGAATCTCGGCATTTCGAACGTCACGCCGCTCGTCTTCGTGCTGGCTCCGGGCGGATTCCTTACGCTCGGCTATCTGATGGTTCTGTTTAACAAATTAGCCAAGAAGTAGTTATGGAAATATCGTATTTCGCAATCATCATCGGCGCCATCTTCGTGAACAACGTGGTGCTCGCGCAGTTCCTCGGCATCTGCCCGTTCCTGGGCGTATCGTCGAAGGTCGAGACCTCGATGGGCATGGGAGCTGCCGTGACCTTCGTCATGGCGCTGACGGCCGTGGTGGCATGGCCGCTCCAGCAGCTGCTCGTGCGCTGGGGGATCGAATACATGCAGACGATCGTCTTCATCCTGGTGATCGCCGCGCTGGTGCAGATGGTCGAGATCATCCTGAAGAAGGTGTCGCCGTCGCTCTATCAGGCGCTGGGTATCTTCCTGCCGCTCATCACGACCAACTGCGCCGTGCTGGGCGTGGCGATTCTGATGATCCAGAAGGAGTATTCGCTGCTGCAGAGCGTGGTCTATTCGGTGTCGATCGCCGTGGGATTCGCGCTGGCGCTGGTGCTGTTCGCCGGCATCCGCGAACGGCTCGACTTTGAGGAGGTGCCCAAGGCATTCCGGGGCGTGCCTATCGCACTGGTCACGGCCGGGATCCTGGCCATGGCCTTCATGGGCTTCTCGGGCCTGGTATAGCCGCATGCCGCAACCGCGGTCCGAATGCACGGAGGGGAGATTTTCCTCTCCGTGCGTCGTTTCCGGGACCTGCTGTCCGACCTGCTGTCCGACCGACCGTCCGACCGGGCGGGCCGCGCCGTCCGGAAGCCGCTTCCGGCGTCCGAATTATTTCGGCGAAAAAAGCGGGTTTCTGCGTGCAAATCGTTATTTTTGCAAAAATATCAAAATCCCAAACCGAAATGGAGCATACGATAAAACTTCATGACAGGCATTTCCGCGTCATGATTCCTGCGGCGGAGATCGACAAGGCGGTCGCCGCCGTAGCCGCACGCATCAACGAGGATTACAAGGACAAGGAGACGCCGCTGTTCGTGGGCGTGCTCAACGGATCGTTCATGTTCATGAGCGACCTGATCAAGAAAATCGAGTTCAACAGCGAGCTCTCTTTCGTGAAGCTGGCCTCGTACGAGGGTACCGCCACCACGGGCGACGTGAAGTGCCTGATCGGTCTGAACAACAGCCTCGAGGGGCGCCACGTCATCATCGTGGAGGACATCGTCGATACGGGTGTGAGCATCGAACGCATGGTGCGCGACCTGGAGCGCCTCCGTCCGGCCAGCATCGCGGTCTGCACGCTCTTCTTCAAGCCCAACTCCTACCGCAAGCAGATCCCCATCGAGTACAAGGCGCTGGAGATCGGCAACGAGTTCATCGTGGGATACGGACTGGATTACGACCAGCTGGGCCGCAATCTGAAGGATATTTACGTAGTGACCGACTGATGGAGCGCACCGTGGAGAGCGACCTGCTGGACGGCGGGCGGAAGCTGCCGCTCGTCGAGGATTTCTATACCATCCAGGGTGAGGGTTTCCATGCCGGAAAACCTGCCTATTTCATCCGGCTGGGCGGCTGCGACGTGGGGTGCAGCTGGTGCGACGCCAAGTATACCTGGAATCCGCGGCTCTATCCGCCCGTCGACGTGCGGACGGTGGTCGAGCGGGCCACGGCCTGCGCCGCGCGGGCGATCGTCATCACGGGCGGCGAACCGCTGCTCTATCCGCTGGGACCGCTGACGGAGGCGCTGCATGCGTGCGGACTCGAGATCTTTCTCGAAACCTCCGGGTCGCATCCGTTCAGCGGGCGCTTCGACTGGGTGTGCCTGTCGCCCAAGCGGCGCCAGCAGCCGCTGGAGGAGGCCTATGCCCGGGCGCACGAACTCAAGGTGATCGTCGAGTGCGAGGAGGATCTGCAGTGGGCCGAACGGTGTGCCGCGCGGGTCGGCCGGCGGTGCCTGCTCTACCTCCAGCCCGAATGGAGCGCGTCGGACCGGATCATGCCGCTGCTGGTGGAGTACGCCAAGGCCCATCCGCAGTGGAACATTTCGATACAGACCCATAAATACATGCACATACCTTGATGGCATTCCGACCGGGCAAGCGTTTCTGGATTGTCGCGACGGCGATCATCCTGGTCTTCACGATCTTCGTCGTGGGGCGCAATCTGCTGCACGCCGTGGGGATCCGGCGCGAGATCGGTGCGCTGGAGCGGAAGCGGGCGACCTATCTGCAACGGATCGCGGAGGACAGCACGCTGATCGAACGGCTGCAGTACGACGACTACCTGGAGGAGTACGCCCGGGAGCACTACCGCATGCAGCGGCGCGGCGAACGGGTGTTCATCATCCGGGACTGAGGCGTATGGGGCTCCGGCCGGAGGTGCTGCATGCCGGCCGGAGATGTCGTGCCGCGGCGTGCGGAGGACCGGGCGGCGCAGAATGCGCGGCGGATCGTATTCTCCGTCGGATCGGGCCTTATCCGTCTTTTTTTCGGCCGGAAATGCTGCGGATCCGACGGAAATGGCTATTTTTGAAAATCCGAATTAAATCGAAGAGTTATGAAGTGGTTTGTGAAGTGTTGGAAACAGTATGCCGATTTCTCGGGCAGAGCGCGTCGGCAGGAATTCTGGATGTTCAGACTGTTCCATGTGCTGGTGATCGTGTTTTTCCTGATGCTCAATAACCTGCTGGCGTTCGGGAGCATGGCTTCCGTCGCTCTTACGGAGCGTCCGGAGTCGGCGGGCGCCGTCGGAATTCTTATCGGTGCGGTGACGGCTCTATGCGTGCTTTATTGCCTGGCCGCGCTGATTCCGTCGCTCGCCGTGGGGGTGCGTCGGCTGCACGATTCCGGGAATAGCGGCTGGATGATGCTCGTGGGGCTGATTCCGCTGGTCGGCGGCATCTGGCTGCTGGTGCTGTTCTGCCAGGACAGCCAGCCCGGTGCCAACCGGTGGGGCGCCAATCCCAAAGAGTAAAGCTGCGCGAGGCGTGACGGTCGGGCGCCGTCGGTTGCGTCCTGAGGCCGTTCGCGTAGCCGGCTCTTTCGGCCGATAGAATAAACGTGTCGCCCGGCCCCAACGCGTGGGGCCGCGCCCCAACATATGAATGGGCGGGCGCGAGGCCCGGCCCGAGAGGCGGGGCGGCGGTGGAAAACCCGGTTGGGGGTGTAA
>CAOJSG010000038.1 GCA_948442615.1 uncultured Alistipes sp.
GGATGCGCGACTTCATCTCCTCGGTGGCCTTGTTGGTGAAGGTCACCGCCAGGATGTGCCGGTACAGGTCGGGCTGTTCGACCACGTCGCGGACGTAGTTGTACGCCAACTGGTAGGTCTTGCCCGACCCTGCGCTCGCATTCAGAATTGTCGCTCTCACTCTTCGTTTTGTCGTTTCGGGCAATAAAAGTACGAAACAAATCCCGAACGGCAATCCGATGTTCGCGGGAATTTTGTAATTTAGTCGCGTGAAAAAGATGTGTGCCATGAAAAAAACGATTCTTACCGCCGCGCTGGCGCTGTTCGCCGCGTGGGGGCTCCGCGCGCAGGATGCGCAGGCCATACGTACGGCTTCGGGCAGCCAGAGCGAGTGGCTCGCCTCGTTCTCGGCGATCGCGGTCGATGCGCCGCTCGATCTGCGGCTGGTCCGCGTGGCCGGCGACGAGGCGCCCCGGATCGTCTACGACACGAAGGGCTCCTATACGTCGAAATTCAAGGCCGTGGTGAAGGAGGGTACGCTCCGGATCACCGAGCGCCCCGCTTCGAGCCGCCTCGCCCGCACCGAAGTGACGGTCTATTACAACGAGCTGCGGCGGCTGACGGCGACCGATGCGACGGTGCTCTTCGCCGATACGCTCCGCACGACGCTCCTCGACCTGACCGCGGGCGGCCAGGCGAAACTCACGGCTGCGGTCGACTGCGCCGATCTGACGCTCGAGATCAGCGGCAAGAGCGAGGTGCTCCTCACGGGCAAGGCCCGCTATCTGTCCGCGTTCGTCTCGACGGGCAAGCTGGAGGCCGGCGGGCTGGAGACGCTCTCGTCGCAGATCAACGCGCAGAGCGGCGGCGACGCTTCGGTGTGGGTGACCGACCGGATCGAGGCCAAGACCACGACCAACGGCCGCGTCGTCTTCCGGGGGCATCCGGCGGTGATCCGCGGCGGCTCGAAGTTCATGGGCGGCGCCATCATGCAGGTGGAGGAGATTCGGGAATAGCATGCGTTCGCGCGGCGGACGGCACGCCGTCGCACGAAGCGCGTGACGCACGGTAACGGGACGACTATGGAGGGATTTCTGGCGGAGGTGGCGCGCGACCTCTACGAGCGCACGGGCGGCGATCCGAGCGGCCTGTCGGTGCTTTTTCCGTCGCGCCGCGCGCGGCTCTTCTTCGTCGACGCGCTGGCGCGCATCGCCGAGCGGCCGATGTGGCAGCCGCGGTGGCTGACGGTCGACGACCTGATGACCGAGATCTCGGGCCTGCGCATCGGCGACCGCGTGCGGCTCATCGCCGAGCTCTACAAGGTCTATTCCCGCTACCATACCGAATCTTTCGACAAGTTCTATTTCTGGGGCGACATGCTCCTCACCGATTTCGATACCGTCGACAAGTATCTGATCGATGCCGGGATGCTCTTCCGCAACCTGTCGGACATCAAGGAGCTGGAGGCGGACATCTCCTATCTGACGCCCGAACAGCTGAAGATCCTGTCGTTCTGGTCGACGTTCGGCGAGGGGACGACGCTCTCGGAGGAGAAGCGGCGCTTCCTGGCGATCTGGAACACGCTGGGCGCCATCTACCGCGAGTTCCGCGAACGGCTCGCGGCCGCGGGCTTCGCCTACAACGGCATGGTGCAGCGGGCCGCCGCCGAGCGGCTGCGCGAAGGCGGCTTCGCGTTCGGCGAGCGGCGTCACTATGTGGTGGCGGGATTCAATGCGCTGACCGAGTGCGAGAAACGGCTTTTCAAATTCCTCGCCGCCACGTCGCAGACCGATTTTTACTGGGATTACGACGATTATTACACGGAGTGCCCCGAGCAGGAGGCCGGCATGTTCGTGCGTACGAACCTGGCGCTCTTTCCGCCGCGCGCGCCGATCGCCCACGACCATTTCCGCCGGCCGAAGGAGCTGACGGTCGTTTCGGCCGTGTCGAATGCGGTGCAGTGCAAATATGCGGCCCGGGTCCTCTCCGAACTGGCCGCCCGCGGCCCGCTGGACAAGCGGACCGCCGTGGTGCTCACGGACGAGAATCTGCTCCTGCCGCTTCTCTATGCCCTGCCGCCCGAGGTCGGCAAGGTGAATGTCACGATGGGCTATCCGCTGCGTCAGACGCTGGCCTACACCTTCGTCGAGCGGCTCGTGGAGCTGCAGAACCACTGCCGCGTCGCGGCCGACGGGCATGCGACGTTCTACCACGCCGACGTCGAGGGGGTGCTCTCCCATCCCTATGTGGTGGCCGACGATCCCGGGCTGGCGCGTGCGATCCGCGCGGAGATCGTGGAGCGGCGCCGTATCTCGGTGGAGGCCGCGATGCTGTGCCGCAGCGAACTGCTGACGCGCCTCTTCACGCCTGCGGGCGACTGGCGCGAACGGTCGCGCTATCTGCTCGACGCGGTCGGTGCCGTGGCGCGGGTGCCGTGCGACGGTGAGGAGCGGCGGCGCCGTACGGAGTTCCTGTCGGCGATCGCCGAGGAGCTCGTCAAGCTGCGCAACTCGCTCGATGCCTGCGAGGTGAAGCTGACCGCCGCGGTCTACGACTCGCTGCTGCGCCGCCACCTGCAGACGCTGCGCATCCCCTACGAGGGCGAGCCGCTCGAAGGGGTGCAGATCATGGGAATCCTGGAGACGCGCAACCTCGATTTCCGCAACGTCGTGATCCTTTCGATGAACGACGACAACTTTCCCGGCAACCGCCTGCAGCAGGGGTCGTTCATCCCCTACAACCTGCGTGCGGCCTACGGAATGCCCACGCCCGAGCATCACGAAGGGGTCTATGCCTACTATTTCTACCGGCTGATCCAGCGGGCCGAACGGGTGACGATGCTCTATTGTTCGCATGCCGACGAGAAGTCGACCGGCGAGCCGAGCCGCTACATCTACCAGCTGGGCTACGAGTCGGGCTTCCCGCTGCGCCGGATCGAGGCGGGGGTGGACGTCAACCTCGCTCCGTCGGAGCCGATCGAGGTGGCGAAAGACGCGCGTGCGATGCGCAGTCTCGCGCGGTTTCTCGACGCGGGCGGGGCCGACCCCGATTCCGATCAAACGGACAATGCGGCCCTTTCGCCGACCGCGCTGGCTCGTTACGTGGCCTGTCCGCTGCAATTCTATTTCCATTCGGTGGCCCGTCTCCGCAGCGGGGACGAACTCTCCGAGGGGGTCGACGCCCCGATGTTCGGCGTGATCCTTCACGATGCGGCCCAGCGGCTCTATGCCCGGGTCGAGGGGGTGGCCCGTCCCGGCGAGCTGCTGCGGGCGATCGCGGCTTCGGGCGAGGTGGAGCGCGCCGTGGTCGGGGCGATCAACGAAAATTACCTCCAGCGTGCGGATGCCGGTCCCGAGACCTATTCGGGCGAGCTGCTGCTGGTGCGGGATATCGTCGTGCGCTACCTCGAACGGGGCGTCATGGCCTGGGATGCGGCGCACGACGGCTTTGCCGTGCGGGGGCTGGAGCGCGACGTGACGTGCGGCTTCCCGCTGGACGACGGCGACCGCCCGCGCCGGGTGAAGTTCGCCGGACGCTCCGACCGGATCGATTCGCTGGACGACGGGACGCTGCGGGTGGTCGACTATAAGACGGGGCGCGATCACCTGGTGTTCGACGGCGTGGAGCGCCTTTTCACGGGCAAGGGTCGTCACCGGATGGCCAATGTGCTGCAGACGCTGCTCTATGCCATGATGCTCTATCGTTCGGAGGGGCGCGATGCCGTTCCGGCGCTCTATTACGTGCGCAACATGCACAGGCCGGATTATTCGCCGCTGCTGGAGGACAAGGAGACCGGGCTGCGCGGCGCGCCCTATTCGTGCTATCGGGAGCGTTTCGAAGAGTTGCTGCGCGCGCAGCTGACCGAACTATTCGATCCGGCCGTTCCGTTCTGGCAGTGCGAGGATGCGGACACCTGCCAGTACTGCGACTTCAATGCGATTTGCCGGCGGTGACGGGGTGCCGGCGGGTTCCGGGCGGCCGCTTCCGCGCGATGCGTTCGGAGAGGCCGAATGCGCTGCGGCGGATGCCCGGCATCGGACCATGTGCCGAACCGTGCCGCAGCCGACGTTCGAAGGGCTGTTATACCATGCGAGGAGCTGTGCCCGGGCCGGCGGACCGTCTGTTTCGGCGGCTGCCGTGCAGCCGCAGGGATGCGCCTGGACAAGCGCCGGTGCATGCCTGTAGTTACAGCACGACCTTGAAATAGCCCGCTCCGCTGCGTCGGGCGGCCTCCAGCCCGATTTCCGAGTCCTCGAAAATCAGCGTCTCCGAAGGCGTCGCCCCTTCGATCTCCATGGCCTTCAGAAAACAGTCCGGAGCCGGTTTGCTGCGTGCGACGTCGGCGCCCGACAGTAATCCGTCCACCAGCCCTTCGTGCGCACGACAATCCGGAGCCGCCGGCTGGCCGTGCGTCGCAGAGGCGTGCTTTCCCTCAGCGCAGGGCTGCGCTGCGTCCGTTCCGCCGTCGCGGGGCGCCACGCCGATGCCCAGATGAGCCATGACGTTCTCGATGTTGGCGCGGCTTCCGGTCGAGACGATCCATACGCGGCCTCCGCCCGCACGGAACTGCCGGCAGAACTCCCACAGCGGCCGGTTGAGCCGCACGGTATCGAAAAAACGCGGATAGAGTGCGATTTTCCGCAGCCGCAGCCGCTCGCGCTCGGTGGGGTCGGCGATGCCGAAGTGCGTGAGGAATTCGTTGCAGCGCATGCCGAAATAGCGCTTTTCGTACTCCTCTTCGGTGAGCGGATAGCCCGCTTCGCGCAGGGTCTGCACATAGGCGAGGGTGTTGGCGCGGCGCGTGTCGGCCAGCGTGCCGTCGAAATCGAGCAGGAGGAGTCGGATGCGTGAGGAGGTCATGGCGTGTTTCTGTTGAGTCGGCTGCGGTGACGGATCCGGGGCGCCGTCCGCTGTCGCGGAGCCGGCCGGACGCGGAGGAGCGTACGTCGAGCTGCGGGTGAGCAGATCGGAGTAACCGGCTGACGATCATCCGTTCGCATGTCGCTGCCGCTTCCATGGCGTGGGTCGGACCCGGATGTCGCGTTTCGGTCGAGGCAGCGGCCGTAATCCGTTGGTTGTCGCATATGTGGCTGCCGCATCAGTCGAATGCCTGCATGCCCGACTGGGCGATGCGGATCATGCGCTGGTATTCGGTGGGCGAGAGCTCCATGAAGAAGTAATGGATGGGGTCGACGCGCATGCCGTTGTGCCGCACTTCGTAGTGGAGGTGCGGAGCCAGCGACAATCCCGTGTCGCCCGACAGGGCGATGATGTCGCCGCGCCGCACCTGCTGTCCCTTGCGCACGTCGATGCGGCTCAGGTGGGCGTACGAGGTTTCGTAGCCGTTGCCGTGGTCGATCACCACGGTGCGTCCCTGCGTGGAGTTGCGGTCGGCGACCTCTTTGACCGTGCCGTCGGCCGTGGCGAAGACGCTCGACCCCTCCGGAACGGTGTAGTCTACGCCCTGGTGGGACTGGAGCGTCTTGTAGAACGGATGGATGCGCATGCCGTACGATGCCGTGAGCAGGGTGAGCTGCTTGTTGATGACGGGCTGGATGGCCGGGATGTTGTTGTTGCGCGTTCCGGCCGAGTCGATGCGCGTCTGCAGATCGAGGTAGCTGTCGCCGAGCAGCTGCATGCCGCTTTCGAGCATGGCCAGCCGTTCGCGCAGGTCGAGAGCCAGCTGCCGGGTCGACTTCTCGAACGCCTCCTCGTAGGTCGCGGCCTTCTTGCGCTCGTATTCGGCGTCGAAATCGTAGGGGTCCGACTCGAAAAGGGCGCGGAATACGTGGCGGTCGCGGTCGACGACGTGGTCCAGCACCCTCGACAGCGTGTCGTAGCGGGCCGCGAGCTCCTCGTATTCGCGGCGCAGGCGGTCGGTCGAATGTTTGAGCTCGTATTCGTCCGGCGTGTCGAAAAAGAGCGAAAAGCCGATATAATAGAGCATGGCGGCACCCATCCAGGCGAATGCCCCCACCGTGGCCCGGACGAGGCGCTGCTTGCGGCGGCGCCGTCTGCGGAGTTGTTCCAGATCCTTTTTTCCTGCCATCGTCTACAGCTTTTCGAAGTTGGTTTCGCGCATCTTTTCCAGCAGCTGCTCGTACTCTTCGGCGCTCATGTTGCGGTTGAAATAGTTCACGGGGTTGACCGGCACCCCCTTGTGGATGACCTCGTAGTGGAGGTGCGGCCCCGTCGAGCGGCCCGTATTGCCCGTCTCGCCGATGATCTGCCCCCGGTGCACGCGGTCGCCGGGCCGCACGAGCGCCTTGCTCAGGTGGGCGTAGCGGGTCTTGTAGCCGAACTGGTGGTTCAGCAGTATCTGGCGGCCGTATCCGCCGTTGTAGCCCGAGTTGTCGGCGATCTCCACCGTGCCGTCGCCCGTGGCGTAGACGGGCGTGCCCACGTCGCACCCGAAATCGACGCCCGTGTGGGCCTGCACGCGGTGCAGGATGGGGTGCATGCGCCGCGGGTTGAAGGCGCCGATGCGGTCGTTGCGCAGCGCCGTGCGGTCGATGGGCCAGATGGCCGGTATGGCGGTCGACATCTTGCCCTTGTTGTCGGAGAGGGCCTGCAGCTCGTCGAACGAGACCGATTCGAGATAGAGCGTGCGGGCCAGCGCATCGAGCTGCCGCCAGGTGCCCTCCATCAGCGGCGTGTAGGCGTCGCCCTGCAGCGGAGCGTATTTCTCGTCGGCATAGGGCGTGTAGACCCCGTCGACGGCCAGCGTGTCGGTCGAAAAGAGCGAGCGGTAGACGAAGTTGTCGCGGTGGCGGATGTCGTCCACCTTGCGCTGCGCTGCGCGGATGCGGTCCTGGAGGATGCGGTATTTGATGATGAGGTCCCGGTTTTCGCGGACGATGCCGTACATCTTGGGCGTATAGAAAAAGGAGGAGAAGATCACGTTGGCGAGCGACACGAGGATGAATCCGATCAGGATCCGGCGGATGAGCCGGTAGGTGCGCAGGCGGAACGGGGCCGCGACGACCTCGCGCGTGAGCATCTGCGCTTCGCGTACCAAAGTCGGCTGCTTGTCCGACGGCTGTTCTTTTTGTGTCATCCCGAAAAAACTCCTTGGCCTATGGTGCAAATTTAGGTGAAAATGCGTAATTTTGCAACCCGAAACGAATAACGGAAAAATAGGATAAAATCATATATCATGGAATCGAATAAAATTCGTCGGGCTTTTCTCGACTTTTTCGAAAGCAAGGGCCATGCGATCGTGCCTTCGGCGCCGATGGTCGTCAAGGGCGACCCCACGCTGATGTTCACCAATGCGGGCATGAACCAGTTCAAGGACATCTTCCTGGGCAATGCGCCGCGCAAATATCCCCGTGCGGCCGACACGCAGAAGTGTCTGCGCGTCTCGGGCAAGCACAACGACCTGGAGGAGGTCGGACACGACACCTACCACCACACGATGTTCGAGATGCTGGGCAACTGGTCCTACGGCGACTACTTCAAGAAGGAGGCGATCGAATGGGCCTGGGAGCTGCTGCACGACGTCTACGGGCTGCCCGCCGAGCGGATGTACGCCACGGTGTTCGAGGGCTCGGAGGAGGACGGCGTGCCCTTCGACCGGGAGGCCTACGACTACTGGACGCGCTTTTTGCCCGAGGACCACATCATCCGCGGCAACAAGCACGACAACTTCTGGGAGATGGGCGAGACGGGGCCCTGCGGCCCCTGCTCGGAGATCCATTTCGACCTGCGCGACGAGGCCGAGATCGCCCTGAAGCCGGGCCGCGAGATGGTCAACGAGGGTCATCCGCAGGTCATCGAGATCTGGAACCTGGTCTTCATGCAGTTCAACCGCAAGGCCAACGGCTCGCTCGAGGAGCTTCCGGCGCGCAACGTCGATACGGGCATGGGCTTCGAGCGTCTCTGCATGATCCTCCAGGGCAAGAAGTCCAACTACGATACGGACGTGTTCCAGCCCACGATCGGCCGCATCGCCGCCATGTCGGGCAAGCGCTACGGCGCCGACGAGAAGTGCGACGTGGCCATGCGCGTCATCGCCGACCACCTGCGTGCCATCGCCTTCTCGATCGCCGACGGCCAGCTGCCGTCGAACGTCAAGGCGGGCTACGTCATCCGCCGCATCCTGCGCCGCGCCGTGCGCTACGGCTATACCTACCTCGGTTTCAACGAGCCGTTCCTGTGCCGTCTCGTGCAGGGTCTGGTAGAGCAGATGGGCGGGCAGTTCCCCGAACTGAAGGCGCAGCAGGGCCTCATCGAGAAGGTCATCGAGGAGGAGGAGGCGTCGTTCCTGCGCACGCTGGCCACGGGCATCAACCTGCTCGACGGCGTGATCGCCCGCACCAAGCAGGAGGGCCGCGAGGCGATCTCGGGCGCCGAGGCGTTCGAGTTGTACGATACGTTCGGCTTCCCGATCGACCTGACGGAGCTGATCGCCCGCGAGCAGGGCGTAGGCGTCGACCTGGAGGCTTTCGAACGGGAGCTGCAGGCCCAGAAGGCCCGCTCGCGCAACGCGGCGGCGGTCGACACCGACGACTGGGTGGAGCTGTTCCCCTGTCCGCAGAGCGAATTCACGGGCTACGACACGCTGACCGACACGGTCCGCATCGCCCGCTACCGCCGCGTGAAGTCGAAGGGCCGCACCACCTACCAGCTGGTCTTCGACCGTACGCCGTTCTACGGCAATTCGGGCGGCCAGATCGGCGACACGGGCCGCATCGAGAGCGCCAACGAGAAGATCGAGATCGTAGCGACCGAGAAGGAGAACGGGCTGATCGTCCACATCGCCGAGTCGCTGCCCGAAAATCCCGCGGCCGAGTTCGTCGCTTCGGTGGATGCCGGTAAGCGGCAGTCGGCGGCCAACAACCATACGGCCACGCACCTCATGCACGAGGCGTTGCGCGAGGTGCTGGGCAAACATGTCGAACAGAAGGGTTCGATGGTGACGCCCGAGATGCTGCGCTTCGACTTCTCGCACTTCCAGAAGGTGACGGCGGAGGAGCTGCGCGAGGTGGAGCGCCGCGTGAACCGTGCGATCCGCGCCAACCATCCGCTCGAGGAGAACCGCAACGCCACCAAGGAGGAGGCCGCGGCGGCCGGAGCGATGATGCTCTTCGGCGAGAAGTACGGCGACCGGGTGCGCATGGTCCGCTTCGGAAATTCGGTGGAGCTGTGCGGCGGAACGCATGCGGGCGCCACGGGCAATATCGGTCTGTTCAAGATTCTGTCGGAGAGCGCCATCTCGGCCGGCGTGCGCCGCATCGAGGCCGTCACGGGCGAGCAGGCCGAGCGCGTGCTCTACGCGGCGGAGGATACGCTGCGCCACGTGGGCGAATACCTCAACAATTCGCAGGTGGTCCAGGCCGTGAAGAAGATGCTCGAAAGCAACGAGACCCTCTCGAAGGAGGTCGAGCAGATGCGCCGCGAGCAGGTGGCCCAGTGGGCCGACAAGATCGCCGCCTCGATCCCCGAGCGCGACGGCATGCAGCTCTTCGCCACGCAGTCCGACCGTCGTCCCGACTTCGTCAAGGACCTGGCCTACAACCTGCGGTCGCGGATGCCGAAACTGGTCTTCGTCGTGGGATCGCTCAACGACGGCAAGCCGTCGCTGACGGTCATGCTGGGCGATGAGATCACGGCGCGCGGCGTCAACGCCGGCGCGGTCGTCCGCGAAGCCGCGAAGCTGATGCAGGGCGGCGGCGGCGGACAGCTCTTCTTCGCTACGGCCGGCGGAAAGAATCCCGACGGACTGCAGCCGGCGATCGACCGGGCCGTGGAGCTGATCGCCGCGCAGGTGAAATGATCGCCCGCGCGGCAGGCCGGAGCCGTTCCGGAGCCCGAGGCGCATGCGGAGCGCCCGCCGGTGCGGCGGACGGCCCGCGGCATGCGTGCCGGCGCATCCCGCCCTCCGGCGGGGAAAGAAACGAGGAGAGATTTCAATACATACGATTATGAGCAATAAGGTATTACTTATGATTCTCGACGGCTGGGGCAACGGCCGTCACGACAAGGCGGACGTCATCTCGACGGTTCACCCGGCCTATATTTCGGCCATGACCGCGAAATACCCCCATGCCGAGCTGCGCACCGACGGCGAGAACGTCGGCCTGCCCGACGGCCAGATGGGCAATTCGGAGGTGGGACACCTCAATATCGGCGCCGGCCGCGTGGTCTATCAGGACCTGGTGAAGATCAACCGGGCCTGCCGCGACAACTCGATCATGCGCAATCCCGAGATCGTCAAGGCGTTCGAGTATGCCAAGGCGAAGGGGGCGAACGTCCATTTCATGGGCCTCACGTCGGACGGCGGGGTGCACTCGTCGCTCGACCACCTGTTCAAGCTGTGCGACATCGCCGCCGAATACGGGATCGAGAACACCTTCGTGCACTGCTTCATGGACGGGCGCGACACCGATCCGCACAGCGGCGAGGGTTTCGTCGCCGACCTGGAGAAGCACATGGCGTCGTCGACGGGCCGGATCGCCACGGTGATCGGCCGCTACTACGCGATGGACCGCGACAAACGCTGGGAGCGCGTGAAGGTAGCCTACGATGCGCTGGTGAACGGCGTGGGCGAGCCTGCGACGGACATGACGGAGGCCGTCCGGAAGTCGTACGACGCGGGCGTGACGGACGAGTTCATCAAACCGATCGTGCGCGTCGACGAGAAGGGCGAGCCCGTCGGCTTGATCCGCCCCGACGACATGGTGATCTTCTTCAACTACCGCAACGACCGCGCGAAGGAGCTGACGATCGTGCTGACGCAGGAGGATATGCCCGCCGAGGGGATGCACACGCTGCCGCTCTACTACTGCTGCATGACCCCCTACGATGCCAAGTTCACCGGCCTGCATATCCTTTTCGACAAGGAGAACGTGCCCAATACCATCGGCGAATACGTGTCGAAGTGCGGCCTTTCGCAGCTGCGCATCGCCGAGACGGAGAAGTACGCGCATGTGACCTTCTTCCTGAACGGCGGCCGCGAGGAGAAGTTCGAGGGCGAGGAGCGCATCCTGGTCGCTTCGCCCAAGGTGGCGACCTACGACCTCCAGCCCGAAATGTCGGCTCCGGAGGTGGCCGACAAGCTGGTCGAGGCGCTCGATTCGCAGAAATTCGATTTCATCTGTCTGAACTTCGCCAACGGCGACATGGTGGGCCATACGGGCGTCTACGATGCGATCGTCGCTGCTGTGAAGGCGGTCGACGGATGCGTGGAGAAGGTGGTCGAGGCGGCTTTGCGCAACGGCTACGAGGTGGTCCAGATCGCCGACCACGGCAATGCCGACAACGCCGTCAACCCCGACGGAACGCCCAATACGGCGCATTCGCTCAATCCGGTGCCCATCGTGGTGGTGTCGGACCGCGTGAAGTCGGTGCGCGACGGCATTCTGGCCGACGTGGCACCCACGGTGCTGAAGCTGATGGGGCTGGAGCAGCCTGCCGAGATGACCGGCGAGGCGCTCGTCGAGCTGAAATAAGACGGCCGCAGCAGGCTGCCGTTCCGATCCGACCATGAAGCAGCAAGTCAAAGGGTATCTGCTGGGAGCCGTGGCTGCGGCCACCTACGGCATGAACCCGCTCTTCGCGCTGCCGCTTTACGAAGCGGGGATGGATCCGGACTCGGTGCTGTTCTTCCGTTATCTTTTCGCGATTCCGATCCTGGGCGTCATGTTGAAGGCCCGGGGTCGGAATTTCGATTTGCACCGGCGCGAAATCGTGTCGCTGGTTCTGCTCGGCCTGCTGGTGGCCAACTCCTCGCTGATGCTTTTCCTGAGCTACGACCGCATGGACGCCGGCGTAGCCTCGACGCTGCTGTTCGTCTATCCGATCTTCGTCGCCGCGATCATGGCGCTGGGGTTCGGCGAGCGCTTCTCGCTGCGCACCTTCCTGTGCATCCTGCTGGCGCTGTGCGGCATCGGGCTGCTCTACCGGAGCGGCGACGGCACGACGCTCGACCTCGGAGGCACGCTGTTCGTGATGGGGTCGGCGCTGTCGTATGCGGCCTATATCGTCGGCGTCAACCGCCCGTCGCTGAAGGCGGTCCCGACGCTCAAGGTGACGTTCTACGTCCTGCTGTTCGGCTTTTCGCTGTTTCTGGTCCGCCTGCGTTTCGGCACGGCCGCGGTTTTGCCGGACCAATGGTATCTGTGGGGCAATCTGATCGCGCTGGCGGTCTTCCCGACGGCGATCTCGTTCCATTGCACGACCCGCGCCATCCAGTATATCGGGGCCACTCCCACGGCGATACTCGGCGCTCTGGAGCCGGTGACGGCCGTCTTTTTCGGCGTGACGCTCTTCGGCGAGGCGCTCACGCCGCGCAACGGCTGCGGCATGCTGCTGATCATTCTTGCGGTAAGCCTGGTTATCGCCGGCCGCAGCGTCGCGGACGCACTCGTGCGGCTGCGCAAACTCTTCCCGAAACTCGTTTTCCGCAGATAGCCTCCTCCATTGCCCGGAGGAGATCCTCTTCGCGAGCCCGGATCCGCCGGCCCTGCGCCGGGAAAAACGCGCGGCCGGAGCAGTGGGGCGGCCGTATCCGCATGCGGCCGTGCCGCGCTCAGTACAGCTCGATGAATTCGTAGGAATTTCCCACGCACGCCAGGTATTCCCGAAACGCTTCGCGCGAAACGACCGCCGTCGCCCGGTTGTCGTTGGGGTGGAAGGCCAGTTGCGGACGCTCCAGCAGCCGGGCGTCGAGAAACAGATGCACGTGGTGCGCGGGGTCGTTGATCAGCCCGAAGGGCGATACCGATCCGGGGCACAGCCCCAGCCACCGCGCCAGGCGCTGCGGCGATGCGAACGACAGCCTGCCCTGGCGCAGCCGCCGCTCCAGGTCGCGGATGGCCAGCCGTTGTTCGGCGTCGAAGCAGACCAGGTAGTGCCGGTCGCCCTTGTGGTTGCGCAGGAAGAGATTCTTGCAGTGCTGCGCCCCGTCGCCGCGGCAATAGCGCATGGCGATTTCGCAGGTGGGCGCTTCGGGGTGCTCGTACCAGCTGTAGCGGATGCCGTGGGCATCGAGGTAGTCGAATACCTGCCGCCGGCGTTCGTCGGCCGTCGGCAGCGGCGGAATCGTCGTCTCCATGGCGGGTCTATTCGGCATAATGGGTCCGGATGTTCCGCACGATGCCTTCGACCAGCGTTCCGACGGCCTCGTGCGGCGACCATGCGTTGTGCGGCGAGACGAGCAGCCGGTCCGGGTCGGGCAGATGCAGCAGCGGACTGTCGGCCGCGGGCGGTTCGCCGGCGAACACGTCGAGCGCCGCGCTGTCGATCGTGCCGCAGGCCAGCGCCTCGGCCAGGGCCGCTTCGTCGACGATGCCGCCGCGGGCCACGTTGACGAGTACGGCCGTGGGCTTCATGCGCCGCAGTTCGGCCGCGCCGATCAGCCCTTCGGTCGCGCGGTTCAGCGGGGCGTGTATCGAGACCACGTCGGCCCATGCGAGCAGCTCCGCGAGCGGCAGGGCGGGGTACTCTTCGCGGCGCACGACGCCCGAAGTAGAGGTGTAGCGCACGTCGCATCCGAAAGCCGCGGCCAGCCTCGCCGTTTCGCGGCCGATGGCCCCCAGCCCGACGATGCCCCAGCAGGCGCCGCGGAGCTGCCGGTTCGGCCGGCCGAAGTGGAACTGGCGCTGCGAAGCCGACCAGGCGCCGCTCTTGACGAAGCGGTCGTAATAGAGCGTGTGCCGCAGCAGGGCGATGGCGGCGCCGATCGTCGTTTCGGCCACGGAGTGCGTCGAGTAGCCCTGCACGTTGCGGACCTCGATGCCGCATGCGGCGGCGGCTTCGAGGTCGACGTTGTTCATGCCCGTGGCGGCGATGCAGACGAGCCGCAGGCGGGGCAGCGCCTCCAGGGTCTCGCGCCCGAGGCGCACCTTGTTGGCGATCACCACGTCGGCCTCGCGGCAGCGGTCGACGACCTGCTCCGCGGCGGTGTTTTCGTAGCCGGTGTAGCGGCCCAGCGAGCGGATGGCCGAGAGGTCGGCTCCGCCGAGCGAATATTCGTCGAGAAATACGATGTTCGGTATCATCTATTCGGTCGTTTTTTTGAGTTTCGTATATGGCCGGCGCCGGGTGCGCTCCGCCGGGTGCGCGTCAGTCGTCCAGTTCGCCGAGCAGGCTGCGGATCGCCACCGAGGCGCACCCGATGCCGAACAGCGCAGGCAGGTAGGAGATCGTGCCGACGTTCGACTTCTTGTTCTGCTCCTCGCAGAGGATCATGGCCCCCTCGCGGATCGGTTCGGGCGAGAACACGGCCCGGAAGCCGCTGCGGATGCCGATCTTGTGGAGCCGTTTGCGCAGCATGTGGGCCAGCGGGCAGTGGTGGGTCTTCGATATGTCGGCGATCTCCATGCGGGTGGGGTCGGTCTTGGCGCCGGCGCCCATGGCGCTGACCAGCGGCATTCCCCGCTCCAGCGTCGCGGCGATCAGCGCCAGCTTGGGCGAGAGCGTGTCGATGGCGTCCACGACGTAGTCGTAGCGGGCCGCGTCGAGCAGGGCGTAGGTCTCCTCGTCGCGGATGTATTTTTCGACCGTCGTCAGTTCGATCGCGGGGTTGATGTCGCGCAGCCGCGCGGCCAGCACTTCGGCCTTGGGGAGCCCCACCGTAGAGTGGAGCGCCACCAGCTGCCGGTTGATGTTGGAGAGCGACACGGTGTCGGCGTCGGCCACGGTCATGCGCCCCACGCCCGTGCGGGCGATCATCTCGGCCGCATAGGCGCCCACGCCGCCCAGCCCCACGACGAGGACGTGCGCCCGGCGCAGCGTCGCCAGTTTCTCGGGCCCCAGCAGCAGTTCGGTTCGTTCGAGCCAGTTGTCGGTCATGGTCATTTCGATTCGAAGATGCGGTTGTAGTTGTTCAGTATCGTTTCGCGGAGCGCCGCGACCTCCGTATGCCGTACGGAGGCGGCCTCGTCGTAGATGTCTTCGATCGGGACCGGATCGTCGTCCGTCTCCAGAAAGAGCAGGTCGCTCCGGAGCATCTGCAACGCGCGGCGCGACCGCGTCGACCGCAGGCTGCGAGCACCGAACGACAGGCAATAGCCGCGGTCCGCGGCGCGTGCGGCCTGCTCGGGCGAGCCGATGAAGCCGTGGAAGATGACCGCCGGCAGCCGGTAGCCGGCGAGCAGCCGCATCACGGGCTCGAAAGCCCGCACGCAGTGCAGCACCACCGGAAGCTCTTCGCGTTCGGCGATGGCGAGCTGCTGCCGGAATGTCTCCGTCTGCCGTTCGGGCGACGGGCCGCGCAGCAGGTCCAGCCCGATCTCGCCGATAGCCTGCACCCCTTCCGGGAGCGGCAGCAGCGAGGCTGCATCCTGCGCATCGGCCATCCACGGATGGATTCCCGCCGTGCGCAGTTCGATGTGCCGCCCCGTGGGACGGTGGGTGTGGATGTCGACGTAAGGCTCCGCCATGTCGGCAAATGTAGGAATTTTGTCGGTCATAACCAATTCCCGCCGTTTCGATTATCGTGCCCGAAGTGCATTTCCGGCCGGCGCTCCGCGTTCGGCGGCGGAAAAAACAGGGCGGCGGCGGTCCGGTGCGCGGTCGCCGCATGCGGGTCCGCGGGGGTCGACGCCGGAAGCTCGGTTTTCCCGCGAGCCGGCACGCAAATAATCGCCTTTTCCTGCCGTTATTCGGAAAAAAATTCGTATTTTCGCCCGCGAATTTCAGTGTGTTGTTAGTGCGCTAACATTCGATCCGTTGCGAATAACCCGTAAAAACTTAAAATAACAATCAAAATCTTCAATCAATGTCGAAAATCATTACACTACGCAAGGGTCTCGACATCAGGCTTCAGGGCGAAGCGCAGCAAACGGTGGCCTCGGCGCCCGCCGCTGCGGAGTATGCCGTGTCGCCGCTCGATTTCGAGGGTGTGACTCCCAAACTGCTGGTGAAAGTGGGCGATGAGGTAAAGGCGGGTACGCCGTTGTTCTTCAACAAGTACGATGAGCGCGTGCTCTTTACTTCTCCCGTCAGCGGCACCGTTTCGGCCGTCAACCGCGGCGAGAAGCGCAAGGTGCTCAACGTGACGGTGAAGGCCGACGCCGAGCAGCGCTACGAGCAGTTCGCCGTGCCCGATCTGGCCAAGGCGTCGCGCGAGCAGGTGACGGAGCTGCTGCTCCGTTCGGGCCTGTGGCCGATGTTCGTGCAGCGTCCCTACGGCATCATCGCCGATCCGAGCGATGCGCCCAAGGCGATCTTCGTCTCGGCGTTCGATTCGGCGCCGCTGGCTCCGGACTACAATTTCGTGCTGCGCGAGCGTACGAAGGACCTGCAGAAAGGTATCGAAGTGCTGCGCAAGCTCACGACGGGCAAGGTGCACCTGTCGGTGCGCGCCAAGGCCGAAGGGCAGATGGCCGGGCTGACGGGCGTCGAACTCCACGCTTTCGCCGGGAAACACCCCGTCGGCAATGTGGGCGTGCAGATCCACCACATCGATCCGGTGAACAAGGGCGAAGTGGTCTGGACGATCAATATTCAGGATCTGGCCATCGTGGGCCGTCTGTTCAACGAAGGCCGCGTGGACATGACCAAGATCGTGGCCGTGGCCGGTTCGGAGGTGCGCGATCCGGGTTACCGCCGCATCGTCGCCGGGGCCTCGGTGGCCTCGATTCTGGGCGATGCGGTCAAACCGCAGAAGGAGGGCGACAGCGTCCGCATCATTTCGGGCAACGTGCTGACCGGAACCAAAACTTCCGCTGACGGATATATTTCGTTCTATGCGAATCAGTTGACCGTGATTCCCGAGGGCGACAAATACGAGATGCTCGGATGGGCCATGCCCCGTTTCGACAAGTTCAGCGTGTCGCGCGCCTACTTCTCGTGGCTCCGCCCGAAGAAGCGCTACGACCTCGACACCAACATGCACGGCGGCGAGCGTCCGTTCGTGGTGACGGGTCTCTACGAGCAGTACCTCCCGATGGACATCTATCCGATGTATCTGCTCAAGGCCTGTCTGGCCAAGGACATCGACAAGATGGAGAATCTGGGCATTTACGAGGTCACGGAGGAGGACTTCGCACTGTGCGAGTTCGTCGATCCGTCGAAGATCGAGATCCAGCAGATCATCCGCGACGGTATTAACTTAATGATCAAGGAGGCATAACGATGGGACTGCGTAAATTTATGGATAATATCAAGCCTGCGTTCGCCAAGGGCGGAAAGCTGGGCTTCCTGGAGTCGACGTTCGATGCGTTCGAAACCTTCCTCTTCGTGCCCAACACGACGACGCGCAAGGGCGCGCACATCCGCGACTGCAACGATATGAAACGTACGATGATCGTCGTGGTCGCAGCGCTGATTCCGGCTTTCCTCTTCGGCTGCTACAACACCGGTTCGCAGGTGGGGCTGGAGGGCTTCCAGGCCTTCGCCTACGGTCTGGTGCGCGTGCTGCCGATGGTCTGCGTCTCGTACATCGTGGGTCTGGCCATCGAGTTCGGCTTCGCCCAGGCGCGCGGACACGAGGTCAACGAGGGCTTCCTCGTGACGGGTCTGCTCATTCCGATGATCTTCCCCGTGAGCACGCCGCTCTGGATGGTCGGCCTCTCGACCGCCTTCGCCGTGGTGCTGGGCAAGGAGGTCTTCGGCGGTACGGGCATGAACGTTTTCAACCCGGCGCTGCTGGCCCGCGCCTTCGCCTTCTTCGCCTACACGCCCGCGATGTCGGGCGAGCAGGTGTGGTACTCCGACTGGACGATGATGGGCGCTCAGGTCGACGGCATCACGGGCGCCACGGCGCTCAACGACATGCCGGCCTTCTTCGCCGACCATTCGGCATTGGACGCGTTCCTCGGGTTCATCCCCGGCTCGTTCGGCGAAACCTCGACGCTGGCCATCCTGATCGGCGCCGCCATCCTGCTCTTCACGGGCGTCGCTTCGTGGCGCACGATGGTGTCGGTCTTCGTCGGCGGTCTGGCGATGGGCTATCTGTTCCAGGCGCTCGGCGTGACGGCCTTCCCGGCATGGTATCACCTGATCGTCGGCGGCTTCGCTTTCGGTGCGGTCTTCATGGCCACCGATCCCGTCACCTCGGCACAGACCAACAAGGGCAAGTACATCGTCGGGTTCATGACGGGTGCCGTCGCCGTGCTGATCCGCGTGGTGAATCCCGCCTATCCGGAGGGCATGATGCTTTCGATTCTCTTCATGAACGCCCTGGCTCCGCTGGTCGACTACTTCGTGGTCGAGGCGAACATCGCCCGCCGGAACAAGCGTCTCAAAACCGTTAAATAAGGAGGAATACCATGAATAAGAACAGCAATACTTATATCATCGTCTATTCGGTGGTCATGGTCGTCATCGTGGCGCTGCTGCTGTCGGTAGCCGCCCTGTCGCTCAAGGACCGGCAGGAGGCGAACATGCTCAACGAGAAGAAGAAGGCGATCCTGGAGTCGCTGCACGCCACCGACCGCAATTACGACGAGTATATCCGGGCCTACGTGGTCGACGCCGAAGGCCGCGAGGTCGAGGGCGAAGACGTGTTCGAACTGCTCAAGGATGTCGGCGGCGCCTACAAGGCCGGCAAGTTCCCCGTCTTCGAGGCGCAGGACGGCCGCGTGGTGCTGCCCGTGACGGGCACCGGCCTGTGGGGCCCGATCTGGGGCTATGTGGCGCTCGAGCAGGATATGAATACCCTGGCCGGCATCATCATGGACCACAAGGGCGAGACCCCGGGTCTGGGTGCCGAGATCGCCACGCCCAAGTATCAGGCCCGGTTCGTCGGCAAGACGATCTTCGAGGGCGACGAGTTCCGGTCGGTGAAGCTCCGCAAGGGCGGCGCCCAGGATCCCGCGCATGAGGTGGACGCCATCTCGGGCGGAACCAAGACCTCGGACGGCGTGACCGCCATGCTCTACAACAGCATCGGACATTACCTGCCGCTGCTCGAGGCGCGCCGTGCGGCCGCTGCCGTGCCGGCCGAACCGTCCGCCGGGACCGAAGATGCCGCAGTGTCTAACGAAGAAAATGTAGAAAACAATGAGTAAGAACGAAAAAGAGCCTTTGTTTTCGGCTAAGAATATGAAGTTCCTGACGGGACCGTTCTCGGCGAACAACCCCGTCATCGTGCAGATTCTGGGTATCTGCTCGGCGCTGGCCGTCACCGTGCAGCTCAAGCCGGCGATCGTCATGGCACTCTCCGTGACGGTGGTCACCGCCTTCTCGAACCTGGTGATGTCGCTGCTGCGCAACGGCGTGCCGGCGCGTATCCGCATCATCGTGCAGCTCGTGGTGATCGCCGCGCTGGTGATCCTGGTCGACCAGGTGCTGAAGGCCTTCGTCTACGACGTCTCGAAACAGCTGTCGGTCTACGTGGGTCTGATCATCACCAACTGCATCGTCATGGGTCGCGTGGAGGCCTTCGCACTGGCCAACAAGCCCTGGCCGGCTTTCCTCGACGGTATCGGCAACGGTTTGGGCTACGGCCTGATTCTGGTTATCGTGGCCTTCTTCCGCGAGCTGTTCGGCTCGGGTACGCTCTACGGGTTCCGCGTGATTCCCGAGAGCTGGTATGCGGCCGAGGGCGGTTTCTATTCGAATTGCGGACTGATGCTCTTCCCGCCCATGGCGCTCATCATCGTGGGCTGCATCATCTGGGTGCATCGTTCGCGCAACAAGGACTTACAGGAAAAATAGGAGGTAGCGTATGGAATCGTTGAATATCTTTATCCAGTCGATTTTTATCGACAACA
>CAOJSG010000039.1 GCA_948442615.1 uncultured Alistipes sp.
AACGCTTTTGACGTTTACTCGCTTTCCAGGCGGGCCAGTTCAACCACTCCTGCATCTCTCCCGAAGCGATGCAAAGGTAGCATTATTTTTCCGAATCCGCAAAAAGCGACCCGCTTTTTCTCGGACAGCCCGGGCCCGGAGGCCGATTTCTGCGGCCGCGGATTTCCGCGTTTCGACGGGAAAACCTATCTTTGCAGGTGTTAAAAGCGCATTTTATGGTAAAGGAAAATATTCTGGAGTGCATCGGCTCGACGCCGATGGTGCGGATCAACCGGCTGTGCCCCAATCCGGACGTGCGGATCTTCGCGAAACTGGAGGGATTCAACCCCACGGGCAGCATCAAGGACCGCATCGCCGTGAAGATGATCGAGACGGCCGAACGCGAAGGGCGCCTGCGCCCCGGGCACACGATCATCGAACCCACCTCGGGCAATACGGGCATCGGACTGGCGATCGTGGGCATCGTCAAGGGCTATCCGGTGGAGATCGTGATGAGCAGCGCCGTGTCGGTCGAACGCCGCAAGATCATCCGCTCCTACGGGGCGAAGGTGATTCTCACGCCCGCGGAGGAGGGGACCGACGGCGCGATCCGGACGGCGCGCCGCATGGTCGCCGCCAATCCCGACAAGTACTTCATGCCCGACCAGTTCGCCAATGCGGGCAACTATCTGGCCCATTATCAGAGCACGGCGCTCGAAATCTGGCAGCAGACGCGCGGCGAGATCGACTATTTGGTCTGCGCGCTGGGTACGTCGGGCACGCTGATGGGGATTTCGCGGTTCCTGAAGGTGATGAAGCCCGACATCCGCACGGTCTGCGCCCATCCGATCCGCGGCCACTACATCCAGGGGCTGAAGAATATGGAGGAGGCGATCGTGCCCGAGATTTACGATCCGTCGCAGATCGACCGGCAGGAGATGGTCGAGAGCGAGGAGGCGATCGCCATGGCCCGCGAGATCATCGCCCGCGAGGGCATTTTCGCCGGGATGAGCAGCGGCGCCGCAATGCTGGCGGCCGTGCGTACGGCGCAGCGGATCGAACGCGGTAACATCGTGGTGGTCTTCCCGGACCGTGCCGAGAAGTATCTCAGCACCACGATGTTCGACGAATTCTCCGACCGGTGATCCGCGCATGCCGGTCGTTCGTGCGCAGTGGCCGCGGTCCGGCGCGCCGCCGGGGTACGGTTCTTGCGTAAGAGACGGAGGATTCGGTAATTCAAAGATCAGCGATTATGAAGAAGTACAGAAAAGATCGGACCGAGACGTGCGATCCCTGCGAGGAGCGGTTCGAAAACGGCATCCGCGAGATCGTGGACGAGGTGGAGGGCTACTCTCCGGAAGAGCACGTCGAGAAGAAGGAGGAGGTGAATGCGGCATTCGCCGGGTGCGAGGACCGTAAGGGTTGATCGTCCGGGCGGCGTTTCCGCCTCCGTTTTCCGGAGATTCCGGCCCCGTCGCAGCTTGCTGCGGCGGGGTTTTTCGTTCGGGCCGGAGGTCGCTGGCCTGCCGGGCCGGATGTCTGTCGGCCGGCAGCTGGAGCGGATGGCCGGGCTCCGGTCCGCCCGGACGAACGGAGCGGCGGACGTGGATGGTGCGAACGGAGCGGGTGGTACGGTCCGGGCGGTTCGGCGGAGCGGAACCCGGCCGGAATCCTTTCGGAAAAAAGACCGGAACGCCTCCGCTGCGTGCGCGAAGAGGTTCCGGTCGGATCAGTGGGGGCTGGAGCGGGTCACTTCCCGCTGCGGAATGCCTCGAGCCCGCGCTGCAGGAAGGCGGCGAAGGCCGCGGCGTCGAGGTCGTAGCCCCGCGGCGGTGCCAGCACCTCGCCGTCGCGCCCCTGCAGCACGTAGTAGGGCTGGGCGTTCACGCCGTAGGTCGCCAGCACGTAGTTCGAGTTGATCTTGCCCAGGCTCTTGAGCACCTTGCCCGATGCGGTGGTGACCCAGTCGCTTTCGGGCACGATCTTCTTGTCGTCGAGGTAGAGCGCCACGATCACGTAGTCGTCGCGCAGCATCCGCAGCACCTCGGGGTCCGACCATACGCGCTCCTCCATCTCGCGGCAGTTCACGCAGCCGTGGCCCGTGATGTCGATGAAGAGCGGCTTGCCGACCCGTGCGGCGTAGGCCTCGGCCTCGCTCAGGTCGAAGAAGCCTTTCAGACCGTGGGGCAGGCGGAGGAAATCGCCGTATTTGGGCCGGTCGGGGGTCGCGCCGTCCGTCGGGAGCGGAGCGCCGGCCGCTCCCAGCACGAAGTCCTGGGTGTGGCGCGGGGGCAGGTAGCCCGAGAGCGCCTTGAGCGGTGCGCCCCACATGCCGGGCAGCAGGTAGACCGTGAACGAGAAGACGGCGATGGCTGCGGCCAGGCGTCCTACGCCCAGATAGGGCACTTCGCTGTCGTGGGCGAAGCGGATCTTCCCCAGCAGATAGAGCCCCAGCAGCGCGAAGACGGCGATCCAGATCGCCAGGTAGACCTCGCGGTCGAGAATACCCCAGTGGTAGGTCTGGTCGGCCACGCTGAGGAACTTCAGTCCGAGGGCGATCTCGACGAAGCCCAGCACGATCTTCACCGAGTTGAGCCAGCCGCCGCTTCGGGGCAGCTTGCTGAGCAGCGACGGGAAGAAGGCCAGCAGCGTGAACGGCAGAGCGAAGACCGTGGAGAAGGCCAGCATGGTGGCGATGGGCACCCAGAATTCGCCGCCGCCGGTCGATTTGATCAGCACCGAGCTGACGATGGGACCCGTGCACGAGAAGGAGACCAGCACCAGCGTCAGCGCCAGGAAGAAGATGCCCGACAGTCCTTTGCGGTCGGCCTTGCGGTCGCTCTCGTTGACCAGCCGGCTCGGGAGCGTCAGCTCGAACGCCCCGAAGAACGAGGCGGCGAAGAGCATGAAGACCGCGAAGAAGAGCAGGTTGGGCAGCCAGTGCGTGGCCAGCCAGTTGAAGATGTCGGCCGTGACGGCGCCGCCGCCGATGAGGCGCGTGGCGAGGATCAGCCCGGCGACGGGCAGCGTGTAGAGCGCCACGATGAACAGCCCGTAGGCCAGGGCGCGGAAGCGGCCCCGCCGGGCGCTCTGCTCGCCCTTCATGAAGTAGGAGACGGTCATCGGGACCATCGGGAAGACGCACGGGGTGACCAGTGCGGCGAATCCCCACAGGATCGCCTCGATGATGTAGCCCCAGAAGGTGCGGTCTGCGGCGGCGGGTCCGGCGGCGTGCGGCTCCGATGCGGCCCGGATGCTCGCGGAGTCTCTCGCCGCCTGCGGCGCGTCGGACCGGACTGCGGCGTCGGCACCGTCCGCCGCGGGGGTGCCGACCTCGATGCGCAGCTGCGTGTCGGAGGGGGGCATGCAGCTGTTGTCGGAGCAGAGCATCCAGCCGATGTCGGCCGTCAGCACGGCGTGCGGCGCGTGCAGCGTCAGCTCCTGCGCGAAGCGCGCCGTGCCCGAGAGGGTGCCTATCTCCATCCGCATGTAGGGGTCGTACTTGCGCACGGGCGTGTCGAGCAGCCGGACGCCGCCCTCGTAGACGACCCCTTCGGCCGGAGCGAAGCGGATGGTCGTGGGGTTGGGGCCTCCGTCGTCGTAGGGGCCCGTGTCGTAGATGTGGTAGCCGGCGGGGATGGCCGCCGTGAGCTCCACGCGGTAGCGGTCGCCGCCGAGGGGCTCGACCGCGCTCCGCCAGGCGGCCTGCTGCGCCCGGATAGCCGGCGCGGCGAGCAGAAGCAGCGCCGAAAGTGCTATGTGTCTGAAAAATCCGAACATGGTGTGTCTCGTTGGTTGCACAAAGATAGAGTTTTTCGCCGACATCATTGCCTGCTTGCCGGGAATTTGCTACATTTACGCGATGATACGCCTATCGCTCATAATCGCTACCTACAATCGTGCCGCGGAGCTCGTCGCGGCGCTGGAGTCGGTCGTGCGGCAGACTGCGCCGGCCGATGCGTGGGAGTGCGTCGTGGTGAACAACAATTCGCAGGACGATACCGCGGCGCGTTTCGCCGCTTTCGCCGCGCGCTTTCCGGAGCTGAACCTGCGTCTGGTGACCGAAACGCGCCAGGGGCTGTCGTACGCCCGCAACCGCGGAATCGCCGAGACCGCGGGCGAATACATCGCCGTGATCGACGACGACGAACGCATCAACCCCGGATTCATCGCGGCCTACATCGACTTCTTCGACCGCCATCCCGAGGCGGTGTCGGCCGGCGGCCGGATCATCCCCGAATATCCCGGGGGGCGGCCGGCCTGGATGTCGCGCTATACGGAGAAGCCAGTCGCCAATCCGATCGATCTGGGCGACCGCGTGCGCCCCTTTCCCCGGGGCCGCATCCCCGGGGGCGGGAACATGGCGCTGCGCCGCAGCGCCGTGGAGCGGTACGGGGCGTTCGATCCGACGCTCGGACGTTCGGGCGTCAGCCTCGTGGGCGGCGAGGAGAGCGACCTGTTCGAACGGCTGGCCCGCGCCGGCGAGCAGTGCTGGTATGTGCCCGACGCGGTGATGTGGCACATCATTCCCGACCGGAAGCTGACCGAGGAGTACTTCCGCCGGCTGAGCCGCAATGTAGGGGTGAGCCAGCGGATGCGGGCGCAGCGGAACGGCCGCTACGGCCGGGCGCTGTTCGGCGAGGCGCTGAAGTGGGTCGCCACGTTGCTGCTGGCGGGCCTCATGCCGTCCTGCAAGAGACCGTGGCTGCTGCGCATGCGGCGGGAAATAACGCGGGGGCTGTGGGGCGGATGAGCCCGCGGCCGGCGGGGCCGTGCCGTGCGGCAGCCGGATCGGGCCGAAAAGGGGAGCCGAAACGCCGAAACCCGAAAAAAAAGCCGTCGTGAATTACAATCTTTAAGAAATCATACTATATTTGTAACAGAACATACCTTACAAAACTTCGTGCATTATGAACGTTAACAATCTGATGGCTGAACTCGAGCGCAGACACCCGGGTGAAAGCGAGTACCTGCAGGCAGTACGCGAGGTGCTGATGACCGTGGAGGAGACCTACAACAAGCATCCCGAATTCGAGGCTAACCGCATTGCGGAGCGGATCGTCGAACCCGATCGTTCGTTCACTTTCAAGGTCGTGTGGGTGGACGACAAGGGCGAGGTGCAGGTCAATACCGGCTACCGTTTCCAGTTCAACAACGCCATCGGCCCCTACAAGGGCGGTCTGCGTTTCCACCCCTCGGTGAACCCCTCGATCCTGAAGTTCCTCGGCTTCGAGCAGATCTTCAAGAACGCCCTGACCACGCTCCCGATGGGCGGCGCGAAGGGCGGCTCCGACTTCAACCCCAAGGGTAAGTCCGACCGCGAAGTCATGCGCTTCTGCCAGGCCTTCATGACCGAGCTGTGGCGCCACATCGGTCCCGAGACCGACGTGCCGGCCGGCGACATCGGCGTGGGCGGCCGCGAAATCGGCTATCTCTACGGCATGTACCGCAAGCTGGCCCGCGAGAACACGGGCGTGCTCACCGGCAAGGGCATGACCTACGGCGGTTCGCTCATCCGTCCCGAGGCGACGGGCTTCGGCGCCGTCTACTTCCTGCGCCAGATGCTCGAAAAGGCCGGCATGGACATCAAGGGTCAGACGATCGCCATTTCGGGCTTCGGCAACGTGGCCTGGGGCGCGGCGACCAAGGCTACCGAGCTGGGTGCCAAGGTGGTGACGATCTCGGGTCCCGACGGATATATCTACGATCCGGCCGGTCTCGACGCCGAGAAGATCGCCTACATGCTCGAACTGCGCGCGTCGAACAACGACGTGGTGGCTCCCTATGCCGACAAGTTCCCCGGGTCGACGTTCTACGCCGGCCGGAAGCCGTGGGAGGTGAAGGTCGACATCGCCATGCCGTGCGCCACGCAGAACGAACTGGGCGGCGAGGATGCCAAGCAGCTCATCGCCAACGGCGTGAAGATCGTGGCCGAAGTGTCGAACATGGGCTGCCGTCCGGAGGCGATCGACGCCTTCATCGCGGCGAAGATCCCTTACGGACCGGGCAAGGCGGTGAACGCCGGCGGCGTGGCTACGTCGGGTCTCGAGATGACGCAGAACTCGCAGAAACTCAACTGGACGGCCGAGGAGGTCGATGCCAAGCTGCACCAGATCATGTCGTCGATCCACGGGGCCTGCCTCGAATACGGCACCGAGGCCGACGGTTACATCAACTACATGAAGGGCGCCAACATCGCCGGCTTCATGAAGGTGGCCAAGTCGATGGTCGAGCAGGGTATCCTGTAGTCGTATCGCAGACCGGGACGGGTGTTCGCGCGGCGAATCTCCGTTTCGGGGGCGAAAACAAGGTGTCCGACCGGAAGGTCGGACACCTTTATTATATGGGGTTGCTATGCGGGACCCGGGCCTGCGGATCGGGGTCGGCCCTATATGGTTCGGGACGGGGAGCCGTGCGCCCCGGAAATGGTCTTGCGCGGATAGGACCCGGGCCTGCGGATCGGGGTCGGCCCTGTATGGTTCGGGACCTGGAGCCGTGCGCCCCGGGATCTCGGGCGGGGCCGGTGCGGCCGGGCTGCCTATCTCCGCTTCGCGACGACCCGTGCATAGAGGTCGTACTCCGCGGCCGAGACAATCTCCGCCTCGTAGAACCGGCCGCGCAGCAGCCGCCGTTCCGATGCCGGCAGCAGAATCTCCTGGTCCACTTCGGGCGAATCGTATTGCGTGCGCCCTACGTAGTAGTCGCCCTGCCGCGAATCGATCAGCACGCACTGCCGGCTGCCTACGCGCGCGAGGTTGTTCGCCAGGGCGATCTCGCGCTGCAGGGCCATGATGCGCTCCGTGCGCTCCTGCTTCGTGGCCTCGGGCACGTCGTCCTTCAGGTGCCGGGCCGAATAGGTCCCCTCCTCCTCCGAATAGGCGAAAACCCCCAGCCGGTCGAAGCGTACGTCGCGGACGAATTGCTCCAGCTCGGCGAAATCCCGCTCGGTCTCGCCCGGATAGCCCACCAGCAGCGTAGTGCGCAGCGCCAGGTCGGGAATCGCCGTGCGGAGTTTGCGGATCAGTTCGTAGGCCTCGGCCTTCGTGTGGCGGCGGTGCATCGCGGTCAGCTGGGCGTCGGAGATGTGCTGGAACGGGATGTCGAGGTATTTGCAGATCTTGGGTTCGCGGGCCATCGTCTCGATCACCTCGTCGGGGAAGGCCGTGGGGTAGGCGTAGTGCAGCCGGATCCATTCGATGCCTTCGATCCGGCAGAGCCGCTGCAGCAGTTCGGCCAGCATGCGCCGCCCGTAGCGGTCGAGGCCGTAGTAGGTCGTGTCCTGCGCGATGACGATCAGCTCCTTCACGCCCCGGGCGGCCAGCCGGCGCGCCTCCTCTTCGAGCGTCTCCATCGGGACCGAGACGTGCGGGCCGCGGATGAGCGGGATGGCGCAGTAGCCGCAGTGCCAGTTGCACCCTTCGCCGATCTTCAGGTAGGCGTAGTGGCCGGGAGTCGTCAGAAAACGCTCGGTCTCCAGCTCCGTGCGATGCTCGGCGCCGAGGGCGCGGGCGATGCCCGCCCAGTCCTTCACGCCGAAGAATTCGTCCACTTCGGGCAGTTCGGGCCGCAGTTCGTCGGCATAGCGTTCGGCGAGGCAGCCGATGACGAACAGCCGCTCGATTTTGCCCGCCTGCTTGGCGGCTGCGGCCCGCAGGATCAGGTCGATCGACTCCTGCTTGGCGTCGCCGATGAAGCCGCAGGTGTTGATGACCACCGTCTTGGCGTCGGTGCGGTCGCTGTCGGCCGCGACGGTGTATCCGGCCGCCGCCAGCTGGGCCATGAGGTGTTCGGAGTCGACGGTGTTCTTCGAACAGCCGAGGGTGATGACGTTAATTTTCTTCATGTGACGGGGTTTCGGCGCCTGTTTCGTCGCGCAGTTCTTTGGCCCACTTGTGCGGTTCGGCAGGCATCGGGAGCGGATAGGTGCAGTCGAACCAGATCTCCGATCCCGAGAAAAGTTCGTTGTCTACCGGTTCGATCTCGAGGCGGTCGCAGAAGGTCGTTCCGCGGGGCTCGGGCGTCTGCGACCGGACCTCCCGGACGCGCAGCAGCCCGTGCGCCAGGGTATATTCGTCCTGGGTGTTGACGACGACGAAGGGGCGCTCCGCCGTGCCGTCGCCCGATGCGCATATCCAGATCAGCAGGATGTTGCGCCGCCACGCCAGGTTGCGGATCTCTTCGTCGGGCCGTCCGAGCGCACGGGCTATGCGGATGGCGTCGTTCAGCAGATGAGGGGTGGCGGGAGCCTGCCGGAGGGCTTTCCGGACCTGGGCGTAGGCTTTGTCGTACTGTTTTTTCGCCATCGACTCGCGCCAGGGCTGTGCGGCGTAACCGCCGTCGTAGGCGTTGCGGTAGGCGTGGCCGTAGTAGAGGATGAAGAGATCCGAACCGCGGAGCGTGGTGTCGGCCCGCTCGAAACGTTCGGCGAGGGTCCGGTAGCGGCGTTCGTCGCGGGCGTAACGGCCGAAGACCCGCATGTCCAGCGTGCCGTCGGCCAGGGCCTCCTGCCAGACGGGGTCGCGGTCGGGACGTCTTTCCGCAGGGAGGTCGGTCGCAGCGGCGCCGCTGCGAGTCGCTGCGACGGCGTTCGGCGAGACTGCTGCTGCGGCGTTCGGTCGGCCGAAAAGCGTGCGGCCGCCCGTGAACAGGAAAAGTGCGGTGAGCAGGAGGATCTTCATGGGTTGCGGATTGTCGGTTATGGACGTATGCCGGGGCGGGAGACCGGTTTTCCGGTGTCGCACGCTTCCGGAACGGGTGCGATTTTCGCGGGGCGGGCCGGCGGATGCGCGGACCGGCCTCCGGAGCGGAGGGGTT
This sequence comes from uncultured Alistipes sp., assembly GCA_948442615.1. Taxonomy (GTDB): domain Bacteria; phylum Bacteroidota; class Bacteroidia; order Bacteroidales; family Rikenellaceae; genus Alistipes. The sequence continues at coordinate 8,794 of CAOJSG010000039.1, forward strand.
TCGCTGTGCGGGGCCGGGCGGGGTCGCGCAGCGGCGGCCGTTTCCGCCCGTCGGGCTATCCCTGCCGCTCTCCGCGGCCGAACAGCGCGTCGACGAATTCGTGCCGGTCGAAGACGCGCAGCTGATCGATCCCTTCGCCGATGCCGATGTAGCGCACCGGGATGCGGAACCGGTCGCTGATGCCGATCACCACGCCGCCCTTGGCCGTGCCGTCCAGCTTGGTGATGGCCAGCGAGGTGACCTGCGTCGCCTGGGTGAACTGCTTGGCCTGTTCGAAGGCGTTCTGGCCCGTCGAACCGTCGAGCACGAGCATCACCTCGTGCGGCGCGTCGGGGATCACCTTGGCCATGACGTTGCGGATCTTCGTCAGCTCGTTCATCAGGCCGATCTTGTTGTGCAGGCGGCCCGCCGTGTCGATCAGCACCACGTCGGCGCCGTTGGCCCGGGCCGACATCAGCGTGTCGTAAGCCACCGACGCCGGGTCGGAGCCCATCTCCTGACGGATCATCGTGGCGCCGGCCCGCTCGGCCCAGACGCCCAGCTGGTCGATCGCCGCCGCGCGGAACGTGTCGGCCGCGCCGATCCACACCTTCAGCCCCGCCTTGGTCAGCTGGGCCGCCAGCTTGCCGATGGTGGTGGTCTTGCCGGCGCCGTTGACGCCCACGACCATCACCACGTAGGGTTCGCCCTCCTTCACGTCGAGGCCGAACGCCTCCTGCGAGCCGTGCGACTCCTCCATGAGCGCCGCGATCTCCTCGCGCAGGATCCGCTGCAACTCCGCGGCGTTCATGTATTTGTCGCGCGCTACGCGCCGTTCGATGCGTTCGATGATCTTCACCGTGGTCTCCACGCCGACGTCCGAGGTGATGAGCACCTCCTCCAGGTCGTCCAGCACGGCGGCGTCCACCGTCGTGCGGCCGGACACGGCGCGTGCCAGTTTCGAGAAAAGGCCCGTCTTGGTCTTTTCCAGACCGGCGTCCAGCTCCTCGCGCTCGCGGGCCGCTTCGGCCTCGGCGGCCGCCGGCGCCGTGTCGGGGTTATGCTTCTTTTTCTTGAACAGGTCGAAAAATGCCATGTCGGAATGCGTATTGTCCGGCTTGCCGGTGTTTTCTTCGGACAAAGATAATAAGAAAGTTCGGAAAAAAACGTTATATTTGTCACTAAACAAAGTTTGCCCTGCCTATGAAAAAGACGATCATGCTGCTTCTGACCGCGCTGTGGGGCGTGTGGACGGCGGCGGCCCAGGATCTCATCGTCCGCACGGACGATACGCGCATCGAGGCCAGAGTGACGGAGGTCGCTCCCGATGCGGTGCGTTACAAACGCTTCTCGAATCCCGACGGTCCGACCTACGTGCTGCCCGTCGACCGGATCCGGTCGATCCGCTACGCCAACGGCGAAGAGGAGGTCTTCTCCGCGGCCGAACCTTCCGAATCCGCTGCGGCGGCCGAATCCGCGGCGCCCGCACCGCAGGTGACGCAGGTGGAGCCCGTCGAGTCTGCGGTTCCGGCCGAGTCCGCCGAGCCTGCCGCTCCGGCTGCGACGCCGGCTCCCGCCTACCGCGATGCGGCTCCCGAGGTCATGGTGGCCCGGACGTACGAGATCGGCGACTACTACAACGAGAACGGGCTGCGCGGCGTGGTCTGCCAGCTCAACGAGGAGCGTACGCACGGCCTGTTGATCTCGATGGACGAGGAGACGCTGCCCTGGAGCGTCTTCGCCAAACGCGAAGAGTGGCGGACGACCGGGGCGACTGACCGCAAGGACGGCCGTGCCAATATGGCCGCTATCGAACGCTATATCGGGCAGAACGGGCTTTCGTGGGCCGATTTTCCGGCATTCGACTGGTGCCGGCGGCAGGGCGAGGGGTGGTACCTGCCCTCGATCGACGAGATGATCGTGATCGGCCATCTCTACAACGGCGGCTCGCGGATCCGCTCGAACCGCCAGGTCCGCCAGCGTTTCAACGACTCGCTCAAGAACAACGGCGGAAAGCGGATGGACCGGCTGATGTACTACTTCACGTCGACCGAACTCGACGAGAAGTTCGCCGCCACGTCGCACATGTCGATCGAACCGCCCTACATGGTCGAGATTCCCAAGCACAACAAGTTCCTGGTGCGGGCGCTGCACCGGTTCTGAACCGGCCGGCGCCCCGTGCGGACGATCCGGCGCGCGCTTCCGGCTGCGGCCCGAAACGCATGCGGCGCGAAAAAATCCGGCCGCTCCCCGTGTGCGGGACGCCGAAAATGATTACCTTTGCCGAATCATATAAAATCCCAAAAACGTTATGGAATTCGAAGGAACCGTCTACAAGATACTGCCCCTGACGAAGGGCGTTTCGGCACGCGGCGAGTGGCAGCGTCAGGATGTCGTTTTCGACATGCCCGACGGCAATTTCTCGCGCAAGATCTGCGTGACCTTTTTCAACCGGCCGGATGATGTGGCCCGTCTGCGCGAGGGGGCTGCCTATACGGTCTCGGTCAATATCGAGTCGCGCGAGTACAACGGCCGCTGGTATACCGACATCCGGGCCTGGCGTCTGCAGCCCAAACAGACCGAGCAGCCGGCGCCCGTGCCCGACATGCCGCCGCTGGGCGAGGAACCCTCCTATGCTGCGGCGCCGGCCGCCGAGGTCGACGACCTGCCCTTCTGATCCGGTCGGAGGGCCGGGCCGGCTGCGGCCGGAACGCATCCTCCGGCATGCGGGCGACGGAGCTGCAGCTCCGGCCGCCATCGGACGAGCGATCGAAAGAACGCCTCCGCTGCACGATCGCAGCGGAGGCGTTTGTTTGTTGGGTTTTGTTTGTGGGCGGATGTTCACCGGGGTATTCGTTTGCCGGGGGCGTTCGTTGGACGGGGATTCGTTTGCAGGAAGGGATGTTCGCCGGGCGTTTATTCGAGCGGCGGACAGAAACCGTCCGGAGAGGCTGCCTCATGCCGTGACGCCTTCGTGCGGAGCCTGCGGTTCGGAGCATGCAGAGCCTTGCCCGTGTCTGTGCGGCAATGCGTCGGATCGAAGCATGCCAGATCTCTGTCCATGCTTGTGCGGAATGCGTCGGACCGCTCTCTTCTCCCGACGTTGCCGGACGGAAGCGGCGGATCCTCCCGCAGGGGAGAATCCGCCGCTTTCATGGCCGGCGCATGGCGCGGCTCCGGCCTTTCGCTTCGTCCTGTCGCCCTGCGCGCCCTTTCGTTCGCGCGGGGCGGACACGCTGCAATCAGAAGAGGTATTTTTCGTGCTTCACCTTGTCGACCAGCCGGTGGATGTCGGCCCAGGCCTCTTCGCCGAAGGTCGTGCCGACCACCTCGATCACCTTGCCCGCCGTGATGGCGCCGATCGTGCCGCACTGGCGCAGCGACAGCCCGTCGCACAACCCCGCCAGGAAGCCTGCGGCATAGAAATCGCCCGCGCCGGTCGTGTCGACCCGTTTGGCGGCGGCCATGATCCCCACGTGCACCACTTCGCCGCCCTGCTTGATCAGGGCGCCCTTCATGCCGACCTTCACCACGGCCAGCTCGCAGATCTCCGAGATGGCCTGCAGCGCGTTGAGCGGTTCGGCCTCGCCCGTGAAGGCCTTGGCCTCGTCTTCGTTGGCGAAGACGATGTCGACGTAGGTCGTGACCAGGTTGCGCAGGAACGAGAGGTTCTCGGCCACGACGTTGAAGCTGGCCAGATCGACGGCCACCTTCAGACCGCACTGCTTGGCGGTCTTCACGGCCCCGAGGATCAGTTCGTGGTCCTGGACCAGGTAGCCCTCGACGTAGAGGCAGTCGAATCCGTCGAAGACGGCCGGCTCGATCTCCGCGGCGCGCAGCTCGAGCGCCGCGCCCAGGTGGGTGACCATCGTGCGCTCGCCGTCGGGCGAGATCAGCGATACGCATTTGCCCGAGCGCTCCGTCCCCCGGAACACGAACGGCCGGATGCCCAGGTTCTCGAGCGCCTGTTCGAAGAAGTCGCCCGTGGTGTCGCGCCCCACCTTGCCGATGAACCCGACGCTGCATCCCAGCTGCGCCATGGCGCGGATGGTGTTGCCTGCCGAGCCGCCCAGCGACAGCGAGTAGGGCAGGCCGGCCACCGATTTGGAGATCTCGGTCTGCAGTTTGGTGTCGACGAGGCTCATGGAGCCTTTCGCCAGTTTGAAGCGGCTGAGGACGCAGTCGGTTTTCAGGTTGACCAGCATGTCCGTCAGCGCGTTTCCTATTCCGATAACGCGTTTCATGATAAGTGCGGGTAGTAATGTGTGGTTCGGCCGATGATCAGATCGACAGGATCTTCACCAGCTCGAGGTTGTTGCGGTCGATGGGTTTGTCGTGGCTCACGGCCTTCGAGAAGGGAACGTAGGTGATCTCGCCGTTGCGGATGCCGATCATCACGTTGCGCTGGCCCTGGAGCAGCGCCTCGATGGAGGCTTCGCCCAGCCGCGAGGCGAGGATGCGGTCGTGGGCCGTGGGCGAGCCGCCGCGCTGGATGTGTCCCAGGATGGTGACGCGCGCGTCGTACTGCGGGAACTCCTTCTTCACGCGTTCGGCCAGCGCCGTGGCGCCGCCCGTCTTGGGGTTTTCGGCCACGATGACGATCGCCGAGTTCTTGCTCTTGCGGAATCCGTGGTTGATCAGCTCGGCCAGCTGGTCGACCTCGGTCTCCATCTCGGGGATGATCGCCGCTTCGGAGCCGGTGGCCAGCGCGCTGTTGAGCGCCAGGTAGCCCGCCGTGTGGCCCATCACCTCCACGAAGAAGAGCCGCTCGTGGCTCGAGGCCGTGTCGCGCAGCTTGTCGACCGCCTCCATGATGGTGTTGAGCGCCGTGTCGTAGCCGATCGTCGAGTCGGTGCCGCCCAGGTCGTTGTCGATCGTGCCCGGAAGGCCCACGATCGGCACGTCGTACTCCTGGGCGAAGATGCCGGCGCCCGTGAGCGAGCCGTCGCCGCCGATCACCACCAGCGCGTCGATCCCCGCGGCCTGCATGTTCTCGTAGGCGGTCTTGCGGCCTTCGGGCGTCTGGAACTCCTTGCAGCGGGCCGTCTTCAGGATGGTGCCGCCCTGCTGGATGATGTTGCTGACGCTTTGCGACTTGAAATCGACGATTTCGTTGAATACCAGTCCCTTGTATCCGCGCATGATGCCTTTTACCTTGAATCCGTTGAAGATCGCCGTGCGGGTGACGGCGCGGATGGCCGCATTCATACCGGGGGCGTCGCCTCCCGAAGTGAGAATGCCGATGCATTTGATGGCTGCCATATTTCGTGTTTTTTGGGTGTTGTTGCGGTTCGTGCGGCGTGCGGGTGCTCCCTGCCGGCGGTCGCGCTTCGGTGCCGGTCGGTGCGAACGACGTTCCGAAAACGTTCAAAGGTACGAATATTTTCAATTTTCCCAAAGAATCGGTGCCGGCGGCGGTCCGATTTACGCATCGTCCCCTGCCGCACGACCGTGCGGCAGGGGACGTATCGGTCCGGATGTCCGGCTTGCGTCGAAGGGGCGGGATCCGGCCGGCTGCGGGCCGGTGCGGCGCGCAGGCCCGCGGCCGCTGTCGGTTCGCCGCTTCGCGTCGGGAGGCTATTCCGCGGCGTTGCCGGCTCGGGCGGCCGCGACGCTGTCGGGGGAGGCGGGGCGGTTCCGCTCGACGGTGATGTCGATGTGCTTGTCGGGAACGCTCACGTGTACGCTGCCGGGCTCCAGCTCCACGATGCTCTCCAGTTCGCGGTGGTCGCGGAGCAACCGTCTGACGGTGGTCGTATCGCCGTCGACCACCACGTCGGTCTTCATCAGCCGTTCGACGGCGCTGGGCCCGTCGACCAGCCGCAGCCTGGTCTGCGACCGGATCGCCGTGCAGGCGCAGGCGACGATGCTCGCCAGCCAGAGCAGGAAGATCGCCAGCACGGTCTTGCCGCCCGGTTTGCGCGAGGCGATCAGACACATCAGCACGTAGATCAGCAGCACGACCGGAATCAGTGCGACGAAGATGCCCAGCACGGGTACCCAGAGCGTCAGATCCTCGAGGCAGGCCGGGCTGAACAGCTCGTGGCCGCCCACCAGCACCGCGAAGAGCCCGATGATCAGGGCGCAGGCCGTCAGGATCAGTCCGAAGACCAGCAGCCCGGCGAGGATCTTCAGCACGATCAGCACCACCTGGCCGAAAACGGACACCACGTCGGCGACGATGGGTTTGGCCTTGCGGTCCACGTCGTTGTTCGCCGACGCCGCTTTGCGGATGGTGCCGGCCGTGATCCGCTCGCCGTTCATCTCGAGCTTCTGGCGGGCCGAGCGGGCGGCCGGCACGGCGAACCACATGATGAAGTAGCAGATCAGGAAGATGACGAACAGGTTGCCGAACATGGGGCCGAACCAGTGCAGGATCGAAATGCGGCTGAAGCTGGCGAATACCAGGGGCAGGAAGATGCCCAGGCGCACCCACACGGGGTCGATGTCGAAATATTTGCCGATGCCGGCGCAGACGCCGCCCAGCCGGGCGTTGGCCGTGTCGCGGTAGAGGCGGCGCGGGATGCGCGGGTGGGGGCCCGACGGAGCGTCGTCGCGGTCGGAAATGTCCTGTGCGGAGCCCATCTGGGCGACGATGTGGTCGATGAGCGGTTTGTCGACCACGCACGCCGCATCCTGGGCCGAGAGGATCAGTTCGGCGATGCGCGCTTCGATGTCGGCGATGATCTCGTCGCCGTCGGGCGTGTCGCGCAGGGTCTCCTCCAGACTTTGCAGATAGGCGGCGAGCGTATCGTAGGCGTGGATGTCCAGCGTGAAGGCGACACCCGAGATGCTGCATTTTTTTACCTCGTTCATGGTTTCGGTGACTTTAAGGGTTGGGGCGGGGTCTCTCCCGTCCGGCCGCGCCTGCTTCGCGGGCCGCATTTCGGACGGACGGCGTGCGGGACGGCGGTTCGGACGGCGTGGGGACGACCTTTTTTCGTGCGGTTACTTCCGGGAGACGGAGCTGGCTCCCGTGGCCTGGGTTTCGGTTTCGGTGCAGGTGCCCGAGTAGACGATCCTGGAGGCTCCCGAAGCCTGCGCCTGCAACTTCTCCGTGCACTGGATGCGGACGGAGGAGGCGCCGTTCGCCGTTGCCCGGCACTGTGCGGCGGCGAAGTGTTCGCCCCGGATTGCGGAGGCGCCGCTCGCCTTGACCGTGCAGCTGCGCACCGTGCCGGCCAGGTCGGCCTCCGAGGCGCCCGAGCATTCGATCGCGCAGTCGGTGCACTGCATGGCGAGCGAGAGCTTCGAGGCGCCCGAAGCCTCGGCTTCGCAGCGTCCGGCCGTGCCGTCGATGAACGCGCCCGAAGCGCCCGTAGCCTTGATCTCGCACGCGTCGCACGCCACTTTGGCCGTAATGCGGGAGGCGCCCGAAGCTCGGAACTCGATTTCGGAAGCGGTCAGCACGGGTTCCGCCGTCACCTTCGAACTGCCCGATGCGGTGATCTTCTCCAGCCTGCCGTCCGAAGGCACCTCGACCTTCAGCGTCACGTCGGAGATGGAGCGGATGCGCTTGTCCGGGACGGCGAGCCCGATGCGAAGGGTGCCGTCGACCGTCTCGATCTCGACGAATTCCATGATGTTGTCGTCGGCCTCGACCCTGACTGCGCTGCTTCCCGCGACGATCGTCACCTCGGCGCCGAATTCTGCGTCGAGCTTGTCGAACGCGCCGGCCGCGAAGGTGCGTTCGATCGTTTTGCCGCTGCCTTCGAGGCGTATGCCTCCGTGTGTCCGGGCGGCGTCGCACCCGGTGCCGGCCCAGACGATCGTCAGGAGCAGGCCGAGATACATGTGTTTCATATTCGTTTTCATTGTTATGGTTTTTTCGCGTTTGTCGTTGCCGGCCGGCGCGGATGCGCGGCGGCGGCCGGCGGGCCCGATCGCCGGGCCTTCCGGAGGCGGCTATTCATTCGGCGCGGGGGCGCCGCCCTCCTCGCCGTAGCGGATGGTATGGATCTGGCGCACCAGCTCCTCCCATGCGCCGTCGAGCGTTTCGAGGTACTGACGGCCCTTGTCGGTGAGCGAGTAGTATTTGCGGGGCGGTCCCTGCGGGGACTCCTCCCAGCGGTAGGTGAGCAGCCCGGCGTTTTTCTGCCGGGTGAGGATGGGATAGAGCGTTCCTTCGACCACGATCATCTGCGCCTGTTTCAGCTCGGCGATGATGCGGGGCGCGTAGGAGTCCTCCCGCGAGAGTATCGCCAGGATGCAATACTCCAAAATACCTTTGCGCATTTGCGCTCTTGCGTTGTCTTCTGCCATGGGGCGATCGGTTTTATCGTTTCGTGCGTGCGCGGCGTGCGCCGAGCGGTCCGTTCGGCCGTGCGGGGCGTGCCGCCCCGGTGCCGTCTGCGGCCGGATCGGGTTATTCGTACCGGCCGTTGCGGCCGTTCGTACCGGACGAGAGGGCCGGCTCCTCGGGAATGACGGCCCAGAGGATCGGATAGACCCACAACGACAGTCCGGCGAAGAGGAAGAGCAGGACCGCGATGATGCGGATCAGCGCCACGTCCATGCCGAAGTAGACGGCCAGGCCGCCGCAGATGCCGGCGATCATCCGGTCGTTGCGCGAGCGGTAGAGGCGCTGCGGGGGCTGTTCGGTCCGGGGCGGCTGTGTCCGGCGGCATTCGCCGAAATCGGCCGGACTGCCCATGCGGGTCATGGCGTCGCGGACCATCTCGAGCGTGACGACGCGCGAGGTGCCGGTGATCCGTTCGCGGAAGAGCTCGGCGATGCGCGTTTCGATGTCGAACAGCGTGTCGGAGTCGTTCTCGGGCAGACGGCAGCGGATGTTGTCGAGGTAGCTTTTCAGCGTGCGGCAGGCGTCGTCGTCGAGAATGAAGACTTCGGAGCCGATGTTTACGTGTACGATCTCTTTCATGACGTGCGCGGAGTTTGTCGTGGACCGTTGGCGGTCTATTACTTTTACACAGCAAATATAATTGTAATTTTTGTACTTTGCAATACAAAGTACTATATTTTTTATGTTTTTTCTTCGGGATAGCATGCCTGGCGGAATGCGGAGGGGTCGACGCGCGTGCGCCGTCGTCTTCTTCCGCGGGCGTAAGATCGGGATCGGGGTGAGGATTTGCCGCGGATTTGCCGGGCGGGATCGGGGCGGCGTGTACGAAAAATCCCCCGACCTCGGAAGATCGGGGGAGCGCGATGTCGCGGTGCGACAGGATCAGTCTTCGAGTTTCGCCGAGAGGAACTCGCGGTTCAGACGGGCGATGTGCGCGATAGAGATCGACTTGGGGCATTCGGCCTGGCAGGCACCCGTGTTGGTGCAGTTGCCGAAGCCCAGTTCGTCCATCTTGGCGACCATCGCCTTGGCGCGGCGTGCGCCCTCGACGCGGCCCTGCGGCAGCTTGGCCAGCGACGAGACGCGGGCGGCGACGAAGAGCATCGCCGAGCCGTTCTTGCAGGTGGCGGCGCAGGCCCCGCAGCCGATGCAGGCCGCAGCGTCCATCGACTCGTCGGCGTCGGGCTTCGGAATGGGAATCGCGTTGGCGTCGGGCACCGAGTTGGTGCGCACCGACACGAAGCCGCCGGCCTGGAGGATCTGGTCGTAGGCGCCGCGGTTCACCACGAGGTCCTTGATGACGGGGAAGGCCGCCGAGCGCCACGGCTCGATGGTGATCGTGGCGCCGTCCTTGAACTTGCGCATGTAGATCTGGCAGGTCGTAGCGCCCTGGCCGGGGCCGTGGGCCAGGCCGTCGATGTGCAGCGAGCACATGCCGCAGATACCCTCGCGGCAGTCGTGGTCGAAGGCCACGGGCTCCTTGCCGGCGTGGATCAGGTCGTTGTTCAGGATGTCGAGCATCTCGAGGAACGAGGTGTCGGCCGAGATGTTCTCGACTTTGTAGGTCTCGAAAGCTCCTTTGGATTTAGCGTCCTTTTGACGCCATATCTTTAATGTAAAATTCATGGTTCGAATCGATATTGAAGTTCAACGTCAAATGGTCTTAGTCTTTGTAGTTGCGCTGGGCGCGGTGCGTGAACTCGTACTCCAGCGGCTCTTTGGTCAGCTCGGGGGCCTGGTCCATGCCCTTGTACTCCCAGACGGAGGCGTAGGCGAACGTTTCGTCGTGGCGCAGGGCCTCGCCCTCCGGAGTCTGGTGCTCCGAGCGGAAGTGGCCGCCGCACGACTCTTCGCGGTCGAGGGCGTCGCGCGCCATCAGCTCGCCCAGTTCCAGGAAGTCGGCCAGACGCAGCGCCTTCTCCAGTTCGACGTTGAAGTCGTCGGCCTTGCCCACGACCTTCACGTCCTTCCAGAACTCCTTGCGCAGGGCCTGGATCTCGGCGATGGCCTTCTCGAGCGATTCTTTCGTACGGGCCATGCCGACGTTCTCCCACATGATGTGGCCGAGCTTCTTGTGGATGTCGTCCACCGATTGCTTGCCGTTGATCGCGAACAGCTTGGCGATCTTCTCGCGGACGGCCTTCTCCGCCTCGTCGAACGCCTTGGTGTCGGTCTTCACCTTCGGGGCCTGGATCTTGTGCGAGAGGAAGTCGCCGATCGTGTAGGGCAGCACGAAGTAGCCGTCCGCCAGGCCCTGCATCAGCGCCGATGCGCCCAGACGGTTGGCGCCGTGGTCCGAGAAGTTGGCCTCGCCGATGGCGTAGAGGCCCGGGATGGTGGTCATCAGGTTGTAGTCGACCCAGATGCCGCCCATCGTGTAGTGCACGGCCGGGAAGATCTGCATCGGCTGCTCGTAGGGGCTGACGTCGGTGATCTCCTCGTACATGTCGAAGAGGTTGCCGTAGCGCTGCTTGATG
>CAOJSG010000040.1 GCA_948442615.1 uncultured Alistipes sp.
TCGAACCGGCACGGCCATTGCTGGCCACAGGATTTTAAGTCCGGCGTGTCTACCGATTCCACCATCCGGGCGCAGCTTCTGCGAAGCGCGACAAAATTACGAAATAAATCACGAACCGCCAAACGCGGCGTAACGAATCATTTCGTCCGTACGGTCGGGGGCGAACCACCGGATCTCGGGATCGCGCCGGAACCAGGTCAGCTGGCGTTTGGCGTAATGCCGCGAGTTGCGCTTGATCCGATCGATCGCCTCGGTGCGGGTCGTTCTGCCGTCGAAATAGTCGAAAAACTCCTTGTAACCCACCGTCTGCAGGGCGTTGAGCGCGCGGTGGGGGTACAGCGCGCGCGCTTCGGCCTCGAGCCCCTGCTCCACCATCCGGTCCACGCGGCGGTCGATGCGCTCGTAAAGCAGGTCGCGCGGCAGGTCGATCCCGATCTTCACGATCCCGAAATCGCGCTGGCGCCGCGTGCCGGTCCGGAACTCCGAGTAGGGCCTGCCGGTCCGGATGCAGACTTCGAGGGCGCGGATCACCCGGGCGGGGTTGCTGCGGTCGACCGCGAGGTAATAGGCGGGGTCGCGCCGGCGCAGCTCCTCGGCCAGGGCCGCCACCCCTTCGGCCTCCGCCCGCGCGGCGAGTTCGGCGCGCAGCGCCGCATCGGCGGCGGGCAGGTCGTCCAACCCCTCGCACAGCGCGCGGACGTAAAGCCCCGAACCGCCCACGGCGACGGCGTAGTCGTGGCGGCGGAAGATTCCGTCCAGCACCTCCAGCGCCTGCGTTTCGTAGGCTCCGCAGCTCAGGTTCTGCGTGATGTCGTGCGAGGCGATGAAGTAGTGCCGGACGCGGCGCTGCTGCTCCTCGGAGGGCTGCGCCGTGCCGATGGCCATGCCGCGGTACATCTGCCGCGAGTCGGTCGAGAGGACCGGCGCCCCGAAGTGCTCGGCCAGGCAGATGCCCGCATCGGTCTTGCCGCTGCCCGTGGGCCCCACCACCGCGATCAGCCGTTTGTCACTCATCGTCGTAGTTGTCGTCGCCCTCGAAATCGCTGAACTCGTCCATCATTTCGTCGAAGATCGAGCCGTCGTCATCGACGGCGGTCTTCGACGGGTCGTACTGGTCGGGGACCTCCGCCTGCGCATAGATCTCGCGCGGGTACGAAGCGGCGGGGTCGGCCTCGTACGCCCCCGTCAGCTCGAGGTAGTAGGCCCGGTCGTTGAACAGGTCGAAGAGATAGATGAGCCGGTCGCGGTTGCGGCGGATGAGCTGGCCGAGCACGACCCGCTCCATGGGCGTCGGACCGTTTTCGTCGCCCATGTCCTCCGAGGTGAATTCGTGCAGCTTCTCCCACCGGTCGTCGGCCGTGAAGAACGACGCCATGCACTCCTCGTATTCGAGCGTCGCGAGGATGAAGCGGTGAAAATCCAGCAGCGACATGTCGTACATCACTTCGTAGTCGCGGACGAAACGGTCGTTTTCGTCGCTCAGCATGCGGAATCGGAAAACCATCGACATAATGCGTGTGTGTTTTTGCGGAGATCGTCCGTCGGGTGCGGGGCTTCGCCTTTCGGCGGAAGGGGCCCGGGCCGCGGCCGTCTCCGGTTTGGTTTTGCAAATGTAGCAATTTCCCCGGTTCCTACACCTCTTCGATCGCGATCAGTTCGAACGAACCGTCCGCTTCGGCGATCTCGATGCGCAGCCGCAGGGCGTTGCCGTAGAGATAGAGCGGGACGGTCTCGTCCTTTCCGGGGCGCAGGTCGAAGACCAGCCGGATGTACTCTCCGCTCAGGGTGTTCCGCTCCGGATAGCGGGTCTTGTCCGTCTCGCCCGCCGCGTGGATCGTGAAGACGGGGTCGAACAGTGCGAGGATGCGGGGCAGATCGATGCGCAGCTTGTCGGCCTGCTTGTCGCCGAAGAGCTCTCCGACGGCCTGCATGGCGCGCCGGGGCAGCGATGCCTGTGCGTCGGGCCGCTGCGCCGTGCGGAGCGGTGCGCGGTCCGTCGTGCGGAGCGGCCGGTCGTTCACGCGCATCCGCTCGGCGATGAGCCGTTTGATCTCCGGCGCGTCGGGCACGAAGTCGTCCGCGGCGTTCCCGCGCCGCGCCGCCTCGGCCCGCTCCGCCGGACGGAGGACGGCTGCGGTCGCGCGGCTGCGCTTGATCTCGGGCGTGTCGACCCAGCCGATCCGGTCGTCGGCGACGACGATCGCCCGGATGCGCGTGATCGCGTCGACCGTGTGCGGTGCGATCTCCACGGCGTCGAAGCCGACCCGTTCGAAGGGCTGGACGAGGTTCTTCTCGAGCGGCACCTTGACGACCTCGTAATCGTCCGTGTACATGCCCGTGTAGTGGATGCAGAGGAAGAGCCGCACGTTCTCCAGCCGCAGGTCCGAGCGGTTGACCAGCGCCACGTCGAGCCGGTCGCTCTTCCTGCCCATCCCGAGGAATGCGGCGCTGGGTTCGTACTCCAGGTCGATATGGCCCGCTTCGAGGAACAGCGACCGGAAGCCGGCGGGCAGATGCGTCTCGCAGTACTGCATGTCCGACAGCAGGCAGTGGTAGGCCGCCTGCCGGCTGCGCCGGAAGAAGTGGCGGTAGATCTCCTGCCGGCTCTCCTCGATCCGGTTTTCGGCGAGCAGCAGCGCCGCCTTCTGGAAATTGGGGCTGAACATGCCGAATCCCTCCATCGTCGAGCGGTAGTAGTTGAGCAGGTAGAGCCCTTCGGCGCTTTTGTCGAGGTAGGCGCGGTTGTTATAGGCGTTCAGGATGTCGGTCAGCGCCTCGGCCTGCCGGGGATACTCCACCGCGGCCTGTTCGAAGCTGGCCATCGCCTTGTCGGGCCGTCCCGTCCGCCGGAACAGCAGCCCCTGCAGCACCAGCGCCGGAGCCGCCTTGTCGGGATAGCGGCGCAGGTATTCGTCGAGGATGCGCTCGGCCGTGTAATAGCGGGGGTCGGCCAGAGCCGCGGCGGCCTCCGCCTCCGGGTCGGCGAGCGGCAGCGGCCGGGGGCCTTCCGTCACGGCGGGCAGCTGCGGCGTGCGGCCGGCCGCCGGCCCCGATTCGATCAGCGCGCAGGCCTTGAGCAGCAGCCCCTCCTCGTTCTCGGGCGAGAGGGCCAGGACCTTCTCGGCATTGTTCAGCGCATCGGCGTAGCGGCCCGAGTAGAGGTCGATGTAGGCGCGGTCCTTCAGCAGGCACAGGGCGTCCCACTCGCGCATGTATTTGTGGTAGACGGGCGCGTACTCTTCGACGTAGCGGATGTACTCGCGGTTGATCTTGGCCAGCTTCGCGGCGAGCTCCTTCTTCAGATGCTGCTGCTCGCGGTAGGCGTCGAACGCCGTCTCCAACGCGGCGCGCCCCTGCGTCAGCGACATGGCGAGCATCGTCGCCCCCAGACCGCCCCTCCGCAGGTCGCCCTCCTCGGCCTGCCGGGAGACGCACCGCAGGTAGCCCATCACCGACGAGGCGTCGTCGTACTGTTTCCTGAGCGCGTTCATCTCCTCCAGGATGGGGAACATCCGTTTTTTCGCGGCCAGCACCTCCTTCGCCACGCCGTCGTAGTCCTGCCGGGCCATGTAGAGCAGCAGTTCGTCGAACGAGCCGCTCCGGGCCTGCGCCACCTCCAGCGAGTTCATGATCCGGACGGTCTTCTCGATGTCGTAGCAGTCGGCGCCCGTCCGCAGCGTCGAGTCGGGGCGGTCGGCTTCGGCCTGCGAGAGCGAGCCGTACGCCTCGGCGAGCTCGGGCGAGGGGGTGTAGGGGCGTGCGGCGCGGTAGCGCAGGTAGCCGAGGCCGCAGACCGCCATGAGAACGGCGGTCAGCAGGATGATCCGGGTGTTTTTCTTCATCGTTCGCATTGCTTGGATCGGGGGTTGTCGGCCGGGCCGTCCGGGGCGTCGCCGGGGAGCGTTCCGAAGGGTCCGCCGGCCGGGTTATATGCCGGAGAGGAATTCCATGACGTCGCAGTCGTCCGGATAGTCCGTCAGGGCCGGCGACTGCGCGCGTCCGAAGTCTGTGCGGCGGCTGTGGGAGAGGCACTCCGAGACCACGCACTGCAACTGCCGGTCGTGCGCGGCGAGCCATCTCTCCACTTCGTCGAGCGAGCGGTAGCGGGCCAGCGAGAGGAGGCTCAGCGCCTGCGGGAACTCCTGCTGTTCGACGGCGACGGCGCACCCGAGGTCGACGAACGGCCGCCCCTCCATTTCGCAGAGCGCGCGCTGCTGGCGGTAGTTGTTGCGGTACTTGGCGTTCATGGCCGGCATCGTCAGCGCGGGGGTGTAGCCTTCGGGCAGGAAGAGCAGCGAGACGTTGCGGCACCCCAGTCCCGAGTAGGCCCAGATGTCGTCGGCCAGGCCGGCCAGTTGCGCGGGCGTTTCGGCGCCCGACAGCACGGCCGCTGACTGCCGGCTGCCGCGCAGCAGCGTCGGGATCTCCGCATACCGGGCCCGGAAGTACCGGGCCGCATTGTTGCTTCCGGTCGCGATCACGGCGTCGGCGGGCGTCTCCCCGCCGCACAGCTCCACCGGAACCGCGGGGTCGATCTCGCGCATCGTCCGGACGACGTACTCCATGAGGATGCGGTCCTTGCCCGACGGCTTCACCGCACACCGGTGTCCGCTCGCCACGACGCACAGCAGGTCGAAGAATCCGACCAGCGGAATGTTGCCGGCCATCACGACCAGCACGCGGCGCGGCCGGGCAGCCGGCAGCGCATAGCGGCTGCTCCAGCTTTCCAGTTTTCCGGCGTCGAGCATGTCGCGGCGGATCGTCTCCACGGCGCGCACGATCTCTTCGGGCCGGAACCATCCGTTGGCCCGGCAGGCCTGTGCGATCGTCTCGCGACTTTGCGGCGTGCGGCCGAACGGACGCAGACGTTCGCCCAGTTCGGCAAAAAACGGTATCCACTCTTTCACGGAGACAAAGATAGCGTATCGCGACGAAATTGCATGCGTCGGAGCGGATAAAACCGCAGCACATCGTCCGCCGTGCGGAATTCCGCATGACGGAGGCGGGCGGAAGCCGCTCTTCCGGCCGTGCGCTTCGGCCGGCGGGAAATAAAAAAAATGCCGAAAATTTGTTTTTTCGAAAATTTGCGCTACCTTTGCACTCGCAATACGGAAGCGAGTCTTTTGCATTGCGGCGAATATTGCGGAAATAGCTCAGTTGGTAGAGCGCAACCTTGCCAAGGTTGAGGTCGCGGGTCCGAGTCCCGTTTTCCGCTCAGGAGGTCCTTTTCGAGGGACCTTTTTTGTTGGACAGCCGCCCGGTCTCTGTGCTTCCGTCGGAGCCCGGCGGCGGATGCGCTCCGCACGGGTCTTCCGCCGATCTCCGACCTTCTGTGCGGGGTACCCGGCGTTTTCGGGACCTTTCCCGGACAAATCCGACAAACGATAAAAAAAGAGGAGCCGAAAGCTCCTCTTTGCATTTCGTCCGTGCGGTCCGGCGGGGTTATCGGCTGCCGAATCGGTAGATGCAGGTCTGCGAATAGGTCTCGCCGGGCAGGAGCCGGGCCGAGGGGAACTGCGGACGGTTGGGCGCATCGGGGAAGTTCTGCGTCTCGAGCGCCACGGCGCCGCGGTATCCGATCTTGCGGCCGAACTTCCCGCGCGACAGCTCGTTGAAGAAGTTGCCGCTGTAAAACTGCATGCCGGGCTGGTCGGTGAGGATCTCCATGAAGCGGCCGCTCGCGGGGTCGTAGAGCGACGCCACGAGACGCACCTCGCCCGTGAAGCCGCCGAGCACCCAGTTGTGGTCGTAGCCGTGCCCGTTGCGGAGCTGCCGGTCGTCGGCGTCGATGCGGGCTCCGATCGCTGTCGGGATGCGGAAGTCGAAGGGCGTGCCGTCGACCGGGGCGATCCGTCCGGTGGGGATGAGCAGGCTGTCGACGGGCGTCGTGGCATCGGCGTCGATCCGCAGTTCGTGTTCGAGTATCGAACCGCTGCCCTCGCCGCCGAGGTTGAACAGCGAGTGGTTCGAGAGGTTGACGACGGTGGGGCGGTCGCACGTCGCGCGGTAGTCGATGCGCAGCGCGTTGTCGTCGGTGACGGTGTAGGTCACCCGCACGGTCAGCTCGCCGGGATAGCCCTCCTCGCCGTCGGGCGAGACGTAGTGCATGGCGACCGAATCGGCGGAGTGCGCGTCAACGGTCCATACGCGGCTGTCGAGCCCCTTTTCGCCGCCGTGGAGCGAATTGCCGTTGTCGTTCTGCGGCAGCCGGTACTCCTCGCCGTCGAGCGTGAAGCGCCCGTGGGCGATGCGGTTCGCCACCCGGCCCACGACGGGGCCCGAGAAGCGTGCCCCGTCTTCGTCGAGATAGCGGCCGATCGACTCGCAGCCGACGGCCACGTCGGCGTATGCGCCGTTGCGGTCGGGCGCGAGGATTGACACCACACGGGCGCCGTAGTTGGTGATCTGCACGGTGAAGCCCGTGCCGTTGGCCAGGGTGTAGAGCGCGACGGGGCGTCCGTCGACCTCGGTTTCGAATGCCGCGGCGTCGGGCAGCTGCGGCGTGTTCGCGGTCTGCCGGGCACAGGCCGCCAGCAGGAGCGAAAGGATGATGCAAAGTCTCGTTTTCATGTTTCGGACCGTTTTACAGGGTGAAGGGAAGCGTCGCCCGGATGTCTGCGGACGAGGCGCCGATTTCGAAGAGGAACTCGCCGGGTTCGACGATGCGCCGGTTGTCGAGGCCGTAGAACGCCAGGTCGTCCGTCGTGAGGCGGAACTCCACGGTGCGGGTCTGGCCGGGGAGGAGTTCGACCGCTCCGAACCGGCGCAGGCGTCTGACGTCGGGGATGAGCGAGGCGTAGAGGTCGCGCGAGTAGAGTTGCACGACCTCCCGTCCGGCGCGGTCGCCCGTGTTCGCGACGTCGACCGCGATGACGATGTCGTCGCCCTCGCGCGTCAGCTGCGCTCCCGAGTATGCGAACGAAGTGTAGCTCAGTCCGTGTCCGAAGACGAATTCGGGGTTGTAGTCGCTCTCGTACGCATAGGTGGCGTCGGTGTTGCGCTGTTCGTCGGCGTACTTGTGGCAGTAGACCGCGAGCGAGTTGGGGTACGCCGGGTAGGTGTAGGGCAGTTTCCCGCTCGGGTTGACCTTTCCGGCGAGTACGTCGGCCACGGCGTCGGCGCCCTGCGGGCCGGGCAGATAGCTCTGCACGATGGCGGGGATGCGCGCCGAGAATCGCGAGATCAGCCGCGGACGCCCCTCCGCGAGTACCAGCACGACGGGCTTCCCAGCGGCGGCGATGCGCTCGGCCAGTTCGGTCTGCAGGGGATCGAGCGCCAGGTCGTTCAGGTCGCCCGGCTTCTCGCAGTAGGAGTTCTCGCCGAGGCACAGCACGACGACGTCGGCCCGGCGCGCCGCTGCCACGGCCTCGTCGAAGCGGTCGCGGTGCTCGGTGTCGTAGCGGCTCTCGTGCGGCCGGTAGCTCACGCCGGGGATGACCTCGACGTTGCGCGCTCCGAAGCGCTCGGCGAGGGCTTCGGCGAGGGTCTTGCACAGCTTGGGATGGCGTTCGATGCCGTGGCCCTGCCACGTGACGGTCCATCCGCCGCACAGCGCGCGGCGGCTCTCGGCGTTGGGCCCGCAGACGAGGATCTTCCGCCCCGCGGCGGAATCGAGCGGCAGCAGGGCGCCGTCGTTCTTGAGCAGCGTGACCGCCTCGGCCGCCGCGGCGTAGGATGCCCGGCGATGCTCTTCGCAGCCGTACAGAGGGTAGTCGGCGGGCAGCGTGTTCGGGCGCTCGAACAGCCCGAGTTCGAACTTGAGCTTCAGGATGCGGCGCACCGATTCGTCGATGCGCGCCTCGGAGACGGCCCCCTCCTCCACCAGCTCGCGCAGGTCGCGGCAGAAGCCCCGGTAGTCGATCGGGATCATCGCCATGTCGATGCCGGCGTCGATGCCCAGGCGGACGGCCTCCTTGGAGGTCGCGGCCAGGTGGTCGCGGGCGTGGAGCTTCTCGAGGTCCTCGTAGTCGGTGACGACCACGCCGTCGAAGCCCAGCTCGTCGCGCAGCAGGCCGGTCAGGATCCGGCGGCTGGCGTGCACCGGGCAGTTGTCGATGATTCCGGAGTTGACCATCACCGAGCGGGCTCCGGCGTCGAGGGCGGCCCGGAACGCCGGCAGGTGGTACTCCATCAGGGCGTTCCACGGGATGTTGGCCGGCGTGCGGTCCTTGCCGCTGGCCGGCACCGAGTAGCCCAGGAAGTGTTTCAGACACGTGGCCACGTGCTCCGGATGGTCCACGTCGTTCGCATCGCCCTCCTGTCCCTTCACCAGCTCGCGGCCCAGCACCGACCCCAGATAGGGGTCCTCGCCGAAGCCCTCGTACTGGCGCGGGAAGCGCGGGTCGGCCCCGAGGTCGAGGATCGGCGCGAAGTTCCAGGGGATGTTGCAGGCCCGCATCTCGTAGGCCGTGATCTCGCCCATGCGGCGTGCGTGCGCGGGATTCCACGTCGCCGCGAGGGCGATCTGCTGCGGAAAGAGCGTCGAACCGAGCGAATAGGTGCCGCCGTGGACCTGATCCACGCCGTAGATGAGGGGGATGCCCAGCCGGGTCTCGTCCGTGGCGATCCGCTGGAGCTCCCCGATGAACGGCCCCCACACCCCGGCGGGCTGGGATTCGCTCAGCGGGACGTTGAGCAGCGACCCCACGCCGTAGTCGACCAGGGCTTCGCGCAGCAGGGCGGTGTCGAGCGCGAAGCCGCCCGCGCCGTCGGCGATGACGAAGGGCTCGATGGTCAGCTGGGCCATCTGCCCGATCTTCTCTTCGAGGGTCATCCTCGCGAGCAGCTGCTCCGCGCGGAGACCGGGGTCGGTCGGCGTCAATACGCAGGCCGTCAGCTCCAGTGACAGGAGCAAAAGTGCGATCGTATGTTTCATGTTCATCGGGTATGGTTTTCGGCCGGCGGCCCGCGCGGGGCGGACCTCCGGCGCTCGGGTTATTTTTCCACGACGGGAGCCGCCGCCTTCGACGAGGGGCTTCCGTTTTCGACGTAGGGCCAGCCCTCTTCGTCCCAGCGCACCTCGTCGAGCATGCCCAGGCGCCCCCGCTCCGGGCAGGAGAGGTCGTAGGCGTGGTAGAACATCCAGGTCCGGCCCTCGGCATCTTCCACCAGTCCGGCGTTGTGGCCCGGCCCGGCGAAGGCGTCGTTGCGCTGCAGGAGCGGTTCGCAGCCGTTGTCGAGCACCGAGCGCCCCTGTCTGTCCGCATAGGGTCCCAGCAGGCTGCGCGAGCGTGCCGCTACCGTCCGGTACGTGCTTTCCGCGCCGCCTGCGAAATCGCCCGTCGAGGCGAAGAGGTAGTACCATCCGTCGCGCTCGTAGATATTCGTCCCTTCGAAGGCCGTTCCGGCGAAGAGGCGTTTGGTCTCGGGCCGCGGAGCGATGCGCGCATCGCCGGTCACGTCGAGTTCCATGACGTAGAGGTTGCGGAAGCTGCCCCAGAAAAGGTAGGACCGGCCGTTCTCCTCGTAATAGTACGGGTCGATGGACTGCTCGACGCCGATCTGTTGGCTGTCGACGAGTATGCCCCGGTCCGCGAAGGGGCCTTCGGGTCCGTCGGCTACGGCGTAGCCGATGACGCTGTATCTCACGTCCCCGAACCAGAGCGTATAGAAGAGCACGTACCTCTCTCCGATGCGGCGGATTTCGGGGGCCCACAGGTCGCCGCGGCGTCCGTTGCGGATCGCTGCGGGCCAGCTCCGGTCGGTGAAGGCCGTGCCGACGCGCTCCCAGGCGACGAGATTCCCGGAGCGGTAGATCGGGTAGCCGTGGCCGGTGGCATAGAGGTAGTAGCTGCCGTCCTCGGCGCGGATGACCGACGGATCGGGCGCATCGGCCGCGATGACGGGATTCGAGTAGGTCGCCGTCGCATCGCTCTTTTTCGTTCCGCCGCAGGAGACGGACAGGAGCGCGAGCAGATACGGGATGAATTTCCGGGTCATATTCGATGGTGTCGTTTCAGTTGCGGGTACCGTCCGCCCGAATCGCTGCGTCCGTCCTCGGGGCGGCGCTTTTCCGGCGTTCCCGGGCCAGCGTCGGCCGATGCAGGCGGCGGTTTTCGCATGCGGACTCGTGCTTCGGATTGCTATGCAAAAATAAGCCTTTCCGTTGTCGGGATCCTTAAAAAATCCGGCGAGAAAGTTTAAAAATCCTGCAGATCGATCCGCGGCGCGGGCCGGCGGGCGCCGTGTCCTCGATTCCGTTCCGGAGCCTAAGGCGGCCGGCCTCTCCGTCCGTACGCAAAAATAAACCTTTTCGGCGCGGTCTGTTTAGAAAATCCTGCAAATTGATTAAAAAATCCTGCAAAAAAGGGCGTCGGGCATCCTCCCGCAGGGCGCCGTCCGCGTGCGGACGGGCGCTGCGCGGCGGTCCGGTCCGCTCGTTCCCCGGTGTCTTCGCGGCTGCCGCGGCCGGCCGGGAGGCCCGCTCTCCTCCGGCGGAACGCGAGTTTGTCCGGATTTTTTAATCAACTTGCAGGATATTTAATAGTGGCTGCCTGATATTAGACGTATCTTTGTTTCAGGTAAAAATCATTTGTTATGAAATCACTTCTTTTCACGCTTCTGTCGCTCGGCCTGGCCTTTTCGGCTGCGGCCCAGCGGATCGCTCCGGAGGCGAAGGCGCGCGCCGCGGCGCTGGTGGAGCGCATGACCCTGGAGGAAAAACTCGCCTATATCGGGGGATACGACGCCTTCTACATCCGTTCGATCCCGCGTCTGGGCATCCCCGCAATCCGGATGGCCGACGGCCCGCAGTGCGTGCGCAACGACACGCACAGCACGCTCTATCCGTGCGGCATCGCGCTGGCTGCGACGTGGGACCGTTCGCTGGCCCGCGCCTACGGCCGTTCGCTGGGCCGCGACGCGCGTGCGCGCGGCGTACATATCATGTTGGGCCCGGGCGTGAACATCTATCGCTCGCCGCTGTGCGGGCGTAATTTCGAGTATTACGGCGAGGATCCCTACCTGGCGTCCGAGACGGCGGCCGGATACATCGAAGGCATGCAGGGCGAAGGGGTGATGGCCACGATCAAGCACTTCTGCGGCAACAACCAGGAGTACGACCGCCACCACGTCTCGTCGGACATCGACGAGCGTACGCTGCACGAGATCTACCTGCCGACGTTCCGCAAGGCGGTCGAGGAGGCGGGCGTGGGCGCCGTAATGTCGAGCTACAACCTCGTCAACGGGCAGCACATGACCGAGAACCGCGATCTCATCGACGGCGTTCTGCGCGGGCAGTGGGGTTTCGAGGGGATCTTCATGTCGGACTGGGACGCGACCTACTCGGTCGCCGGACCGGCGAACGGCGGCCTGGATCTCGAAATGCCGGGCGCACGGTATACGAATCCGGAGAATCTGAAGCGGCTGCTCGCCTCGGGCGTCGTCACCGAGGAGACGATCGACGAGAAGTGCCGCCACATTCTGCAGACGCTCATCGCCTTCGGGTTCCTGGACCGCGAGCAGAAGGACGCCTCGATTCCGGAGCGCAATCCCGAATCGGACGCCACGGCGCTGGAGGTGGCCCGCAACTCGATGGTGCTGCTGAAGAACGAGGGGCTGCTTCCGTTCGACCGCCGGACGCGCCGGGTGGTGGTGATGGGCCCCAATGCCGTCAAACTGCCGATGGGCGGCGGTTCGGGCGAAGGCTATCCGTTCGGCTACGTCTCAGCGGCCGAGGGGCTGGCGGCGGAAAAGGGGCTGCGCGTGCAGTGTCTCACGCCGCAGGGCACGACGGCGCTGGCCGCCACGGACCGGTTCTTCACGCCGGACGGGCAGCCGGGCCTGCGATGCGAATTTTACGCCAACCGCGACCTGCAAGGTCCTGCGGTCGTGACGACGACGCATCCCGAAGTGGACTTTTTCTGGGAGGGCGCCCCGGCCGAGGGGCTTCCCGAGGATCATTTCTCGGCCCGCTGGACGGGTGAATTCCGTCCCGCGCGTTCGGAGCGTGCGATCTTCACGGTGAGTGGCGACGACGGCTACCGGCTCTTCGTCGACGGCCGCGAGGTGCTGGAACACTGGGCGGACCACGGCGTTTCGACCAAGACGGCGACGCTGGACGTCGAGGCCGGGAGGAGCTATGCGATCCGGCTGGAGTTCTACGACAACGTCCGCACGGCGGAGGTGAAGCTGCGATATGCGGGGTATTCGCCCGCCGAGCGGGCGCAGACGATCGCCGCGGCGGATGCCGTGGTCTACTGCGCGGGATTCGACCAGACCTCGGAGAGCGAGAATTCGGACCGCACGTTCGCACTGCCCGCGGGACAGGCCGAGGAGATCGCCGCCACGGCGGCGCTGAACCCGAATCTCGTGGTGGTGGTCAACGCCGGCGGAGGCGTGGACTTCGCGCAGTTCGCCGACCGGGCGCGCGCCGTGCTGCTGGCGTGGTATCCGGGGCAGGAGGGCGGCGCGGCCCTCGCCGACATCCTCACGGGCCGTACGAACCCGAGCGGCCGGCTGCCCATCTCGATCGAACGCCGCGCGGAGGACAATCCGACCTTCGGGAGCTACGACCCCAACGTCTTCCGCTTCCAGAACAGTCCGCTGCGGCGCGTGAGCTACGACGAGGGCGTCTTCGTGGGCTACCGCGGCTACGACCGCCGCGGCACGGAGCCGATGTATCCGTTCGGCTACGGACTGAGCTACACGACGTTCGAGTACGGCGGTCTGGAGGCTGCGCCTGCGGGCGACGGCTGGCAGGTGTCGTTCACGGTGAAGAATACGGGGCGCCGCACCGGTACGGAGACCGCGCAGGTCTACGTGGGAGCCTGCGGGCAGGAGGTGCCGCGCCCGGTGCGCGAGCTGAAGGACTACGAACGCGTGACGCTGGCTCCGGGCGAGGAGAAGCGGGTGACGGTCCGGCTGGACCGCGACGCGTTCGCCTTCTACGACATGAACCGGCACGCATTCCGGGTCGAACCGGGCGCCTATCGCATCGAGGCGGGCGCTTCGTCGCGGGATCTGAAACTTTCGCAAACCTTGAACATCGACTGACATGAAGAGACTGATGACGGCCGTCGCCCTTTTGTCGGCGCTGACGGCCGCGGCCGAGTGGAAGCCTGCGGGCGACCGCATCAAAACGCCGTGGGGCGAACGGCTCGACCCTGCGAACGTCCTCGCGGAGTATCCGCGTCCGCAGATGGTCCGTGCGGAGTGGCTGAATCTGAACGGGCTGTGGAACTACGCCATCCTGTCCGCGGGCGAGCGCCCCGAGGCGTGGGACGGCGAGATCCTCGTGCCGTTCGCGGCCGAGTCGTCGCTCTCGGGCGTGGGGCGCCGCGTGGGCGCTGAGCAGGAGCTGTGGTACGAACGGACGTTCGACGTCCCTGCGAAGTGGGCCGGCCGCCGGGTGCTGCTGCACTTCGGTGCCGTGGACTGGCGTACGGACGTGTGGGTGAACGGCGTGAGCCTGGGTCGCCACGAAGGCGGCTACACGCCGTTCGAATTCGACGTCACGCCCGCGCTGCGGAAAGGCTCCAATACGCTCCGCGTGCGGGTCTGGGACCCCACGGACGACGGCTACCAGCCGCGCGGAAAACAGGTGAAGCACCCCGAAGTGGTCTGGTATACGCCCGTCACGGGCATCTGGCAGACGGTGTGGCTCGAATGCGTGCCGCAGCAGTATATCCGCAGCGTCGTCGCGACGCCCGATCCGGACCGCCGCACGTTCCGCGTCGCCGCCGCGACGTGCGGGACGCAGCCCGGGGACCGCGTGGAGGTGACGCTTCTGGACGGGGGCGCCGAGGTCGCTTCGGCCTCGGCCCTGTGCGGCGCCGATGCCGAGCTGCATGTGGCTTCGCCGAAGCTGTGGAGCCCCTCGTCGCCGCACCTCTACGATCTGGAGGTCGCACTGGTCCGCGGCGGCAAGGTCGTGGACCGCGTGACGAGCTACGCGGCCATGCGCAAGTTCTCGACGGCCCGCGGCCGCGACGGCATCGTGCGGCTGCAGCTGAACGGCGAGCCGCTGTTCCAGTTCGGACCGCTGGATCAGGGCTGGTGGCCCGACGGACTCTATACGGCCCCGTCGGACGAGGCGCTGGCCTACGACATCGAGAAGATCAAGGCGTGGGGCTTCAACATGATCCGCAAGCACATCAAGGTCGAGCCGGCGCGCTGGTACTGGCACTGCGACCGTCTGGGGATGATCGTCTGGCAGGACATGCCGATCGGCGATCAGGAGGGTTTCAACCCCCAGTGGCAGAACAAGAACTACTTCACGGGCGAAGAGAAGCAGCGTACGGCCATTTCGGAGACCTGTTACCGCAAGGAGTGGCGCGAGATTATCGACGCGCTGCGGGGTTTCGCCTCGATCGGCGTGTGGGTGCCGTTCAACGAGGCGTGGGGGCAGTTCAAAACCGTCGAGATCGCCGAGTGGACGAAGGCTTACGATCCTACGCGGCTGGTGAATCCGGCCAGCGGGGGCAACCATTATTTTGCAGGCGACATGCTGGATTTGCACAATTATCCCGAACCTTTGTTGTATCTTTACGACGCGAACCGCGCCACGGTGCTGGGCGAGTACGGAGGCATCGGCATGGTGGTGGAGGATCACCTGTGGGAGCCCGACCGCAACTGGGGCTACGTGAGCTTCGGCACTCCGGAGCAGGTGACCGACGAATACGAGAAATACGCGGACAAGCTCTACGAGCTGATCGGACGCGGCTTCTCGGCGGCGGTCTATACGCAGACCACGGACGTGGAGATCGAGGTCAACGGACTGATGACCTATGACCGCAAGGTGATGAAGACGGACGAGGCGCGGCTTCGTGCGATCAACGAACGGATTTGCAACAGTCTAAACGAAAACCGATAATGAAGAAACTGCTGATTCTGACTGCGGCGCTTGTCTGCGCCTGTGCCGTCCGGGCACAGAAGAGCTACACGCTCTGTTCGCCGGATGGACACCTGCGAACGACCGTTGCGGCGGGTGACGAGCTGACCTACGACATCGCGGTCGACGGCCGCACGGTCCTCGAACCCTCGCCGCTCGCACTGCGGCTCGACGACGGCCGCACGTGGGGGCCGCATGCCCGCGTGCGGAAGGCCGAGCGTACGAGCGCCGACGCCGCGATCCCTTCGCCGCTGTACCGTTCGGCGGAGGTGCGCGACCGCTACAACGGGCTGATCCTGCGGATGAAGGACGACTGGTCGGTCGAATTCCGCGTCTACGACGACGGTGTGGCCTACCGCTTCGCCTCGTCGGCGAAGGCGCCGTTCCGCATCGCTTCGGAACAGGTCGAATACCGGTTTCCCGCCGACTTCGAGGCGACGGTGCCTTACGTGGCGAGAGGCCGCGAGGGCGATTTCGAGGATCAGTTCTTCAACTCGTTCGAGAATACCTACGCCACGGCTCCGCTTTCGGCGCTGAATTCCGGACGGCTGATGTTCCTGCCGCTGGCGGTGGACGCCGGCGACGGGGTGAAGGTCTGCATCACCGAAACCGATCTGAACGGCTATCCGGGGCTCTATCTGACCAACGCCGGTGCGGCGGAGAACGGGCTGAGGGGGATCTTCGCGTCCTGCCCGGAGAAGCTGGAACAGGGCGGGCACAACAATCTGCAGATGCTCGTCCGGAAGCGTAAGGAGCATATCGCCGAGGTCGACGCCCCGCGCACGTTCCCGTGGCGCGTGGCCATCGTCGGCTCGGACGCCGATCTCGCGGCGAGCGACCTGAGCTGGCTGCTGGCCGCACCTTCGAAGATCGCCGATACGTCGTGGATCCGGCCGGGCAAGGTGGCCTGGGACTGGTGGAACGACTGGAACCTCGCGGGCGTGGATTTCCGCGCGGGAGTCAACACCGAGACCTATAAATACTACATCGACTTCGCGGCCGCGAAGGGGATCGAATACGTGATCCTCGACGAAGGGTGGGCCGTGAACGGGAAGGCCGACCTGATGCAGGTGGTTCCGGAGATCGATCTGAAGGAGATCGTGGCGTACGGAGCCTTGAAAAACGTAGGCATCATCCTCTGGGCCGGGTACTGGGCTTTCGATCGCGACATGGAGCGGGTCTGCGAACACTATGCGGAGATGGGCGTCAAGGGCTTCAAGGTCGACTTCATGGACCGCGACGACCAGCGGATGACCGCCTTCAACCACCGTGCGGCGGAGACGGCGGCCCGATACGGGCTGGTGCTCGACCTGCACGGCACGCACAAGCCCGCGGGGCTGAACCGCACGTGGCCCAACGTGCTGAACTTCGAGGGCGTGCACGGCCTGGAGCAGATGAAATGGAGCCCCGAGTCGGTGGATCAGATGAAGTACGACGCGACGATTCCGTTCGTCCGCCAGGCCGCCGGCCCGATGGACTACACGCAGGGGGCCATGCGCAACGCTTCGCGCGGCAACTACCGCCCCGTCAACACGGAGCCGATGAGCCAGGGCACGCGCTGCCACCAGCTGGCGCTGTACGTGGTGCTGGATTCGCCGTTGAACATGCTGTGCGACTCGCCGACGAACTACCTGTGCGAGCCGGAATGCACGGAGTTCATCGCTGCGATCCCGACCGTGTGGGACGAGACGCGCATCCTCGGCGGACGCATGGGCGAATACATCGTCACGGCGCGCCGCAGCGGGGATACGTGGTACGTGGGCGGCATCACGGACTGGACGGCGCGCGACGTGGAGGTCGACCTCGCGCCGCTGGGCATCGAGGGCGCGGTCGAGGCGACGCTTTTCCGCGACGGCGCGAACGCCGACCGCAAGGGCTCGGACTATAAGCGGGAGACGATTCGGACGAATCTCTCGGAACCTTTGAAAGTGCATCTCGCGCCCGGCGGAGGATTCGCCGTGAAGGTCGGACCGGCAAAGGCCGGCCGATGACGCATGCCGTGCTGCCGGGGCCGTCGCCCCGGTTCCGCGGGCAGGGAGACTGATTCTGGAAATCGAACAGACGATGAAAAAACTTCTTATTATATTGGCGGCGGCGCTTACGGTTTTCGTATCGGCGCAGGCCGAGGTGTCGATGCCGAAGTTCTTCGGCGATAACATGGTTCTCCAGCGCGAGCGGCCGATCCGCGTCTGGGGCCGGGCCGCGAAGGGCGAGACGGTCACCGTGCGTTTCGCCGGGACCGAGGTTTCGACCCGGGCCGACCGTACGGGGCGCTGGGAGGCGACGCTCCCGGCCATGGAGGCCGACGCGACCCCGCGCGAGATGATCGTCGCGGGCCGCGGCGGCGAGCTGCGCTTCGCGAACGTCGTGGTGGGCGACGTGTGGCTTTGCAGCGGGCAGTCGAACATGGAGTGGCGGCTCGACCCCACGACGGGGTGCGAGGCCGAGATTGCCGCATCGGCCAATCCGAACATCCGGCTGCTCTCCGTGGGCGACAAGATCGCCTTCGAGGAGCAGGAGGACATCGAATCCGGACAATGGGTGGCGTGCACGCCCGAGACATCGCGCGTGTTTTCGGCCGTGGGCTACTGGTTCGGCAAATTCATCCAGGCCGAGACGGGCGTTCCGGTGGGGCTGATCGACAGTTCGTGGGGCGGCACCGACATCGAGACCTGGACGAGCTGGGGCGCGATGCGCACGACGCCGGATTACGCCCGTTACGCCGGCAAACGCTCTCCGGGCGAAGCCATCGGCCGGGGGATCGAAAACTATCTGGCCTACGAAGCGGTCCTGGAGAACGATCCCGGCGACCGCGAACGCTGGTACGATCCGGCAGCCGCCGCGCCGGAGACCCATTGGCCGACGATGACGCTCCCGCAGTTCTGGGAGGAGGCGCTGGGATCCGCCGACGGCCGCATCTGGTTCCGGAAAACGGTCGTGCTGCCGGCCTCGGCGGCCGGAAAGGCGGGCGTGCTGCACCTCCCGGCGGTCGACGATGCGGACGTCACTTATGTCAATGGCCGGCAGGTCGGTGCGACGCAAGGCTGGGACCGTCCGCGCCGATACGAACTTCCGGCCGGCACGCTGCACGAGGGGGAGAACCTCGTCGTCGTGCGTGTCGATGACACGGGAGGCAGCGGAGGCATCTGGGGCGATGCGGCCGGGCTGTATCTGGAGGTCGGAGGCGAACGTTACGACCTGGCGGGAGCGTGGCGCTACCGTCCGTCGGCCACGACGGCGATGTTCGGAATCGCCTACGGCGGCAACTACGGCAACCCCAACAGCTTCGCTTCGCTGCTCTACAACGGCATGATCGCGCCGCTGGTCGGGTACGGGATCCGGGGAGCGATCTGGTACCAGGGCGAGAACAACGCCGGACGCGCGCAGAGCTACCGCGAGCTCTTCCCGCTGATGATCCGCGATTGGCGCGGGCGGTGGGGCTACGAATTCCCCTTTTGCTGGGTGCAGCTGGCCAATTTCATGGCCGTGAAGCCGCAGCCGGGCGAGAGCGAGTGGGCCGAATTGCGCGAGGCGCAGAACGGGACGCTGGCGCTTCCGGCGACGGGCCAGGCCGTCATCACCGACATCGGCGAGGCGAACGACATCCATCCGCGCAACAAGCGCGACGTGGGCTACCGCCTGAGCCGTGCGGCGCTCAACGTGGCTTACGGCCGTGCCGACGTGGCGGCGGGAGGACCGGTGTACCGGTCGATGGAGCGCGACGGCAGCCGCATCGTGCTGACGTTCGACGCTGCGGGCGCCCTGCGCCCCGCCGACGGCAACCGTTACGGGTATCTGCACGGCTTCGCGATCGCCGGCGCCGACCGCAGGTTCGTATGGGCCAAGGCCTACGTCCGGGACGACCGGACGGTCGTGGTCTTCAGCGACGAGGTGGCGGAGCCTGCGGCGGTTCGCTACGGCTGGGCCGACAATCCGCAGGATGACGACCTGACCGATGCCTCGGGGCTGCTCGCATCGCCGTTCCGGACCGACGACTGGCCCGGAATCACGAAATGAAAACGGTGCGAGGTGTTGTCGCGTGATCGGTCCGCCCTTCCGTAACTCTGCGGAACCGGCCTCGCGACGTCTTCCGGGCTCTCCGTTCCGGTTCGGCGGCGCATCCGGGTTCATCCGCCCGCCCGGCGGTCCGGATAGCGGGGTCGCGGTCGAGCGGACGCCCGGCACCGCGGCATCATGATCCGGCTGCGGTGCGCCTGTCGTGCGCCCGGGGCCGCGAGGGGGTTGCAGACGGCATTCGTCCGGACCGGAAATATCTTCTATGGCATCGGCCGGCGCGTGCGCAGGCCCATGCCCTGAAGGGACCATATGTCTTTTGGGTGTGGGCCCCATAGCCCCAGGGTGCCAGGTACAGCCCCCCTCGCGCCGACCCCTCCCTAAGG
>CAOJSG010000041.1 GCA_948442615.1 uncultured Alistipes sp.
CGGCCAACAACTGCGACGGCTCGACGCTCTACATCACGGCGGCACCCTGCATCGAATGTTCGAAGCTGATCATCCAGGCGGGCATCAGACGCGTGGTCTACTGCGAGGACTACCGCTCGGAGGAGGGGCTTGCGCTGCTGCGCAAGGTCGGCATCGAGTGCGTGCAACGCTCGCTCGAAGCGTAAAGGAGACGCCGCCTCTATGGCATCGCCCCCGTCGGCTCATGCGTCGACGGGGGCGTTTTTTCGAAAAAATCATCCGCACCGAACGGGACGGGGCTCCCCGGCCTATGCACACGGCCGCACAAGACCCGGCGCAAACGTCCGGCGGCCCGGAAAAGTTCGCGCACCCGCCGCACGGCATCGCGGCCTCAATACCCGGTCCACGAACCACGGCGCAAGCATTGGACGGCCCGGCCCGGGCTCATTCGCGCGCCCGGGCCGCCGCCCACTCCGACCGCCGCTGATCCGGCAGATGCCGCACGGTGAAGTTTTCGAACACGGCCTCGAACCCCTCGCCGTCGGGCGAGGCGGCCATCAGCCCCACCTGCACGGGCCGATGGGCCTCGAGATAGCAGGTGCGGACCGTGCTGTAATGTTCGCCGTCGAGCGAATAGGCCACCTCGACCGCATCGAGCCGGCGCACGGCGCGGATCCAGAGCGACCGAGGCGCCGCATCCAGCCCGACGACGCTCCAGTCCGACGTGCGGTGCGTGACGACCGTGCTCACGTGCTGGCGCCCCTCGACGAACTCCACGCCGCACTTGATCCACTCCTCGCAGTCGAGGCGCAGCATCAGCCCCATCTGGTCGAAAGTCGTGCGGTAATCGCCCGTGATCTTCACCGTGGCCTCGAACTCCCCTCCGTAAAGCGCATAGCAGAACGGCGCGTCGTCGACCGTAAACCCGTAATGGGTGATCCGCCAATAGTCGGTCTTCGCAGGGACCTGCATCACGAACGTATTCGCATCGCGCACCGTCCATTCGGCCGGTTCGTTGAACCATTGCATCCGGTCGAGCCGCTGCGCACGCGCGCCGCCCGCAGCGGCCACAAGCGTCCCGGCGACGACCGCCATCGTAAGTTTTTTCATAACATGTCCTGTTTTTGGTGACGGAACGAATCCCGATAACCCGGCGATTTCGTACCTTTGCAAAGGTAGCCCCTTTAGCGAAGAGCGACAATGGTCAAAAACAACCATTTCCACACACCCGATCTCGACTCGCTCGAACGACACCTGCTCGACCAGGAGTTCGGCGACGCATCCCCGGCCTGCGACCTCCATCTGCGGACCGCCCTGCACTATTGCCGGACCGAGTTCGCGACGGCCGTGATGAGCGACCTGCGCACGGACCGGAGCGTCATCTGCCACGGGGCCTTCTCCGAGACGATGGGGCTGGGCCGGGCGGACGAAATGCAGACCATCGACTCGATCTGGGAGGAGGCGTTCTACGCCCGCATCCACCCCGACGACCTGCGTGCGCGCCACCTGCTCGAACTGCAGCTGTTCCTGCTGCTGAAACGCACACCCCCCGACGAACGGCTCCGCTACCGCACCCAGAGCGTGCTGCGCATGGCCGATGCCGCGGGACGCTGCCGGGCCGTGCTGCACCGCACGTTCTACCTGGCCAACGACCCCAACGGGTCGCTGCGTCTGGCGCTGTGTCTCTACAACTTCGCCCCCGCCGACCGGCTGCCGCAGCGATTCGAAGGATTCATCGAGCACATGACGACGGGAACCCTCCTGCGCCGCGACTCCGAAGCCGATCCGGGTCTGCTGACGCGGCGCGAAAAGGAGCTCATGGAGTGGATCAGCCGGGGGCTGCCGAGCAAACAGATCGCCGAACGGCTCTCCATCAGCCGGCACACGGTCGACCGGCACCGGCAGAACATCCTGGAGAAACTGCGCTGCCACAGCATGATCGAAGCGCTCGCCGTGGCCCGCGAACTGGGGCTGCTCCGGCCGGAGGCGCCCCGCACGACCCAACACACGCACAACATATGAAACGTATCGTCATCATGGGAGCCACCTCGGGCATCGGACTCGAGACGGCGAAATACTGCATCCGCAAAGGGTGGAAGGTCGGCGCGGCCGGACGGCGCGCCGAAGCGCTGGCGGCCCTCCGGGCGCTGGCGCCGGAGCGCGTCGCGACCGAGGTCGTGGACATCACGTGCGACGATGCGCCCCGGCGGCTCGAACGGCTGGTCGACCGCCTGGGCGGCATGGACATCTACCTGCACTGCTCGGGAATCGGCAGCCAGAATCCCGACCTCGACGCCGCGATCGAGCTGGGCACCTGCGCGACCAACGCCTCGGGATTCGTGCGCATGGTCTGCGCGGCCTACGCCCGGTTCGCACGATGCGGCGGCGGCCGGATCGCCGTCATCAGCTCGATCGCCGGGACGAAAGGGCTGGGCGCCGCCCCCGCCTACTCCGCGACCAAGCGTTTCCAGAACACCTACATCGACGCCCTGGCGCAGCTCGCCCGCATGCAGCGGCTCGACATCCGGTTCACGGACATCCGGCCCGGCTTCGTCGCGACGGCGCTGCTCGGCGACGACAAGTACCCGATGCTCATGCGCCCGGAGGCTGTCGCGGCCCGTCTGGTCCGGGCCGTCGAGCACGGCCGGCGCAGCATCGTCATCGACCGCCGCTATGCGCTGCTCGTCGGCCTCTGGCGGCTGATTCCGCGGTGGCTGTGGGAGCGGCTTCCGATCCGCACCCGCCGCTGAGCCGGACGGCGGAATCTCCGGCCGAAGCGCGCCGGAACCGCAGCCGAACGGCCGCCGGATCGGCGGTCTCAGCCCCGGAAAACCGGATCCGGAGCGGAATGTCGGAGAATCCGGTCGAAAAAACAGCGGCGACAGCCGCTACGCCATACGCGATTGCCGAAAAATCGCTATATTTGCAAACGACGAAGTACGTGATCCGAGGACCGGGACGAGTTTTCCCCGAAAGGTCGTATTTGTAAAAATGGTGAAGCCGAATTCCGTTCGTGAGCGCACGGACGGGTCGCGAAAGGGGCATGATCCGACGTCGAAGCCGCTTGCTCGGAAACCGAAAGATCGAAAACCGCGTACGACGCCGCATGAGATTATTACAACTATCACACACACAGTAGTAACTCAAACGAGTTCACCGCCCTTGCGAGAGGGAGACTCGATCTCCCTCTCGTTTTCATTTCCGACCGGATGCTGATCGTCACCCAATACCCCATCGCCGACTGCCGTCGGTTCGTCGACAACCCCCGGCAGCTCGGGCGGCCGTGCTTCGTCCGGCCCCGCGACGAAGAGTTTCTGCGCCACTTCGGAGCCATCGGCCACCGCCGCATCCGCTACGACTATTGTCTCGAGGAGAACCACTTCTGCCGCGCCGACCGCGCGCTGCGCATCGCCGGCCCCACCGAGGGCATGCTGCAACTCGCGGGATACGAATCGCGCCTCTACCACGACGGATTCCACCGCTGCAAGGTCGAAACCAAATTCAGATACCGCTTCAAACCCGCCCCCGGGAACGGCGGCCGCTGGCTCGACCGGCTGCTCGACCAGCACTACGGCACACCGGTCCGGATCGGCACGCCGCACGGGAAAGCCCTCTCCGCCAGCCTGTTCAAGGCGGGCGCCCATCTGGCCAACCTCTATCTGGCCGCATCGAGCTTCCAGTGCGACGAACAGGAGGTGTCGCAGCGTCAGAAACGCATGCACGTCCGGTGGATCCAGGCTGCTGAGCCCGCGACGATCGTGGAGACGAGCGCCGCATGGAGCGAAATGTCGCTGAACGAGCAGGGCGCCGCGCGGGTCGAAGGGCCCTGGCAGGGGGTGGAGCTCTACCGTTACAGCTACCGCGAAACCCCGGTCTGGATCATCGTCCGCCGCACATCCGGCGCCGAGGCCCTGTCCCTCTGCCGCAACATACGCACCCTGCTCCTCCACACGCACGCCGAACGCCAGAGCCTGCTCCAGACCGTCGGCTTCATCGCCGCGGCTTCGCACTCCGACGAGTTCCTGAGCCGCCCGGCGCTGACGCACCTGCGCCATACGCTCGAGAAACTGCTGAACCCCGACCGTTTCGGAATCGGACAGACGCAGATCGTCGACGCACTGTTCCACGCCGACGCCCGCTGTGCGCGCGAAGAGTATCGCAGCATCCTGAGCATGTTCGGCCGGATCGACCCGAAGCTGCTGCAACAGGTCGACCACCGGTTCATCCGCGAAGACCTCGACTGCCTCTACTCGCCGGTCGATTTCGACCGGCTCATCGACCGGCTCGCGTCCGATCCGGCGACGGAGGCCGACCCCGTATGCCAGGAGATCGTCGGCCTCGCGCAGACGCGCGACCGGCTGGGGCTGAAAAAACGGCTGCGCCACCTCACCTCGCTCTCGAAACGGTTCGCCGGGAGCGTGGCCTACGATCTGGTGATCGAGTGCATCAAGGAGTGCATGTGGCGAGGCGTCACCGGCATATTCTGACACGGAGGGCCGGTAGGCATCGCGTGCGGAACCCCCGCCCCGGCGTCCGGCCCGGGAGGCACTGCCGGAATCGACGCCATACTCTCAGCAACAGCCGCAAGACACGGTTCTACCCGCTTATCCGACAGGAACGGGGCTCCGGGATGAAGATGAAACGCACGATGCGACCTCGCTTTATGAAACGCCTGATTTTAGAGACGCCGAGATTGGAATTGCGGGAGATGAATCTCGCGGACATGGCGGCATTGTCGTCGATGCTGCAGGACGAAAGGGTCATGTACGCTTACAACGGGGCGTTCGACGACGAAGAGACCAGGGCCTGGATGGAAAAGCAGCTTCGACGCTATAGGGAGTTCGGCTTCGGCCTGTGGGGGATGTTTCTCAAAGATACGGACGAGATGATAGGTCAGTGCGGCATTACCATGCAGGAATACCGGGCGGCACAGGTTCCCGAAATCGGCTATCTGCTCGCATACGGACACTGGCATAACGGCTATGCGACCGAAGCCGCGGCGGCTTGCCGGGAGTATGGGTTCGACGCATTGCATTTCGATGCGTTATATTCCATTATCCGGGATACGAACGTCGCATCCCAACGCGTCGCGCTCCGCAACGGCATGCGTTGGGTCGACACCGTCGCCAAGCATTATCGCGGAACGGAGATGCCCCACAGGGTGTTTCGCGTGAGAAGATAATACAGGTCCCTGCCGGAGCAATCTTCGGCAGGGACCGTTTCGTTTTCCGTGCGTCATATAACGTCCTGTGCGGCAAACGGATCCAGGCAGTTCACGGACGGTTAACGAGCATCTCGCAGGCGGTCTGCGGCCCGCAGCCCCGAATGGGCCCTGCGGCCGCCCGACGGTCCGGAAAGCAATCGAGCGGTTTCCGCCGCGCACGGCCGGAACTCCCGGGAGTTCGATACCCGCGACGGCCGCCCGCCGTTCCGCTTATCCGAACCTCAGTCCGACCGGCCCGGCAAGACGGCGGATCGTCCGGATCGACAGACCGCCGCCCTGCTGAACGATAAGATTCCTATCCGGCCAAGCGACGGCCCGACAGGACGACAGACCGCCGCCCGTCAGAACGGCAGATCGTCCGGATCGTCGGCCGGCACGGCCGGAGCCGCCGGCTGAGGCCGCGATGCCTGGGGCTGCTGATAGCCGCCCGAAGCACCCTGCTGATAACCGCCCTGAGCACCTGAAGCGTAGCCGCCCTGCGGCGCCGGCTGGGCATAGGGCTGCCCCTGTCCGCCGTTGGCCGGATTGTCGCTGCGGCGGCCCAGCAGATTCATCGTATCGGCCAGAATCTCCGTCGTATAGCGCTTGTTGTTGTCCTTGTCCATCCATTCGCGGGTACGCAGACGCCCCTCGATATAGATCTGGCTGCCTTTGCGGACATACCGGTCCACCACGTCGGCCAGTCCGCGCCACAGCGTAACCGTGTGCCACTCGGTGTGCTCCTTCGTCTCGTTGGCCTGGCGGTCGAACAGCCGCTCGGTCGTCGCCAGCCGTACGCGGGCCACCTTGGCCCCGCCCTCGAGCGTCCGCACCTCGGGATCGAGCCCGACGTTGCCTACCAAAATCACCTTGTTTACCATCGCATTCCGATTTACAGGTTCTTGATCATCTCGCGGAACAGCACCGCCATGCGCACCCCGGCCTTCCGGCCCTGGCGCTGCACGTCCTCGTGGTCGCCCGCCTCGTCCGACAGACCGCAGTTGGTGATGACCGACACGCCGAATACCGGCACCGACATGTGGCGCGCCACGATCACCTCCGGCACGGTCGACATGCCGGCCGCATCGCCGCCGATCGCCTTGAAGTAGCGGTACTCGGCCTGGGTCTCGAACGTCGGTCCCGTACCGCCCACATAGACGCCGTACTGCAGCTTGATCCCCTCCGTCTCGGCGATCTTCGTGGCCCGGGCGATCAGCTCGCGGTCGTAGCAGTTGTGCATGTCCGGGAAGCGGGGGCCCAGTTCGGCCATGTTGGGGCCGATCAGCGGATTGGGCATCAGGTTGATGTGGTCGGTGATGATCATCAGGTCGCCCGTGCGGAACGAGGGGTTGATGCCGCCCGACGCATTCGACACGAACAGGTAGCGGATGCCCAGCAGCTTCATCACCCGCACGGGGAAAGTCACCTGCGACATGGGGTAGCCCTCGTAGTAGTGGAAGCGGCCCTGCATGGCCACCACCTTGCGTCCTTCGATCCGACCGAAGATCAGACGGCCCTTGTGGCCCTCGACCGTCGAGACGGGAAATCCGGGAATATCCTTGTATTCGAGGGTGTATTCCGCCTCGATCGTATCGGCAAAGTCGCCCAGCCCCGTGCCGAGGATGATGCCCACCTCGGGACGGAAATCGCCCGTCGCAGCCGCGACGAACGCCGCGGTTTTCTTAATTTCCTCTAACATCTTCTTCCAGTTTTTGCAGAAAATCCGTTGCCGAATCCTCTATGAACGAAATATTTATAGGTAGATAGTACAATCGGCGCTGGACCCTTTCGGGGATCTTCGACCGGTTGGTCAGCTTCACGGCATCCTTCTCGGTCGTGACGATCGCGGCATCGGGATGCTCGCGCAGCAGCGCCTCCAGCGTCCGGATGTCCCGCACCCGGTAGACGTGGTGGTCGTCGAGCGTCAGTTCGGCCGCCACTTCGTAGCGTTCGCGCAGCGTCCGCAGGAAAGGCTTCGGATTGCCGATGCCCGACAGCGCGATCACCGGGCATCCGCTGCGGAGCGTCTGCTCCCCGGCGACGTCCGGGAAGAGCGGCTGCGGCATGAAACTCTCGAAACGGGTGAAGTAGACCCGCTGGTAAGCCACCTGGATGAGCGTCTTGCGCAGGATCCGCCGGTCGATGGGCGCCATCTTCTCCGGGCATTTGGTCACCACGAAATAGTGGGCCCGGTGCAGCTCCTCGGGCAGGTCGCGCAGCGTGCCGAGCGGCAGCATGCGGTCGTCGCGGATCGGCCGCGTGGCGTCGATCATCACCACGTTGACCTTCGGCACCACGTAGCGGTGCTGGAATCCGTCGTCCATGACGATCAGGTCGACCTCGGGATGCGCGGCCCGGATCCGCCGGATCCCCTCGGCCCGCTTCTCGCAGACGGCCACCACCGTGTCGGGAAACTTCATCTTGATCTGCAGCGGTTCGTCGCCCACGTCGCGGTAGTGCGCCCCGGGCGTCACCTCCAGATACCCCTTCGTCCGCCGCCCGTAGCCCCGCGACAGCAGCGCCACGTGATAGCGTTTCGACATGTAGGCGATCACCATCTCGGCCATCGGGGTCTTGCCCGTGCCGCCGACCGTGATGTTGCCGATGCAGACGATCGGGATGTCAAACTTCTCGCTCTTGAGGACCCCCCAGTCGAAGAGGCGATGGCGGAACATCACCCCCAGTTTGTATAACCAGGCCGCAAGCACGAGAAACGGATTCGACATCGCAAAAAACGGATTACTCTGCACAATTTTTCAAAGGTAGCAATAAATCTCCGGACCGCAAAACAAACGGTGCAAATCTTGCGCCCCGGCGGACATGCGCGCGAAAAACGCACGGCGTTTCGCATTTTTTTCGTACCTTTACGGCTATGAAAAACCGATTTCTCCTGACGATAGCGGGTCTGCTGCTGGCGACGGCCGCATGCGACCGCACCCCCTCCGCCGCCGATGAAGACGCATGCGCGGAAGAGGCCCCGAAAAACCTGGTCTACGGCATCGATGCCGATGCCTACCGCGTGGAGACGGGCGAAGTGGGCAGCGGCGAAACGCTGGGCCGCATCCTCGCCGCCTACGGCATATCGGCCGCGACGGTCGACCGACTGGATAAAACCGCCCGCGACATCTTCCCGCTGCGCAACATCCGCGCAGGCCACAAGTACACGGCCTTCATCCACGAGGATTCGCTCAACGCGCCCCATCTGGACTACCTCGCCTACGAACGGAGCCTGACCGAGTACGTGGTCTTCGGGTTCCACGGCGATTCGGTGAGCGTCGTCCCGGGGGCCAAGCCCTTCGAGCTGCGCCGCACCCGCAAGAGCGCCGAGATCACCTCGTCGCTCTGGGGCGCCGTCATGCAGGAGAACCTGCCCTATGCGCTGGCCGCCGAGATGGAGGACATCTACCAGTGGACGGTCGACTTCTTCGGCATCCAGAAGGGCGACCGGTTCACGGTGATCTACGACGAACGGTTCATCGACGACAGCGTATCGGTGGGCATCGGCCGGGTCTGGGGCGCCCGCTTCACCCACGCGGGCAAGGAGTACTACGCCATTCCGTTCAGACAGGGCCGGAAGATCGAATACTGGGAGTACGACGGCGCCAGCCTGCGCAAGCAGCTGCTCAAGGCGCCGCTCAAATACACGCGCATCAGCTCGCGCTTCACCTACGCGCGCAAGCACCCGATCTACAAGGTCTACCGCCCGCACACGGGCGTCGACTACGCCGCGCCGAAAGGCACGCCCGTACATGCCGTGGCCGACGGCGTCGTCACCTTCAAAGGATGGGGCGGCGGAGGCGGCAACACGCTCAAGATCAAGCATGCGGGCAACCTGATGACGGGCTATCTGCACCTGAGCGGCTATGCGAAGGGCATTCGCCAGGGGTCGCACGTCTCCCAGGGACAGCTCATCGGCTACGTCGGGTCGACGGGCGCCTCGACCGGCCCGCACCTCGACTACCGCATCTGGAAAAACGGTACGCCGATCGATCCGCTGAAGGTTCCGCAGGAGCCGGCCGAACCCATCGCCCCGGAAAACCGCGCGACCTTCGAATTCGTCCGCGACCGCATCGTCGCCGAACTGAACGGCGATCTGCCGGAGGAGGAGCGCATCACGCAGCTCGATTCGCTCGTGCTGCCCGGCGCGGCACAGCCCCAGGCGAAACTCCCCGGGACGGAGCAGGCCGCCGCGAAGCCTTCGAAATCCGAATAACCCGATAGCGAATCACTTATGGAACGGTCGGCAGTCATCATCGTCGCGGGCGGCAGCGGCCGCCGCATGGGCGCCTCGCTGCCCAAGCAGTTTCTCTTTCTGGGCAACGAGCCCGTCCTGGTCCGCACGGTGCGCGCCTTCGCGAAGGCGCTCCCGGGAGCGGAACTCGTCGTGGTGCTGCCCGAAGCGCATATCGCCTACTGGCGCGACCTCGCGGCCCGCTTCGACGTGCCGCGGCACACGGCAGTCGCCGGTGGCAGCGAACGGTTCGACTCCGTGCGCCGGGGGCTGGAGGCCGTGTCGGACGAGGCCGAGCTGATCGCCGTGCACGACGGCGTGCGGCCGCTCGCATCGCGGGAGCTGATCCTACGCACGTTCGCCGCTGCCCGAAAGGAGGGTGCGGCGGTCCCGGCCGTCGCGCCAGCGGATTCGGTCCGCACGGTCGACGGCGATGCTTCGCATCCGCTCGACCGCAGCCGGCTGCGCCTGGTGCAGACCCCTCAGGTCTTCCGCGCCGACCTGCTCCGCAGGGCCTACGCCGCCGACTTCAGCCCCGCATTCACCGACGACGCCTCGGTGGTCGAGGCCGCAGGCCATGCGGTGGCGCTCTGCGAAGGCGACCGGCGGAACCTCAAGATCACCGCGCCCGAGGACCTGCTCTGCGCCGAAGCCCTGCTGCACGGAGCCGACGAGACCGGCGAAGCCGAAAAAGCCGACGGACCCGACAGGTCCGACGAAGCCTGAGAAACCGCACGACGCCATGGAGGAAATATTCAAATACCGTTTCGACCGCCGCACGATCTACTGGACGATCGTCTATCTGATCCTGCTGCTCGTCCTGGGCTGGCTGCTCTACCATCTCTACGAAGGGGGCTATCTCTCGGCGTGGTTCACCTCGTTCATCGCGGCGCTGATCGCGCTGCTGACCCTGTCGATCCCCCGCAAGATCGCGGTCTCGCCCGACAAGGTGGAGATCCGCTGCCTGCTCGACATCACCGAGATCCGGCGCTGCGACATCGCCTCGGTGCGCCGCGTCGACAACCGCCGGATGAAATGGATCGTCCCGCTGTTCGGCGGCTTCGGGTTCTTCGGCTACTACGGGCACTTCCTCGACCTGCGGGGATTCGAGCGGATCCGCCTCTACGCCTCGGAGTGGAACCACTTCGTCGAAATCACCGACATCTACGAAGAGCGCCTCTACGTCTCGTGCCGCGACGCCGACCGGCTCGTCGCGGCGCTGACTCCGCCGGAAAACGCCGTCCGCAAATAGCGCGCGGCGATCTTCCGGCTGCGAATCGCGCACTCCGCTCGCCGGTCTCCTTCCACAGCAGCTGTCTTTCGGCCACGAGCCCTTCGCAGCGGCCTTTCACGCCACAGGTCTCTCGCAACGCCCCTTTCGGCAACAGCTCTTCGCAGCGACACCCTTCTCACGATCCGGCCGAAAAAAAAGCGGCGGTGCATCCCGGGATGCACCGCCGTCGTACGTTCCATCGCGCATGCGACGGTCAATTCACATTCGGCAGGAAAGAGTAGTCCTTCGAATAGCCGAGCATCTGCTCCACGTAGTCGGCCGGATAGGAGATCTTCACGTCCACCACCTTGCCGTCGCGCTCCACCAGTTCGTATTCGGGATTCACGAAACCGCCGTAAGGCTCGATCCGAAGCGCATAGTAACGCGCGCGCACCTCCTCGTGCAGCACCGGATCGACCGTCACGCCGTAGCGCTCGACCAGTGCCGCCCCGGCCTCGTAGTCGCCCTCCGACTTGATGCGCTGCACCTCGCGCAGCATCCGGCCGAACAGTCCGCGCAGCTTCTCGAAATCGTTCACCACCACGTAGGTCTTGCCATTCTGCTTCACCCACTCGATCACGTTGTCGGCTTTGCCCTGCTCGTAGCACCATTCGGCGATGAGCTTGCGGTTGCGCATGTGCGACTCCTCGACGTTCTTCCCCGGCTCGATGCGGGCCAGCTGGGTCATCAGCCCGTTCATCACGTAGTCGGCGTACTGCGCCTTGGCCACGTCGAGCGTCGGGATCAGCCCCAGCTCCACCAGCTTGGGATCGCCCAGGTAGTAGAGCCCGAACAGATCGGCGCGCGCCTCTTCGAGCGTCGAGCCGTAGCTGCGCAGCTCGCCGCCCTTCACGCCGGGCGCCAGCTGCCCCGAACCGTGTCCCAGGCACTCGTGCAGGTCGGTGTGCAGGTCGTCGGCCAGCTTGCCGTACTTGTCCATCCGCTCGCGGTCCTCGGCCCGCAGC
This sequence comes from uncultured Alistipes sp., assembly GCA_948442615.1. Lineage (GTDB taxonomy): Bacteria > Bacteroidota > Bacteroidia > Bacteroidales > Rikenellaceae > Alistipes. Next base: position 11,652 of record CAOJSG010000041.1, read on the forward strand.
ACGAACTCCTCGGCGAAGCCGTTGCCGTGCGCCGCCTTGTCGTAGGCGTAGGTGATGTTGTCGATGGTCACCGACTTCGAGCCGTACTCCTTGCGGATCCAGTCGGCATTGGGCAGGTTGATGCCGATGGGCGTGGCGGGATAGCAATCGCCGCCCAGCATCGCCACCGTGATCACCTTGGCCGAAACGCCTTTCACCTCCTTTTTCTTATAGGCGGGGTCCACGGGCGAGTTGTCCTCGAACCACTGGGCGTTCTCCGAGATGATCTCCGTGCGGCGGCAGGCCTCACGGTCCATGAAGTTGACGTTGGCCTCCCACGACGCCTTGCGGCCCAGCGGATCGCCGTAGTCCTCGATGAAGCCGTTCACGAAGTCGACGTTCGACACCGTATCCTTCACCCAGCCGATGTTGTAGCGGTCGAACTCCTTCAGGTCGCCCGTCCGGTAGTAGGCGATCAGCGCGGCGATGTTGCTCTTCTGCGGCTCGGCGGCCACCGCCTCGGCCTTCTCGAGCCAGTAGACGATGCGCTCGATGGCCGGCGAATACATTCCGCCCACTTTCCACACCCGTTCGTGAATTTCGTTCGTCTCCTCGTGCTTGACCAGCTGCGAATTCAGGCCGTAGCTCACCGGCTCGGGATTGCCCGCGTCGGCCGCCGCCATGTCGGCGTAGAACTTCTCGGCCTCGGCCTGACGCACGTTGCGGTAATAGTTGCTCGACGAGGTCCACAGCAGGTCGTCGCCCGCCCGCTGGTTGAGCCGGGTCGGGTACGTCTGCGGGTCGAAGATGGCCGTGCACACGGCGCCGCGCAGCGCGTTCAGCTCGCCGAACTTCTCCTCGGGAATGGTCTCGATCACGTCGAGCAGATAGCCCTCCGTGAATTCGGGCACGAACTTGTCGTTCGAGTAGTGGTGATGGATGCCGTTGGCGAACCACACTTTCTTGAGGTATTTCTCCAGCGCCTTCCACTCGGGCACGGTGCGGTCGCCCTCGTAGTTGAGATAGACGGTCTCCAGCGTACGGCGCACCGGGAGGTTCACGGCGCAGTTCTGGTCGAACAGGATGTCGCGCCCGCACTTGGCCGCCTCGGCCAGGTAGTAGATCAGCTCCTTCTCCTCGAGCGGCAGCTGCTCGAATCCGGGAACCTCGTAGCGGATCACCTTGATGTCGTCGAACCGGTCGACGATCCACGGCCGTTCGGCAGCGGTATCGCCGCAGCACGAAACCGCGGCGGAAGCAATCGTAGTCATAGCGGCAAAAGCATATGTCGTCTTCATAATTTTGGAATTTATGCCCCAAAGATAGGGAAAAATCACAAATCCCGCCCTTTGCGACAAGCAAAAAGAGCACCGCAGCGGCCGCCCGCGCAGACGAATTTTCGATTTTATCTTTTCATTCTTAATTATCTTTTCTACCTTTGCCGCTGCATTGCATCCAAACGAGATGAAAGTCATTACCGATGTAAAGATGCTCCGCGCCGCTCTGGCCGGAGCGAACAGAGCGGACATAGGTTTCGTACCCACGATGGGCGCCCTGCACGCCGGTCACCGTTCGCTGGTGGAGCGCGCGCGGCGCGAAAATCCGATCGTCGTGGTCAGCGTCTTCGTCAACCCCACGCAGTTCAACGACAAGACCGATCTGAAGAACTACCCCCGCACGCCGGAGGCCGATGCCCGGCTGCTGGCCGAAGCCGGCGCCGATTACGTGCTGATGCCCTCGGTCGAGGAGATCTATCCCGAGCCCGACACGCGGCAGTTCGACTTCGGCGCGATAGACAAGGTGATGGAAGGCGCCACGCGTCCGGGCCACTTCAACGGCGTGGCGCAGGTGGTCAGCCGCCTCTTCGCCATCGTGAACCCGGGCCGCGCCTACTTCGGCGAGAAGGATTTCCAGCAGATCGCCGTCATCCGGGCGATGGTCGCGCAGCTCGCGCTGCCGATCGAGATCGTCGAGTGCCCCATCGTCCGCGACAGCGACGGCCTGGCGCTCTCGTCGCGCAACACGCTGCTGGACGAGGCCCATCGCGCCGCGGCACCCCGCATCTACGCCACGCTGCGGGGCGCCGTCGAGCAGTCGCAGCGGCTGACGCCCGCAGAGCTGAAGGCATGGGTCGCCGGCGAGGTGGAGCGCAACCCGCTGCTGAAGGTGATCTACTACCAGTCGGTCGACGCGCTGACGATGCAGGAGGTCGCGGCGTGGAGCGACAGCACGCACATCCAGGGCTGCATCGCCGTGCAGGCCGGCCCGATCCGTCTAATCGATAACATCCGTATCCGATGAAATTTCAGATAGAAGTCATCAAATCGAAGATTCATCGCGTGAGCGTCACGCAGGCGAACCTCAACTACGTGGGCAGCATCACCATCGACGAAGCGCTGATGGAGGCGGCCAACATGATCGAGGGCGAGAAGGTGCAGATCATGGACATCAACAACGGCGAACGCTTCGAGACCTACATCATCAAGGGCGAGCGCGACAGCGGATGCATCTGTCTGAACGGCGCTGCGGCCCGCAAGGTGGCCGTGGGCGACGTGGTGATCATCGCCTCGTACGCCCTGATGGATTTCGAAGAGGCCAAGCAGTTCAAGCCCTGGGTGATCTTCCCCGACACGGAGACCAACCGGCTGATCGGGTAACCCCGCCCGCAGCGACGAAAACGATGTCCCCTCCCGCCCGGAGGGGACTTTTCTCGTCAGCGGGATCCGCTCCCGACCGCTGCCGTCCGGCATCCCGGGAGCCGGGCGCCCCGTTCCGGACGTTCCACCACCACCCGTGACGCCCGGCCCGCCTCCGGTCCCGGGAAGCGGTCCATCCGCCGCAGCCCCGACCCTCCCGCCCGGGCACGACCCGGAAACCGCCCCGCACGGCACCCGGCGTTCCGGAGAGTTACGTTCGCATGCGGCTTTTCCCGCCCCGGCACGCCCCGAATAAATCCGGCCGGACACCCGGCTTATCGAAAACCTTCGTATATTTGCAGTCGAGCCGCTTCGCCCGCGAAAGCCGCGGAAATCCCGGAAGCCAAGGAAACCGAAGAGACCGCCGAAGCAGGCGGGCCCGCACGCCCCCTCCGCAGCCGGACCCGAAACCCGTCGGCCGCGCCGGAGACGCCGCAAAAGGCCCGGAGGGAGCGACAGCGGCCGGACACGTTTGCACACTTACCGCCTATGGACATCTTTCTCTCGATCGTCGCACTGCTGCTCGCCCTGACCGGCATCGTCGGCTGCTTCATTCCGGTCGTACCCGGCCCGATAGTGAGCTACGCCGGACTGCTTTGCGCCTATTTCTGCTCCTATTCGAAAATATCGACCGCAGCCCTGTGCATCTGGCTCGTCGCCACGATCGCCGTCACAGCGGCCGACTACTTCCTCCCGGCCTACATGACCCGCCTCTTCGGCGGTTCGCGCGCCGGCGCACTCGGAGCCACGATCGGCGCCATCGTCGGGCTGTTCGTCTATCCGCCGCTCACGATCATCCTGGGCCCCTTCGTCGGGGCGCTCATCGGCGAACTCATCCACGACCACCGGCAGATCGGGAAGGCGCTTTACGTCGGGCTGGGCTCGTTCCTCTCGTTTCTGATCGGCACGGGAGTCAAGCTGATCCTCTCGACGTGCATCCTCCTCCGCATCTGCATCGATCTCGTTCCGGTCGTGAGCGACTGGATCGGTTCGCTCTGCGGCTGACGCCCGCCGCTCCGCACGGCCCCGGACCGTCCGGCGACGGCCGCCTGAAATCGCACGCTCCGCAAACCGCCGCCGCTCCGCCGGCATTATGTCTCCGGCCCGGCCGGGAGACAGGCGGAAGATGGCGGAAAAACGGCCCAGTAACAGCCGAGACAGCCGGAAGACAGCCCCCTCTGACACGAATCACCCCTGCCGGCATAAGCCGGCAGGGGTGAAACGATTCGGATCGGACCCTTCGTCCCGGTCCGTCGGCCGAGCCCTATTCGAAATGGTACCCGCCCGGCGCTGCGGCGCGCTTGCCGCCGGCTGTCGGAGCCGCCGTATCCACGGAGCCCTGCGTCACCACATGCGTCAGCACCGGTTCGGTCGTGATCACGCCGTCGGCGGTGCAGCCGTAGACGCAGACCTCATAGCCCGTAGCGGCCCAGTTGTCGCGTGCGACCAGCGTCTGATCGCCCGAGAAGAGGTAGTCGCCGAACGATTTCTGCGCCTCCCCGGCCGCGAGCTTGGTCCAGAACACGTCGTCGGCCGCATATTGCAGATCGCTTTCGAAGCCCTGGTAATAGGCCGTGCGCGCAATCACGCAGATGTAGGTCGCACGCTTGTCCGAAGGGGTCACCTTCACCGTGATGTCCTGCCGCTCCACCGAGGTCTCGATGCGGAACGTGCACGACTCCGAAGGCTTGAACGCGGCGGTCCGGAAAGCCGCCTTCGACAGCGGCGAAGCCGGTTCGCCCGCCTCGCATGCGAACGAGACCGCATAGTACTCCGTATCGGGCAGCAACGGCTTGACGTAACCGTCGATATAGTCGGTCAGCTGTTCGTGCCGGCGGTAGCTCGGCGCCACGACGGTCTGCGTACCGGTCGAGGTGAGCATGTCCCACGTCACGGTCTTGTCGATCAGCAGTTCGTCGTAGTAGTAGTCGCGGTAGCGCTTGACGTAATCCTCCATGAACGCCTCGTCGGACTCGAACGCCTCGAACGCGGACTTCTTGACCAGGCCGTGCAGGAACGTGCGGTCATCCGACGGCACGCTCGTATAACGGGCCGTGTACCACCCGATGTCCGAGACGTTGATCCGATAGACGGTATTGATCACGACGGGCTGTTTGGTCCGGAACGGCACGAGCATCACCTCCGTGGCGAGCGTCGCCGCCGAAGAGTCGACCTCGAAGCCGAAGACCATGAGATAGTAGTCCGTGCCGGGCGTGCAATTGTAGATCGGCGACCAGTTGCTGACCGCCCCCTGCTGCGCATAGCCGTCGAGCAGGCCGTAGAGGTTGTAAAAGTAGAGCATCGAAAGCAGGCCGTTGGTCGGATGGTTCAGCAGCCCGTCGGTTCCGTTGGCGTCGATCTCCGACTTGAGCGCCGTCGAGACATAGTAGCGCATCGAGCCGTCGGCCGGCGTGATGTCGGCCTTGATCTTCGTATCGGTGATCTCGGTGATGTCGACCGTGAAGTCCTCGCCCTCGGTCTTGCCCGTCATGTCGGCCTCGACGACCACGCCCATCGACACGGCGTCGCTCTGGCCGTTGGCGCTGAAGTAGATGATCGACACGGTGCCCTCGCTGTCGGCGCACTCCTTGTGCGCCTCGGTCGGAGCCGTGATCGTCAGCACGCCCTCCGCATAGGCGACCTTCCACTCGTCGGGCTTGGTCACCACGGTCTTCTGCACGCCGACGGCCTCCACCTCGTAGGTCTGGGTCTCGCCGTAGACGAAGGTCGACACCTCCGGAGCCTTGCGGATCAGCATGTAGAAGTCGCTGCGCAGAGGCACGGTGATGATCGAACCGTCGCGCAGCTCGAAATAGACGTTGTTGCCGTCCTCGGTGACGCTCACGAAGAGCGAGCCGCCGCCCGCACCCTCCTGCGCCAGGGCCGACACGGGATTGCCGTCGGCGTCGAGAATCCGCTCCGAGGTCGCTCCGCCGTCGAAGCTGATCGTCCAGTAGCCCTCGGCATCCACGGCGATCACGGGCGTCACGCTCTCGCCCGTCACGCGCAGCTTCTGTCCGTCGGCCATGAGCCACTCGGTCCGTCCGTCGGTCGTGATCGTCCAGTACCAGACGCCGTCCGCATCCTGCTTCACGCCGATCACGGGCGCATCGGCTCCCGGCCGGCCGTCGCTACCCGGCTTGCCGTCCGATCCCGGCTTGCCGTTGGCGCCGTCCCGGCCGTTGCGGATCGTCGCGGTCGTGTTATCCGAGAAATAGATCGTATAGCCGTCGGTCTGCTGCTCGACCCGGACCACCGTCACCGACTCGTCCACGATCTTGCGCAGCGCGCCGATCTCGGTATTCATCTGTCCGACCTGTTTCTCGAGCTCTTCGATCCGCGCCTTCAGGTCGTCGATATTCTGCCACAACTTCGAATCGTCGTAGTCGTCGCTGCACCCGGCCGACAAAGGCGGGACAAGCAGCAAAAGCGCGCTGCTCCAGGCAAGCAGCTTGCGCACCGTAAATTTTTCCATAGAAGATTTTTTTAAGTGAAACGAATATGCCGGCCCGAGTGTCGCCCCCGCAGCGAAAAAGACTCCGGTTCGCAACACTCCGTACAACCTAACCGACCTGTTTTCCCAAAGATACGGATTTTTATCGGAATATCGTAAAAAAAGTCCGTTCAATCCCGTTTTTCGCGAAATAAGCCTCGCACGCAGCAGGCAACCGCCCTCTCGGGCCCGATCGCCGCGCTGCGGCCGACGCACCGCCGCAACGCCTCTCGCCGCCCCGGCGGGCTGTCGCCGTCGGGGCGGCGGCGACAGCAGCCCAGCCTCTCCCGGGACGGTCAGGAACGCCATCCCGCACCGTTCCCACGATACGCAGAACCCGGCCGGACGACAAACGTCCGGCCGGGTTCTGCGAACAGGCGGAGGGCACAAGCCCCGCCCGGATCAATAGCGGTAGTGTTCGGCCTTGTAGGGACCCTCCTGCGGCACGCCGATATAGTCGGCCTGCTTCTTCGTGAGACGGGTCAGCTCCACGCCCAGATTGTCCAGATGCAGGCGCGCCACCTCCTCGTCGAGGTGCTTGGGCAGCCGGTAGACCCCCACTTCGAGCTCTTTCTGCCACAGCTCGAGCTGTGCCAAGCACTGGTTGGTGAACGAATTGGACATCACGAACGAGGGATGGCCCGTGGCGCAGCCCAGGTTCACCAGACGCCCCTCGGCCAACACGAAGATCGAATGGCCGTCGGGGAAGGTGTACTTGTCGACCTGGGGCTTGATCGTGGTCTTCACGGCGCCCGACCGCTCCAGGCGCGCCATCTGGATCTCGTTGTCGAAGTGGCCGATGTTGCAGACGATCGCCTGGTCGCGCATCCGCTCCATGTGCTCGAGCGTGATGATGTCGCAGTTGCCCGTGCAGGTCACGTAGATGTTGCCCTCGGCCAGGGCGCTCTCGACGGTCTTCACCTCGAAGCCCTCCATAGCCGCCTGCAGGGCGCAGATGGGGTCGATCTCCGTCACGATGACGCGGGCGCCGTACGACCGCATCGAACGCGCGCACCCCTTGCCCACGTCGCCGTAGCCGCACACGACCACCACCTTGCCGGCG
>CAOJSG010000042.1 GCA_948442615.1 uncultured Alistipes sp.
ACGATCAACCACGACCCCGATCCCGACAACCGCAGCGCCACCTACGGACGCCCGATCGTCATCGAGGACAAGGTGTGGATCGGAATCAACTCTACGATATTGCCGGGTGTCAGGATCGGTTACGGAGCCATCGTGGGCGCCGGCAGCGTGGTGACGAAAGATGTTCCGGCCATGACCGTCGTGGCGGGCAATCCGGCGAAAATCATCAAAACGATCGAGAAGAGTTAGCAATGGATGCGAAAAAGGGAAGCCGCTGCGGCCATACCCGTCGTGGGCGACCGCTACAACGCCGAACAGTAGCGGCAGGTCGGACGCTAAAAACGAAACAGAGATGAAAAAACTCTTATGGATCATTCTCTCCGCCGCGCTCTGCTCGTGCGGAGCGGCTGTGAAGGACGAACCGAAACATCTGAATGCGACTGAAATGGAAAAGCAAAATCTCGGCAGCCTGCTTGCCCTTTATCCCAAACCGATGACGGTCGTCGGCGCCGAGGTCGAGGGCAAGGTGAACTGGCTCGTCGTAGGGCATACGGGTATTATCGGCCACGACCGGATTCTCGTGAGCATGAGCAAAAGCCATTATACCAATCAAGGGATAAGGAAGTCGAAGAAGCTCTCGATTAACCTCGTGAGTCGTGAAATGCTGTCGAAAGCCGACTACGTGGGCAGCGTGAGCGGCGCATCGGTCGATAAATCGGGTGTGTTCGACTTTCACTGGGGCGAGAACGGCACGCCCGTAATCGACGCCTCGTCGCTGACAATGGAGTGCGACGTGGTGGACATCTACGAGACCGAGGGCTTCGACAACTTCATCTGCTCCGTCGCCAATACCTATGCCGCCCCCGAGGTGCTCGACGGCGACGGGAAACTCGACTATACACGGTTGAAGCCCGTACTGTTCGAGTTTCCGACCTATTCCTACATCGCCACCGGAGAGATTATCGGCAAATGCCTGAATCTGGACAAGGAGCCCTCCATGTGCGCCAAGGAGCCGATGGCCGCCGACGGCATCGTGCGTCTGTCGAAAGTAGAGGTCTACCCGCAGCACCTCGACGAGTATCTGAAATATGCGACCGAGGTGGGTGAAATCTCTCTGCGTACTGAGCCGGGCGTGCTGACCATGTATGCCGTCGGCGAAAAGGAGAATCCCTGCAAGATTACCATATTGGAAACCTATGCGAGCCGTGAAGCCTATGAAAAGCACATCGCTTCGGAGCATTTCCAGAAATACAAGCAGGGAACGCTGCACATGGTCAAGTCGCTGGTATTGTCCGACCAGACGCCGCTCAATCCGGCAAGCCGAATCGATAACTTCATTCAATAGGAAACCATGAACCGGATTCCCATGTATCGATCCTTATGTGCCTTGCTGTCGGTCGCCGGCGCGGCGTCCGCAGTTTGCGCCCAACCGAAAACGGATATGAACAGCCAACGACGGGACCATAAAATCCTGGTGGCTTACTTCTCGGCAACGGGAACGACGGCCCGAGCCGCCGAGAAACTGGCGAACTTTACGCGATTGAACCTGCCCGGCCTTACACGCCTGCTGACCTCGACTGGCACGACCGTCAGTCGCGCAGTTCGGCGGAGATGAACGATCCCGACTCGCGGCCGGCAATCAAGAGTCCCAAAGAAAACATCGCCGATTACGATGTCATCTTTATCGGTTATCCTATCTGGTGGGATCTCGCACCGCGCGTCGTCGATACGTTCATCGAAAGCCACGACCTGACGGGCAAAACCGTCATTCCGTTCGCCACTTCGGGAGGCTCCACACTCTCAAGGCAACACGGCGGCACTGAAAAGTGACTATCCCTCACTGAACTGGAAAGAAGGGCGGCTTCTGAATCGTGCCGACGAGAAGGCGCTCCGTGCGCGGCTCGCGGACTTAGGGATCTAACCGCGCGAAACGGCCCTGGCCTCCCGGGGCAGGGCATGCAAGGGATCGGCCGATCGCCCCGGTCGTGCGGCCGGTCCTCGACGGCGGAATAGTTTTTCGCATAATCCAAGGCGATGCTCGTAACGGGTTTCATCTCTCTTTCCGAAAAAGTGCAGATCCCGGCCGGTCGTCATCGCTTTCATCCGTACCCCGAAGCGGGGCGCGGCTCAGAGGTCGAACGCGCGCTTCAGCTCGTCCATCTGCTCCTGCGTGGTCCCGGTGGGCTCGAAGCCCATCGAGCGGGCCGTCAGATAGATCTGCGCAGCCTTGGAGAGCACGTCCACCTGGTCGAAGGCCTCGAAGATGTCGGGGCCCACGGCGCAGACGCCGTGCTTCTCCCACATCACCACGTCGTACTCCTTCAGCGCCTCGACCGTGGCTTCGGCCAGCTCGACCGACGAAGGCATCCGGTAGGGCACGATGCCAAGCCCCTTGGGGCAGAAGGCGCGCGTCTCGGGGATCATGGACCAGAGCAGGCGGGTCAGCACGTCCTTTTCGAGGAATGCCGGATTGTGCGTCATGGCCACCAGATCGATCGGATGGGTATGCACGGCGGCCTTGTATCCCTTGCCGTCGGCGATCATCTTGGCATGCATCGCCAGGTGCGATGCCAGCTCCGAGGTGGGCTTTACGGGGAGGTCCGCCACGATCTCGTAGGACGCGCAGTCGTCCGCGATGCGGATCACCGATCCGTTCTCCATGGGGCGGCGGGCCAGGTCGCGCATGCGGCGGTTGGTCCCCTTGCAGAAGAACCAGCAGCCCTTCAGTGCGGGCAGCACGGAACCGATCGGAACGGGCCCGCTGACGGGAGCCATCGCGCGCATCGCCTCGTCGATGTGCTCCGTGATGTTTACGGTGATGTTTCCGCCGTTGCGTTCGGCCCAGCCCTTCTGCCAGAGGTATCCGGCCACTTCGGCCACCTTGTCGATCTCGGCGGCCAGCGCCGGACGGTTTTCGAGTATGGATTTCATATATCAGAATAAATTGGGAAATACGAGTGAAAAGATCAGTATCGCCAGGCCGCAGACGAGTACCGCGATCGTTTTGCGCGAAACGCCCCGCCACTCCGCGAGCAGCACGCCCCAGAGGTTGGAGAAGACGACGTTCAGCGCCATGAGGATGCACCAGGCGAACGCCTCCACGACCGATCCTGCCTCGAAGAAGCTCCGGCCCACGCCGAACCCGAAGAATTGCGAATACCACAGCCCGCCGGCCAGAGCGCAGAAAAAGAGGTTGCCGGCCAGCAGCGATCTCCGGCCGTAGTCGGAAAAGGTCCGGTTGCGCGCATTCTGCCGGAGGCAGTAGAGGGCATTGGTGCAGAATCCGCCGACCGTGACCGCCAGCGTAGCGGGCAGCGTGGCGAAGAGCGGGTCGACGCCCTCGATCCGCAGCGGCCGGCCGGCTTCGAGACCCAGGTTGAAGCAGGCGCTCATCACGCCGGCCAGCAGCGCAACGAGCAGTCCCTTCGTCAGCGCGAAATCCTTTATGGCCGCGCGCTTCTGCTCCTCGGTCATGTTTTGCGCGCGCAGCGATCCGGCATATCCGATCACGGCGATGCCGGCCAGCGTGATCGCCACGCCGAGCAGCAGCACGAGCCCTTGGCCCGCGAAGAGATCTTCACCGGCGAACAGCGCGGGAAAGAGCGTGCCGAAACCGGCGCACGTCCCCAGCGAGACGGACTGCCCGAGAGCGACGCCCAGGTAGCGCATCGAGAGCCCGAAGGTGAGCCCTCCGACGCCCCACAGCACGCCGTAACCCGCGGCTTCGAGTGCGGCGGACGGATCGGACGAGAACACGGCGCACAGCGAGCCGCCTTCGGGTACGGCCAGCAGCGCCCCCAGCAGCGGGAACACGAGCCAGGCGAAGATACCCTGCACGAGCCAGAAGCTCTCCCACGACCATCCGCGCACCTTCCTTATGGGCACATACGAGCTCGACTGGCAGAACGAGCCGACGGCGATGACCAGAAGTCCCCAGAATACGTGCATGGCTCAGACGCGTTTCGACGTTACCTCCCGTTCGTATTTCTGCACTCGGGCGATGAACTCCTCGCCGACGGGTACGTCGTTGCGCAGGCAGAACATATCCCATACGGCGTTCCAGGGCAGCGATTTCGACTCCTCGAGCAGCGCCAGCCGTTCGAATCCCCGTCCGGCGGCCTCGTACCCGCGCAGTTTCGCCAGCGGCTCGAGCAGCGCCTGCATCATGCACTTCTGCGTGGCGCGCGAACCGACGACGTAGGCGCCGATGCGGTTGATCGAGGCGTCGAAGTAGTCCAGCCCGATGTGCACGCGGTCGAGGGCGTCGCAGCGCACGATCTCCTTGCACAGCTCGAGCGTCTCGTCGTTCAGGATCGTAACGTGGTCCGAATCCCAGCGCACCGGGCGCGAGACGTGCAGCATCACCTCGGGCGTGTAGAGCAGCAGCGACGAGAGTTTGTCGGCCACGCTCTCCGTGGGGTGGAAGTGGCCCGTGTCGAGTGTCACGATTTTGTTGCGGCTGACGGCGTAACCGATGCAGAAGTCGTTCGATCCGACGGTATAGCTCTCCAGCCCGATGCCGAAAACCTTCGATTCGATGCAGTCCTTCATGTGGCCGTACTCCGTCTCGAAGATCCGGTCGAGCGAGTCGCGCAGCAGTTCGCGGTATTTCATGCGGTTGACCGTGAGGTCTTTCGAGCCGTCGTGCACCCATACGTTCATGATCGAGGGATCGTCCTGCGCCCGTCCCATCTCCTCGGCCACGGCGCGGCAGCGCTTCGTGTGCTCGATCCAGAACTCGCGGATCGCCGGATCGGGGTTCGCGAGCGACAGGTCGCCCGACAGCGGGTGCGAGAACGACGTGGAGTTGAAGTCGAGCTTCATGCCGTTGGCTCTTCCCCATTCGATCCAGCCGGCGAAATGGCGCGGTTCGATCTCGTTGCGGTCGACCTGCTCGTCGCCGAACTCGCCGTAGATCGCGTGCAGATTCAGACGGTGCGTGCCGGGGATCATCGACTTGGCCGCAAGGATGTCCGAGCGCAGCTCGTCGATGTCGCGGGCCTTGCCGGGGTAGTTGCCCGTGGCCTGGATGCCGCCCGTAAGGTCGCTCCCGCGGTTCTCGAATCCCGTCACGTCGTCGGCCTGCCAGCAGTGCAGCGACAGCGGTATGTTTTGCAGGGCCGCGAGGGCCTTTTCGGTGTCGACGCCGATCTCCGCGTAACGTTCGCGAGCGACGGCATAGGATTTTTCGATGAGTTCGGTTTTCATGGGATCAGTCGTTTTATCTCGTCGGTTCATATGTTTTCGTTGCGATCGAGCGCCGGACATACCGCCGCATTTCGGCCAGCGAGCCGACCAGCCCCGCAGTGCGGGCCTGCACCATGACGTTGCCCAGCGCCGTGGCCTCCGACGGCCCCGCCACGACGGGGATGCCGCATGCCCGGGCCGTCATGCGGTTGAGCAGGTCGTTCTGCGCACCGCCGCCGATCACGTGGAGGGTTTCGATCGGGAACGGCGCCAGCTTCCGCAGGTTCTCCAGCACCTCGGCGTACTTCGCAGCCAGCGAATCGAAGATCAGACGCATCGTCGCCGCGTCGTCCGCCGGTGCGGGAATGCCGTGCGCGAGGCACCAGGAGCGAATGGTCGCCGGCATGTCGGTCGGTGCCGCGAACTCCGCGGCATCGGGATCGAGGAGTGCCGGCGAAGGCGCCGCCGCCTCGGTCATGCGCATGATCTCCGGATAGGAGTAGTCCCGGCCCGCGGCCGTCCAGGCTGCACGGCACTGCTCCAGCAGCCACATGCCCGTGATGTTCTTCAGCAGGCGTACGGTGGAGTCCACGCCGCCTTCGTTGGTGAAATTCAGCGCATAGGTCTCGTCCGAGATGACCGGTGCCGGCACCTCGACGCCCATGAGCGACCATGTGCCCGACGAGAGGTAGGCGAAACGTTCGTCCGCAGCGGGAACGGCCGCCACGGCCGAAGCCGTATCGTGCCCCGCCACGGCCACTACGGGCACGGCCCCGAGCCCCGTCCGGCGGGCCGCCGCGTCGCACAGCGTGCCGATCCGTTCGCCCGGCATCGCCGCGCGGGGGAAGAGCGCGGGATCGACGCCCGCCGCGCGGAGCAGCTCCGCGTCGGGCCGTTTCGTATGCGGATTCATGAATTGCGAAGTCGAGAGGATCGTATATTCGCACACCTGCTCGCCCGTCAGCAGATACGCCAGCGCATCGGGCATGAAGAGCGCCGAAGCGGCATGCGCCAGAGCCGACGAACCCTCCCTGCGGGCGGCATAGAGCTGGTAGAGCGAATTGAAGTTCATGATCTGGATGCCCGTGCGGTCGTAGACCTCGCGCCGCGGCATCCGTTCGGCGAAGAAGGCCTCGGGGGCGCCGTTCGTGTAGGGGTCGCGGTACGCACGCGGCAGCCCGCACAGGGAGCCGTCGTCGGCGACGAATGCCATGTCGACGCCCCACGTGTCGATGCCGATCGACTCGACGTGCAGGCGGCGCTGTCCCGCCAGGGTCAGGCCGTGCAGAATCTCTTCGTAGAGGGCATAGATATTCCAGTAGTATTTGCCGCCGAGCGAGACGAGGCGGTTCGGAAAGCGGTGGAGCACGTCGAGGGCGATCCCATCGTCCGAAAGCGCGGCCAGGATCACGCGGCCGCTCGTCGCGCCCAGATCGACGGCCAGAAAATGCCTTGCATTCATCGTGGTTTCAGGTTAGCGATACAAAATTACGGCCCTTCCGCGAGCCTTCCATTCATCTTTTTGGCCGAAACGTTTATAAAAATGACACTTCGGCCGGAAATGCCGGGACATCGTCCGCAGCCGCACCCGGGTCTCTCCGGATCGATGCGAGCCCGCACCGGCGGGAGATCCCGGACCGGCCGCGAAGCCTTCCGCCCGGACCGCATCCGCAGAGCGGCGGCGGACATGCGGCCCGCCCGGACCGGAGAGTCCCCGGATCATTTCCGCGTCGCGCCCCGGCCCGGTTCGCCGCGATAGCGCATGCGGTAGGCGAGCGGGCTCTCGCGCTCGCGGTTGCGGAAAAACAGCGAGAAGGCGCTCACGCTCTCGAAGCCGAGCCGGTACGCGATTTCGGATACGGTGTACGACGTCGAGGCCAGCAGTTCGCGGGCCTTGTTCAGCCGCACGGCCTGGCGGTACTGCGCAGGAGCCATCCCGACGTACTCCCTGAATGCGCGCCGGAACCAGGTGTAGCCCATCCCCAGTTCCGCGGCGACCGATTCGGGCGAAACGCGGCACTCCGTATCGGCCCGCAGCAAGGCTTTGGCCCGGTTGATCTTGGCGACGAGCGGATTCTCGGAATGGAGCTGCGTGGTGTGCTTGAAGAGCACCGAACCCAGAATGTGCAGCACGATGCTCGAAACGAGCACCTGGAATCCGGCCCGCTCCTGTTCGACGGCGGCTATGATCTCGCGATAGCAACTCTCGATGCCCGCACTGGTCCCTATCGCATAGACCGGATGCGACGGATTCAGAAACCCGTTCTCCGCCAGCCGGTCGATCTGCCCGCCGCGGAATCCGACCCACCACTCCGTCCATCCCATGTGCGGATCGGGCGAATACGAATGCCACTCGGAGGGGAACAGCAGAAGCATCGTTCCCGCCTTCACGGCGGTTTCGGGACACGAGGCCGATTCGAAGCTGCCCGCTCCGGCCGTGATGTAGACCAGCTGATACTCGTTCAGGATCCGGCCGCGGTTCTTGATGAAACTGTAACGTTCGGGATGCCGCGACACGGGGTAGCTCGTGCCGGACGTCACCCGCTGGTGACCCGCCGTCGTGCAGCAGATTCCCCACGCCTCGTCGCGCGGTGTGACCGGCAAATAGTAGAGTATGCTCGAAGATTTGTCCTCCATCGTATCGGTTTTGCGCAAAGACCGATGTAAATATAGCAAAAAAAGGCGACATCGCTCCCGTTGCGAAGAGCGATGCGCCCCGAACCGCCGCCACGGCGCTCCGCCCGACGGCCCGTGCCGGAGCCGGAGGCTGCCCGGTCCGGCGGAAAATTCCGGTCCGCAGTCCTCCGGACGGACGGTCGGAAACCCGGACGCGGGAGCGCTCAATGCGCCTCGGGCGTAAGGTCGAAGATTTCGTGCCGGTCGAACTCGCACCAGTACTTCAGTGCCAGTTCGCGGATATACTGCCAGTAGGGCTCGGTCAGGTCGCCGTGGAGCGCAATGCCCCGCTGCACGTCGCGCCGGATGCGTTCGGCGTATGCGGGCTTGAGCGCCAGCCGGATGCTCTTGTCCTTGAAGGTGAAGCGCGCCTCGGGCCGCGGCGGCGCGCACGTATCCACGACGATCAGCCCGTGTCCGAGCGAGGCGCCCGTCCCGACCTGCAGCCCGTCGTTCATGCAGCTGACGGGCGGCCTGTTCCCCGCACGGGTCACCACGCGGATGTCGTCCACGCCGATATTGAAATACTCGCGCGCACGGATTCCCATCTTCACGCCGATCGTCGCGTAGATGCCCAGATGGCCGTGCATCTCGTTGGTCAGCACCGCGGCGCGCCATTCGCTCGGGCCGTGGCGCGCGATGGCTTCGTCGATCCACGGCGCGACATCGGCGGCATAGAGTCCGGGCTCCGCGGGAAATCCGTAGAAGACCCGGCTCTCGGCATCGGGTTTCCCGCGCAGGACGGTGAGTGCGGCCGCACGGACCCGTCCTGCCGCATCGTCGCCCGCCGGACGACAGAGCACCGCCGTCCCGCCCGCCGGCTCGCACTCGAACGCCTCCGGCGCGAAGAGCCGGACGACGACCAGATCGTCCCAGGCCCGCAGATGTCCCTCGTCCACCAGCCGGGCGAGCGGCGCGGCGCGGTGCGTCGCCGCGATCTTGCGGGCATAGACCGTCGGCACGCAGGCGACCGAATCGAGCCAGCGTCGGGTCACCGGGATCGGCTCGCCGGCCGCCTCCGACACGATCTCCACCGGAATGCCGCTCGCCAGCACCGCGCTTGCGGCGCGTCTGTCGGCCCGGAAGTTGGCTCCCTCGCCGGTCTGCGGGGTATCGTCGTACCAGACGATCCGCCCGATCCGGTTCGCCGCCGACGGATCGGCCTCCAACGCATCGTGCAGGTTGGTCAGGCTCCCGAGCGCCACGAAAATCACCGGCTCCTCCTCTCCGGCGAGCGCGCTGAGGATCAGTTCCCGTGCACCGGCGAACCGGAGCGTATCGGACAGGGGAGCGCCCCAGACGATCCGTTCGCTGTGCGCCCGCCACGGCGGGGCCGGCAATCCTGTCCGGCGACCCGCGCCGACCGGAATGCCCTCGTGGTGGAACTCTGCCAGCAGCGCCGCGGCCCGCCGGGCGGCCGGGAGCGGCTCCAGGGCACCCTCGGAGGTGGTGATGGCAAGCACCTCCGCCTCGCGGTTGCCCAGCAGCATGCAGATCGTCCGCAGGTCGTCCGCGGCGCCGTCGGTGTCGACGATCAGATGGAAGCGCGCCTTACCCGAATGGGCGTTCAGCCCCGTCGCGGCACAGCAGCACCACGCCGCCGCGACCAGTCGCAAGAAGAGTTTCATAGCGTATTCCGTGTTTTAGAAATTCCGGCCGCGGCCGTCAGAAATGCAGATCCGCACCGCCCGAGACCGTGGCCCGGGGCATCGGGAATCCGCGGTTGATCTCGTAGCGCCGGGCCAGCAGGTTCTCGCCGCGCACGAACAGCACCCACCGGCGTCCCGCGCGAAAGGAGGCCCGGGCGTTCCACAGCACGAAGCGCGACGTCGCAACGGGGTCGACCGACGTGTACAGCCCGTCGACGAACTGCACGTCCGTCGATGCGCTCCATCGGCCGCGCGAGAAGTCGGCCCCGGCGTAGAACTTGTGCTCGGGCGCCGCCACGACCGGATATTTCATGTGCAGATAGCTGTAATTGGCCGTGAGCGTCCAGCCGGAGCCGATGCGCCAGGCCAGGTCGCCTTCGACGCCCCAGTTTTCGACACGCCCCGTGTTGACGTTTTTCGGGCGCCCGTCGACGGGCATGCGCACGATCATGTCCTCGCCGTCGATGTAATAGAGGTTCGCCCCGCAGGACCACCTTCCGTCCGGCGACTGCCGTGCGAACGAGAGTTCGTAGCTCATCAGCCGCTCGGGCTTCAGATCGGGGTTCTGCGGCGGGAACATGTACATCTCGCGGATGGTAGGAAAGCGGAACCCCTTGCTCGCCACCGCCTTGAGCGATGCCGTCGGCGAAAGCCGGAACGCCAGGCCGCCCTGCGGCACCCACTCCGCGCCCACGTGCGAATGGCGGTCGATCCGCAGTCCGGCGTCGAGCGTGAGCCAGCCGGTCAGCGACTGCCTGAAATCGACATACCCGGCCACCTCGTCCATCGTCTTGTCCGCCGACACGACCTCCTTCCCCGTACGGATGTAGCGGTTCCAGGCCTTGCCTCCGAAATGCTGGTAGTCGATGCCGACGGTCAGCCGGTTGCCGCGGAACAGCGCGAAACTCTGGTACCACGACGCGCCGAGCATCCGGTCGCGGGAGTTGAAGCGGTAGTCGAGCGGCTCCTGCCCCTTCGAATAGCCGTCGTTGATGCGGTGCCGGCCCCAGTTGTAGAAAAAGCTCAGCGCGCCCGACGTGCGGCCGTAGTCGTTGCGCACGGCGAACGAGGCCATCCCGCGCGTGATCCGCGAATCGTTGTCGAAGATGGGCGCCGTGACGGGCCCCGGATTCGACGCGTTGAAGTGGGTGATGTTCGCATCGGCATAGGCTTCCCAGGCCCCGGCGATCCGGCAGCCCAGCTTGAGATAGCCGCCGTACTGCTCGAACCCCATGTCGGGACGATGGCCGTCCGTACGGTTGTAAGATCCTGTCAGCGTGCTGCTGAAGCGGCCCGACTTCACGCGGTTCGTCAGCTCGGTTTCCAACGTGTTGTACGAACCGTAGCCCGCATGCAGATCGGTTTTCACGCCGTCTTCGGCCATCTTGCGGGTGACGATGTTGATGACGCCGCCCATCGCGTTCGAGCCGTAGAGCACCGACGCCGGCCCCCGGACCACCTCGACCCGTTCGGCCAGCATCGACTGATAGGCGTCGGCGATCGGATGCCCCATCAGCCCCATGTACTGCGGGTGGCCGTCGATGAGCACCAGCAGGCCGGTCGTCGGACTTCCGGACTGGCTGCCGTTGCCGATGCCGCGCAGGGTCATCTGCCCGGCGGCCCCCGTCGCCACGCCGTAGCCCATCACGCCGCGTCCGGTGGCGAACAGCCCCGGAATCCGCGCTGTGAGCGTGGGCAGCAGCGAAGGCTGGCGGTCGGCCTCGATCCGCCCGCGGCCGACGACCGAGACGGTCATCGGCAGATGCCGGACGTCCGTCTCGGCCCGCGTGCCGGTGACGACCACTTCGCGGATCGGGTGGGGCGGCTCCCCGCGCAGGCTGTCGGCCGGACCCGACCCGAACGAACTCAACGGTGCCGCAGCGCACAGCAAAAGCAAGGCGATCTTTTCTTTCATAACGGACAGGAATAAGGGTATGACGGGAATCCGGAGCCGGCTGCCGTTCCGACGAGGCGCGGCGATCCGGCACGGAGCGCGAAGCGTAGGCTGAAGAGAGCGGTTTTCAAACGGTCTGCACGGTTTCGGATAACAGGAAGCGCCCGGCAATTTCCGTGCCGTTCTTCCGGACCGGCTCGCCCGGCGCCTCCGGAGCATCGCGGCGCAGAAGGCGCCGGACGCGAAAAAAGCGGGACCGGTTCCCGCCGTGAGAACCGATCCCGCTTCGTATCCGGGTCCGCCGGAGGCTGCCGAGCGTCTATTTCAACCGTTTCAGCTTCCGGTCCGCCGCCGCGGCCTCGCGGATGCTGATCGCAAACCCACCGCCGCGCGCCATCCATACGTCGACGGCCGACCGGGCGTCGACCCGCCCGCAGCGGATCCGGTACGCCTCGGGATTCCGGGCATAGTCCGCATCCGGCGCATCGGCATAGAGCGTGGCCACGTACTCCTTCCCCGGATCGAGGAAGTCGAACGCCACGCGCATCGTGCGCGCATCCTGGTTCGTCACGCCTCCGACATACCATTCGGGGCGGTTCTTCGCCTTGCGGGCCGCCACGATATAGGCGCCCGGCTCGGCGGCGAGGTAGCGGCTGTCGTCCCAGTCCACGGCCACCTCCTCGATGAAGCGGAACGCGTCCATGTACTTCTCGTAGTGCTCGGGGAAGTCGGCCGCCATCTGCAGCGGGGAGTACATCGTCACGTAGAGCGCCAGCTGGTTGCAGAGCGTCGCGTTGACCTTCGAGCCGTTGTGCGGAGCGAACGTCGAGAGGTTCATGTGGAAGATTCCGGGCGTATAGTCCATCGGGCCGCCCTGCAGCCGCGTGAACGGCAGGATGGTCACATGGTGGGGGCGCGAGCCGCCGAAAGCCTGATACTCCGTGCCGCGCGCCGCCTCGTTGCCGATCAGATTGGGGTAGGTGCGGCACAGGCCGGTCGGACGCACCGCCTCGTGGGCGTTGACCATGATCCGGTGCTCGGCCGCCCGCTTCACGGCATAGAGGTAGTGGTTGTTCATCCACTGTCCGTAGTGGTGTTCGCCGCGCGGCAGGATGTCGCCCACGTAACCGCTCTTCACGGCGTTGTATCCGTAGTCGTTCATCAGGCGGTAGGCCTGTTCCATATGCCGCTCGTAGTTGCGCACGGAGCTCGACGTTTCGTGGTGCATCATCAGCCGGATACCCTTGGCGTGCGCATAGTCGTTCAGCTCCTTCAGATCGAAATCGGGGTAGGGCGTCAGGAAATCGAAGACGTAGTCCTTCTGCTTGCCGGCCCAGTCCTCCCAGCCGATGTTCCAGCCCTCGACCAGCACCTGGTCGAATCCGTGCTCGGCCGCGAAGTCGATGACCCGCTTCACGTTGGCGTTGTTCGCGCCGTGGCGTCCGTTGGGCGTGCAGGCGGCGAAATCGATCCGGTCCAGCTGCACGGAGGGGAGGTCGGTGTACGACCACGTGCTCTTTCCGGCGATCATCTCCCACCATACGCCCATGTACTTCACGGGCCGGATCCACGACGTATCCTCGTAGGCGCAGGGCTCGTTCAGATTGAGGATCAGGTTCGACGAGAGCATGTCGCGCGCGTCATCGCTCACCATGACCGTGCGCCACGGCGAGACGCACGGGGCCTGCAGATAGCCCTTGTCGCCCCGGGCGTCGGACGTCAGATGCGAGGTGAAGACGAAATTGCGGTCATCCAGATCCAGGTGCATGCACGAGTAGTCGACCAGCGCGGCCTCGTGCAGGTTGATGTAGATGCCGTCGTCGGACTTCAGCTGCAGCGAGGTCTGCACGCCGGTGGGGGAGAACCGCTCGTGCGACGAGGTCGTGGCGGCCGCCTCGGGCATCAGACGGCGGATCTCCGAGAGCCGCGAGACGGTGTACTCGAACTCCTGGGTGCCGTAGTCGCCCGGGATCCAGAAAGCCGTGTGGTCGCCCGTCATGGCGAACTCGGTCCGCTCCTCGGCCACGACGAAATAGGTCAGCTGCGGCTGCTCGGGGAATTCGTAGCGGAAGCCGAGGCCGTCGTCGTAGAGCCGGAAACGGACGATCATCGTCCGCCCGTCCTGCACCAGCGTCACGGCCAGCTCGTTGTAGCGGTTGCGGATGGTCTTCGTCTCGCCCCACACCGGCTCCCAGGTTTCGTCGAACGCACTCCGCTCGGCGGCCGCCTGCACGAAGCCCTCCGTGAACGACGGCGCGTCCTTGAGCTGCAGCCCCATGCGGCTGGGACGCACCACCTGCCGGCCCTTGTAGGCCAGTTCGTAGCGGGGCACGCCGTCCGCGACGTCGAACGTCAGCGTCAGTTTCCCTTCGGGCGATGTGAGCACCTCCGCGGCAAAAAGCATCCGCACGCACAGCAGGCCGCATGCGGCAAAAAAGAATCTCTTCATAATTCGTTCGGGTATAAAGTTGGCGACGACGAAGATAGGAAAAAACGTGCGCAAAAACAAATCGCGCCGTCCGCCGCGTCTCGCGCAGGCACAGACCCGATGGGGCGAGGCTCCGGCCGGCACGGACGCTCCGGAACCTTCGTTTCCGACCTTCCTTTGCCCGATCGATTCCATTTTCGTTTTTTATTCCTATCTTTGCGTGTAGATAAATCCAAACACAACTTCTCAACTATGGCAAAAGCAGTGAACATCGCCCGGTCGCACCGGCTGGACGGCATCGGAGAGTATTATTTCTCGCGGCGTCTGCGCGAAATCGCCGAGATCGAAGCGGCCACGGGCCGTCAAATCGTCAAACTGGCGATGGGAAGTCCCGATCTGCCGCCCCACGCATCCGTCATCGAACGGCTGGCCCGGGAGGCCCAGCGCCCCGACGTACACAAATACATGTCCTACAAGGGCGAACCGATCCTGCGCAAGGCTTTTGCCGACTGGTATCGCAAATGGTACCGCACGGAGCTGGACTACAACAGCGAAGTGCTGCCGCTGATCGGCTCGAAAGAGGGCATCATGCACATCTGCATGACTTTCCTGAACGCGGGCGACAAGGTGCTCGTGCCCAATCCGGGCTATCCCACCTATTCGGCGGCCGTGCGCCTCTCGGGCGGCGTGATGGTCCCCTATGCGCTCAACAAGCAGACGGGGTTCTATCCCGACTTC
The DNA here is from genome assembly GCA_948442615.1 of uncultured Alistipes sp. GTDB lineage: Bacteria > Bacteroidota > Bacteroidia > Bacteroidales > Rikenellaceae > Alistipes. The sequence continues at coordinate 14,552 of CAOJSG010000042.1, forward strand.
GAGGCGATCGAACGGGCCGGGCTGGACGGCGTGAAGATGATGCTGGTCAACTATCCCAACATGCCCACCGGTCAGACCCCGTCGATGGAGCTGTTCCAGCGGATCGTTGACTTCGGCGCCGCGCACAACATCCTGATCGTGCACGACAACCCCTACAGCTTCATCCGCAACGCCGCGGCTCCGATCTCGATCATGGAGGCCGAAGGGGCGCGCGACGTGGCGCTGGAGATGAACTCGCTGTCGAAGGGCCACTCGATGGCCGGCTGGCGCGTGGGCGTGGTGGTCGGCAAGAAGGAGTGGATCGACTCGATCCTCACCTTCAAGTCGAATATGGACTCGGGCATGTTCTACCCCGTACAGGCGGCGGCCGACACGGCGCTCTCCCTGGGCGAGGAGTGGTTCGAGGAGCTGAATGCCATCTACTACGGCCGCGAGAAGCAGGCCTATGCGTTGCTCGACGCCCTGGGCTGCAAATACCGTCCCCATCAGGCCGGGCTGTTCGTCTGGGCGGAGCTGCCCGAGGAGTACGAAGGCGACAGCTTCGCCTTCTCGGATGAGGTGATGGAGAAATGCGACGTCTTCCTCACGCCGGGCGGCATCTTCGGCTCGGAGGGCCGACGCTACATCCGCATCACGCTCTGCTGCCCCGAGGAGCTGCTGAAAAAGGCCACCGACAACGTCGACGCCGCATTCGGCAAATAGGCGCGATCCATAAGAATGAATACGGCCGCCCCTGTCGGGGGCGGCCGTACTGTTTTACCGGACGTCCGCTATCGCGAGGTTCAACGGCGGATGAGCCATTCGCGGACGGGCAGGTCGTAGAGTTTCAGACAGGCCCAGGCCACCCCGACGGACGCGATGAATACCGAAACGCCGACGAAGACGTGCGTGCCGAGCGGCGCCTCGGGATTGCCGGCCGCCCACGCCATCTGCATATAGACCAGCGGGTAGTGCGTGATGTAAAGCGGATAGGATATTTCGCCGAGGAACTTGCAAACGGCGGTGGACCGGACGCCCGTGACGCGGCTTCCGGCGCCCATCGAGACGATCAGCGGGAAGACGAGCAGGATCGCCAGCGCCTGATAGATGCCGTTGAACCACGGCGTCGAAGGATCACCGACATGAGGCACGACCAGCACGGCCGCGACGAGCAACGAACACCACCAGAATCCGCCCCGGACCCGGATTCGTGCACTGAGGCGCGAGAGCAGCAGCCCCGCGAAGAAGGGGTAGAGCAGGCGCGAGAAGCCGATGTAAACCTGCTCGGGCGTGATGCTCCAGCCGCCGATGACGGTCCATGCCACGGCGCGGTCGGCCGCCAGCAGTCCGAAAAGATCGAGATTCAGCGTGAGGTCGAGAGTCAGCACCGCGGCCCCGGCCACGAAAACGCCGAGCAGGAGCTTCGAGAACCGGCGGATGACAAGGGCATAGAGAATATTGGCGACGTACTCGTAGAGCAGCGACCACGCGGGACCGTCCAACGGACTGGTTTCGCCCCAGCCGCGGATGTCCCACGACGGAAGCGCGGGAAGCATCGTGCAGGCCAGCAGGCAAATCAGCAGCACTTTCCACCACGCCACGCCGGCGATCATCGGGAACGCCGCGGCCTGGAAATAGAAGAACAGCGCCCCGATGACCGATCCCATGACGACCATCGGATGCAGGCGTATGAGCCGCCGCTTGAAGAAATCCCTGATCGTCATGCGGTTCCAGCGGTCGTCGTAGGCATAACCGATCACGAAGCCCGAAAGCACGAAGAAGAAATCGACGGCCAGATAGCCGTGGTTGAGAATCTGGAAGGCCTGCCCCCCGGAATAGGTTTCGAAGAGGTGGAAGGCCACCACGATCAGCGCCGCCACGCCGCGCAGTCCGTCGAGGATCTCGTAGCGCGGTTTGGAGGCCAGATAGCCGGAAGAGGTCGCGGACATAGGCTTACTCTTCGATGATCCGGATCGACAGGATCTTGTCGCCGCGGCGGATGTCGTCGATCACGTCGAGGCCCTCCACCACCTTGCCGAAGCAGGTGTGATGGCCGTCGAGGTGCCGGGTGTTCTCGCGGTTCATGCAGATGAAGAACTGCGAGCCGCCCGTGTCCTTGCCGGCATGGGCCATCGACAGCACGCCGCGGTCGTGATACTGGCGGGGCGCCGAGGTTTCGCATTTGATCGTGTACCCCGGACCTCCGGTGCCGTCGCCCCGCGGGCAGCCGCCCTGGATGACGAAATCGGGGATGACCCGGTGGAACGTGAGACCGTCGTAAAATCCGTGTTCGGCCAGCTCGACGAAGTTGGCCACGGTGCCGGGCGTCTCGGCCGTGTAGAGTTCGGCCTTCATCACCCCTTTTTCCGTTGTGATAATCGCGTATTGCATGGTTTCGTTATTTGAGTTTTGCGGCTGCCTGCGCCCCTGACCGCATGCGATGCAGGCCAGTGCGACGAGCGCCGCCGCAGGTTTTGCGATGAGACGAAGCGCATTCATGTCCCGCAGGTTATTTTTCCGTACGACTTTCGACCGGCACGACCGACACCTGTGCGGCGGCCGCCTTCACCCGGTCGCGCAGCGCATCGAGGTCGCTGCCGAGGGGCGCATAGCCCACTGCGACGCCCATCCGGCGGTTCACGCGGGCCGAAGGTTTCCCGAAAATGCGGATGTCGAGCCGCGGATCGGCCGCCAGCGCGCGGTCGATCCCCTCGTATTCGGGCGCTGCGGCCGATGCCGCGGGCGAGAGGATCACGGCGCTCGCCCCCATGCGTTCGAACGTGATCTCGGGGATCGGAAGCCCCAGCACCGCCCGCAGGTGCAGCTCGAACTCGTTGAGATTCTGCGTTCCGGCCAGCGTCACCATGCCCGTGTCGTGGGGACGCGGAGAGAGCTCGGAGAAATAGACGCCCTGTTCGCGGCTGAGGAAGAACTCCACGCCCCAGATGCCGGCGCCCGTCAGAGCGCCCGTCACGGCCGCCGCCATGCGCTGCGCCTCGGCCAGGTGTTCGGGCGAAATGGCCGGAGACTGGAAGCTCTCGCGGTAGTCGCCTCCCTTCTGCACGTGGCCGATGGGCGGGCAGAAAAGCGTGGGACCGTGCTGCTGGGTGACGGTCAGCAGCGTGATTTCGCTGTCGAAACGGATGAACTCCTCGACGATCAGCTCGCGGATGTCGCCGCGCGAACCCTCGCAGCCGTATTTCCAGGCGTGCTCCAGCTCTTCGGGAGCCTTCACGAGCGACTGGCCCTTGCCCGACGACGACATCAGGGGCTTGACCACGCACGGATAGCCCACCTTCCCGGCCGCCTCGCACAGCTCCTCGAACGACTTGGCATAGAAATACTTCGCCGTCTTCAGTCCGAGCTCCTTCGCCGCTAGGTCGCGGATGGCCTTGCGGTTCATGGTGAAGTTCACAGCCCGGGCGCTCGGCGTCACGCGGATGCCCCGCTGCTCGCAGTCGTAGAGCCGTTCGGTACGGATGGCCTCGATTTCGGGCACGATGATGTCGGGCCGGTGGCGCTCCACGGCGGCCATCAGCGCCTCGCCGTCGAGCATGTCGAACACTTCGGCCGCATCGGCCACCTGCATGGCGGGTGCCCCCGCATAGGAATCGCACGCCACGACGGTCTGGCCCAGACGCTGCGCCGCAATCACGAACTCTTTGCCCAGCTCTCCGGAACCGAGCAGCATGATTTTTTTCATATTTCGGAAAGTATTGAGGTTCTCGTTTCGGCCGGCCGCGGCGCACCGCAGCCCGGCGGGGCTCCGGCCGGGTGCCCGAACGGAGGGCTCCGGGCCGGATTTCCGACGACAAAGATAAGCCTTTTGCCTCGAAATCCGAACCTCTGCGCGCAAAAACCGCCCCGGGATCCGGCCCGAACGGAGAGAAAATCGCACGGCAGGACATCGGATCGGGAAAATTTGTATTATATTTGCAACGGTTTCCAATGCGACTTTGCCGCGGGAAAGACGGGGGTGCCCGGTTTTGACAGCAGGCAGAGTTTGATTGTAAGCACGCCGAGCGC
>CAOJSG010000043.1 GCA_948442615.1 uncultured Alistipes sp.
GGCGCCGCATTCCTCTCGCTGCACCCCACCAAGTACGGCGAGGAGCTGGTGAAGAAGATGCAGCAGTCGGGCGCCACGGCCTACCTGGTGAACACGGGCTGGAACGGCACGGGCAAGCGTATCTCGATCAAGGATACGCGCGGCATCATCGACGCCATCCTCGACGGCTCGATCGACAAGGCCCCCACGAAGATGATCCCGATGTTCGACTTCAAGGTTCCGACCGAACTGCCGGGCGTCGACTCCTCGATCCTCGATCCGCGCGACACCTACAAGGACGCCAAGGAGTGGGAGACGAAGGCCGAAGATCTGGCCAACCGTTTCGTGAAGAACTTCACGAAGTTCACGGGCAACGAAGAGGGCAAGAACCTCGTGGCTGCCGGCCCGAAAGTGAAATAATCGCTTCGGCGAAACCGTCGAGTCCGGCTCCCGTCCGCGGGGGCCGGACTTTTTTCGTACCGTCGCCGCCCCGAAGCCGCAGGCCAGTGTTTCTGCGCCGCACGGCGACCGCCGCCACGGCTTCGGTTCGCGCACGGCGAACCGCACACGGGACACCGGCGAACCGGGCCCTTCGCCCCGAAGCGCGCCGCCGACCCGCCCGGCCCCGCGCCCCGCGAGCCGCATGGACAAGAGCGCAACCGCCTGCCGCCCTCATCCCCGCCCATTCCGAAACAGCCTCTTCGCGCCGCCCACCGCCGACCCGCCCACCGGACGCCCCCCCGCGCTCCGGCCCGGCCGCACGGCACACGCCGCAGAGCGATCCGGAGCACTTTCTCCTCGGATTTTCGCTTTTCTTCTTTGATATTTCGCCATAAATCCTATCTTTGCAGGCATATCGCAAAACATTTCAACTACTCAAACTTCCATCCATGAAAAAATTCCTTTTGTTCGCCCTGTGCGTCCTGCCGATGCTCGGGAGCGGATGCGACGACTACGACGACCAGCCGCTGAAGGAGCGGATCGACGGACTCGAAGAGCGGATCGAAACGCTCGAACGACTCTGCCAGCAGGCCAACACGAACATCGCTTCGCTCCAGACGCTCGTCGGAGCCCTGCAAGGCAACGACTATGTGCAGTCGGTGGCTCCGATCGTGCAGGACGGCAAGACCATCGGCTACACCATCACTTTCACGAAAAGCGCCCCCATCACCATCTACCACGGCACGGACGGGAAGGACGGTGCCGCGCCCGTGATCGGCGTCCGCGAATTGGACGGCACCTACTACTGGACCCTCGACGGCGAGTGGCTGACCGGTCCCGACGGCGAGAAGATCCGCGCGGAAGGCGCTACGGGTAACACTCCGCAGATGAAGATCGTGGGGGATCACTGGTGGATCTCCTCCGACGGCGGCAAAACCTGGACGGACATAGGACCGGCCACGGGCGAACCGGGCGACACGCTCTTCCTCGACGTGTATGAAACCGAGGACGAGGTCGTATTCATCCTCGCCGACCACACCCGGATCAAAATCCCGAAAGTCCGGCGGCTGGCGATCGTCCTGGAGGCCACCGAGTGCGCGCTCGTGGCCGATACGCCCGTCGAGGTGGGCTATACGCTCACCGGCGCCAACGAGCAGACCGAACTGGAGGTCCTCTCGTCGGGTGCGGTGAAAGCCCGCATCACCCCGACCGACGCAGTGTCGGGCACGGTGACGCTGCTGACGAAGGATCCCGAGGCGATCGACGAATACGACAAGGTGCTGATCCTCGCATCGGACGGCATCCGCACGGCCATGGCCGCCATCACGTTCGAGCAGGGCGTGCTCCGCGTGGCCGAGGCCTATGAGGCCGAGACCGCGGGCGGCGAGATCGTCGTGCCGGTCGAAACCAACCTGGCCTACGAGGTCGAGATCGAGGCGGCGGCGCAGAGCTGGCTGTCGCAGGTGACGACCCGCGCCCTGCGCACGGACAACCTCGTCTTCCGCGCCGAGCCCAACGGCGGAGCCGACCGCACGGGAACGATCGTCCTCAAGGCCGGAACGATCGAACGACGCGTCTGCATCGTGCAGAAGGGCGGCAGCATCGTCTACGAGATCGTCGTACCCGCCGACTTCTCGACGGGCGACGTGCAGAAAGTGCTCTGCGACGGCCGCCAGGTGGCTGAGATCTGCTCCGAATACATCCGTTCGGGCGAACACGACGGCCGCATGACCGTCGTCTACCCCGTGGTCGGCGGCAAGGCCGACCTGACGCGCGGATTCCTGCCCGCAACGGGAGCTTCGCTCGTGTGGGACACGGCGACCAACACCTGCACCGTCGGCCAGGGCACCTCGGAGACGGCACTGGACCGCTGCTACCTGACCTCCGAGGGGCTAACGGCCGAGAAACCCGCCGACGCAGCGACGCTGGCCACGACCCTCGAGGCGGATCTGCTCGTCGACGTGCGCGGCGCCGAGAGCCAGACCTACCGGATCGTCAAGATCGGGACCCAGTACTGGATGGCCGAGAACCTGCGCGCGGAGCGCTACACCGACGGTTCGACGATCACGGTCGGCACATGGACCTCGTCCGTGTCGACGGGCTACTGCGTCTATCTTTACGACTCGCCCGGCGATTACAAGGCCACGCTCGGCGCCCTCTACAACGGCTATGCGCTGCTCGACGAGGGCGGACTGGCGCCCCGCGGCTGGACGATTCCGGACAACGACGCCTGGACCGCCATGTATACCTACATCGGCGGCAAAACGCAGGCCGTCAAGCTCAAGTCGACCGACACGTGGACCAACCGCCCCGGCACGAACGTCACGGGATTCAACGCCTATGCGGGCCAGAGCTTCGGCGGCAACGACTTCGTGGACAACTCGATCGACACCTGGTTCTGGAGCAATACGCCGACCACCGATTTCGGTCGCAAGGCCTTCTTCTACGTGCGCATGACCGACACCTCGGCCAACATCGTCCACACGACGAACAGCAGCTGGTCGAACACGATCCACACCGTGGAATACGGCCACTCGATCCGCTGCATCCGGGAATAAGGCGCGCAGCGGGCGGACTCGCTCCGCGACGCCCGGCCTCCGGGTCCGCCGGCTCGCGGATCCGCCGATCCTCCGGACGCGGCGCCGGAGACCGCCCGACCCGGACCGAATAATTCCATCCCCGCAGGATTTGCTCCTGCGGGGATGATTTTTCATTCCGCCGCCCCTTTTCCGCCCGTCCGTGCGAAGCCGGACGACCCGCCGCCGCGAGACAGCGCCGTCCGGGCCCTCGCGAGGGCCGTCGGGCCTCGGGTGCCGGAAGCTCCCGCGAAAAATCGCCGGCCGGACGACCGCGTGGTCCGGAATTTGCCGGAGCGATCCCGGCCGCAGACCGTCCAGGACCGCGCAGAAGGCTCTGCAGGCCACTTCCGTCGGCCGCGAACCGTCCCGAAATGCAATGGAGGATTGGATAAGCGACGAATTGCGGCCGACCGACACTAAGCGCTAATTATCAATCGTTCGCCGTCCGCCGAAGGCCCGGCATAAAATTTTCTCAAATGTATTCTCCATATTAAAAATTATTTTTACCTTTGTCCCACAAGAGGCATATGGAAAGTGTTTTCGCATTGTCTTGAATGGCGATTCCAAAAAGGCCGACCGGACCGCTCCGGTCATTGCATTCATTCACAGGAGAATCGACCGCGGGGATCATCCCCTGTTCGCGACATACGAATCGACTCCACGCTTTCCTTCAACTTATTAGTAAAACGAAGACACCTCCCTTCAGGAGCCGCAGGGGGGGGGGAAATTGCAGAACGATAACGCATTAACGGCCCGGCCGGAATCGTGTCGATATTGAAGGATCCCCATGAAAACTTGGCGCACATACCGCTTCCATAACGCGCACCCCGCACTTCCGCAAAAGAAAAACGGAAAGTATTTTCTTTTGTCGTATGAGGTCGGGGGATTTTGCGCGTCCGATCCGGAACTCTCCGGGTCCGATACGCTCCGAAACACTCCCGACTCACTCACCATATAGCGATAGCAATCCTCGCACACCGTTTGCGCACCGCGCGCAGACGGAGAAATGCGTGCGATAAAACCTTAACGAGCAGAAAACCAAATGAAAAGCAGAATCCGGATTCTCACTCTGATATGCGCCGTGCTGCTGGGACTGGGCGCCAGGGGGCAGAACGTGGCCGTGAAGACGAACGTGCTGTACGATGCCGCCATGACGATAAACCTCGGCGCCGAGGTCGGACTGGCTCCGAAATGGACGCTGGACATCTCGGGCAACTTCAACGGCTGGACGCTTTCGCACGACCGCCGCTGGAAACACTGGCTCGTACAGCCCGAAGCGCGCTACTGGTTCTGCGACCGCTTTGCGGGTCACTTCCTCGGATTCCACGCCCACGGCGGCCAGTACAACGTCGGCGGGCTGAAAAACGGCATCTCCTTCCTGGGCAGCGACCTGTCGAAACTCTCCGACTACCGGTATCAGGGCTGGTTCGTCGGGGCCGGCGTCGCCTACGGCTATGCGTGGATCCTGGGCCGGCACTGGAACCTGGAGGCCGAAATCGGCTTCGGGTACGCCTACACGCAATACGACAAGTTCCGCTGCGCCGGCTGCGGCAAAAAACTCGAGACCGACAAGTCCCACCACTACGTAGGACCGACCAAGGCGGCGGTCAATCTGGTGTATGTATTCTAATAACCGCGTGACGATGAAAAGACTACTACTGATCGTATCGGCTCTGGTGGGCTTGAATACGCCGCTCGACGCACAGGGAATAAAGGGCGTTTCGGTCGGAAATCCCAGGATGGCGCACCGCGGCGAATCGATGGCCGTGCAGATGGATCTCGACCTCGCACGTCTGGAGGTCGATCCCAATCTGGCGGTCATACTGACTCCCCGCCTGCTCAACGGACGGGATTCGGTCGAACTGCCGTCGGTGGGCATCTACGGCCGCAGACGCTATTTCTACTATACGCGCAACGGCGCGGACCTCGCCGCTATCAATCGGGGGGGGGACTTCCGGGCCTCGGAAAAGCCTGATTCCATAGTATATAGCGCCAGCTGCCCCTACCAGCCGTGGATGGACGGAGCCACGCTCGTCCTCGACAGGCAGGACTACGGGTGCTGCCGCACGCTGCTCGACGAACAGCGCGACGTGCTGGGCCTCTACGAAGCCCCGTTCGTCTACGTCCCGCGCTTCATCTACATCCGGCCGGAAGCCGATACGGTGAAGGTCTTCGCGATCGACGGATCGGCATTCATCGACTTCCCCGTCAACCAGACCGTCATCTATCCCGACTACCGCCGCAATACGGCGGAATTGCAGAAAATCGAGGATACGATCGACTCCATACGCACCGACGCCGACGTATCGATCACCTCGATCTGGCTCAAGGGCTACGCTTCGCCCGAAAGCCCCTATGCCCACAACACGAAACTGGCCATAGGCCGTACGGAGGCGCTCAAAAAGTACATCCAGCAACTCTATCACTTCGACGACGGGTCGATCGAGACCGACTACGAGCCGGAGGACTGGCAGGGGCTGCGCCGCTACGTCGACCGCTCCAACCTGTCCCACCGCGCGGAGATCCTCGCGCTGATCGACAGCGATCTCGACCCGGATGCGAAGGAGGCGCGGATCAAACGCACCTATCCCGAGGAGTACCGCTTCCTGCTCGACCACTGCTACCCCGCACTGCGTCACACGGACTACCGGATCTCCTATACGGTGCATGTCTACACCGACGTGGAGGAGATCCGCCGCGTCCTGAAGGAGAAGCCCGGCAAACTGAGTCTGAACGAGCTTTACCTCGTGGCCCAGAGCTGCGAACCGGGATCCGACGAGTTCGAATCGCTGTTCGAAACGGCCGTGCGCATGTTCCCCGAGGACGAGACGGCCAATCTCAACGCGGCCAATGCCGCCATGCAGCGCAACGACCTGAAGAGCGCCGCCACCTACCTCTCCCGCTCGGGCGACTCGCCCCAGGCGGTCTATGCGCGAGGCGTATACGAGATGCTGACGCAGCACTACGACGCGGCCGAGGAGCTCTTCGCCCGCGCCGAAGCCGCGGGCATCGCCGAAGCTGCCGAAGGGCTGGAGGCGATCGCGAAAATCCGGAAACAAACATTCAAACAATAATTCAACAACTTTACTTTATCAATCTCATTATGAAAACGAACAAAATTCTTTTCGGTCTGGCCGCATGTATCGCCATGCTCGCTTGCTCCGAGGACAAGGCAGGCGATTCCGGAAGAATCGACCTGGACGAGGAAGGTCAGGCTTACCTGAAAGTCAACATCTCCGACGCCGGTTCGACCCGTGCGACGGGCGGTGACTTCGAATACAGCAAAACCGAAAACACCGTAGCGACCGCCGACTTCTACTTCTATGACGACGCCGAAGTATTCGTAGCAAAGGCCAACGTATGGGCCGAGGGCAAGGAGAACACGGATCAGGGCATCGAGTACATGGGCAACTCGGTCGTCGTGCTGAAAGGTCTCAAGAACCAGAGCTATCCGAAGTACATGGTCACGGTGCTCAACGCTCCCGACAAATTCGAGCCGAAAAACACGCTGAAGGAGATGAAGGAGGTGCTGGCCGGCGGTTACAAGTCGGGCAACAACTTCATCATGACCACGACCAGCTACGAGAAGGGCAAGACGCCTTACTGCGTGACGGAGATCGCCAAGGAAAACTTCAAGAAAGAGCCGCTGGACGCAGAAGACACCAACCCCGTAAACGTCTACGTAGAGCGCCTCGCCGCCAAGGTGACGCTGAAGGTGGACGAGAACGCACTGACCCCGGTAGAGGGCAAGACGGGCGTCTACGAGCTGAAACTGACCGTTGCAGGCGAGGATAACGGGGAGCTCGAGAAGGATCCCACGACCGGCGCCACGATCCTCTACGTGAAATTCCTGGGCTGGGGGCTCAACGCCACCACGAAAGACTCCTACCTGCTGAAGAAGATCGATACCAACTGGAAGGATACCGAGCTGGGCTTCACCTGGAACGACCCGACCTTCAAGCGCAGCTACTGGGGCATGTCCTACAACTACGCCAAGGCGGACGCCACATTCCCGGAGAACGCAACGGAGGCTGCCGACTCGAAGTATCTCTCCTACATCACGGCCGCTCAGGCCAGCAACGCAATGGGTTCGTTCGCCTACTGCGCCGAGAACACCAACTCGTCCGATGTGGTTTCGGCTCACTCGAGAACCGCGGTGACGAGCATTCTGCTGAAGGCCCAGATCACCGACAAGAACGACAAAACCCCGAATCTGGTCGTATACAACGGCGCCCTCTTCACGGAAAGCGCTTACCTCGACTACGTGTTGAACACGCTCAAGAATGCCGACAAGCTGAACGCCTACACCAAGGACAGCGACACCCAGTACACGCAGATCAAGGCCGAATACGCCGAGCTGGTCAACGACGGCAACGGTGAGGTGCACGTAGCACTGAACGCCAAGGCGGATGTCGAGGGCGCGCTCTACAAATCCGTAAACGGCAACTGGGAGACGCTCACGGCACAGGACATCGAGGACATCGAAGATGAGCTGGCGGCATTCAACGCCACCAACAAGGCGATCGCCTACATCAACGGTCTGATGTACTACAACATCCCCATCGAGCACATGAACAACAGCGAAATTACGGAAGTCGACGGCAAGAAGACGATCCCCGTGGCTAAATACGGTATCGTCCGCAACCACCACTACTTAGTGAACATCAACAGCCTCGTGCGTCTGGGCAAGGGTATCTACGACCCGAACGAGGTGATCGTGCCGGGCGACAACGACGACGAGCTCTACTACGTAGGCGCCGACGTCAATATTCTCGCTTGGAAGATCGTCAACCAGAACGTAGGTTTGTAATTTCCGGCCCGAAAGGGCAAACACCCAATCCGAACAGGTCGGACTCCCCGACCGGAGTCCGACCCGTTCGGTTTTTAAACCCAGCACTTCCGTTTCGGTGCGAAGAGAGAAACGGCCCCGGAAACGTTTGCGAACGATTCCCACCAAAAGAGAAATTCCGCTGCGGCAAACTCCGCAGACCATATATATGACGCGATCCCGAAGGTCCGACGGCATCCGACGGTCCCCGCAGAGCCGGGTCCCATTCCCGGCCGTCCGGAAACACGCCCCGGAGCCGGCGCGGCAGCGGCCCGACGCCGCGACGCCGAACCTCGATCGCACGCAGAAGAACTGAACTAACAGCGCACCATGAATATATCGGCATATACGCGAAGCGTGCTGACCGGCCTGATCGCCTGTCTGGCACTGGTCGCATGCGACGGCATGATCTATGACGACGAAGGCGACTGCTCCGTAAACTATCGTGTCAAGTTCCGCTACGACAGGAACATGAAGTTCGCCGATGCGTTCGCCCACGAAGTCGAGTCGGTCACGCTCTACCTGCTCGACAAACAGGGCAACGTGATCTGGCAGAAGACCGAATCGGGCGAGATCCTCGCCTCGGATGAGTATGCCATGACCGTCGACGTAGCACCCGGTACCTACGACCTGCTGGCCTGGTGCGGATCGAAAAAGAAGGGATCGTTCGTCGTGCCTGATGCGCAGACGAAGGAGGGGCTGACCTGCACGCTCGGCCGACGGACCGCCGCAGACGGCAGCGCCTACGTCGACGAGGACCTCGACCGTCTCTACCACGGCTACCTGCCCGACCAGGTGTTCGGCGAGACGGAAGGCACCTATGTCTACACCGTGCCGCTGACCAAGGACACGAACAACGTTCGCGTGGTGCTGCAGCAGCTCTCCGGCGAGCCGGTCGACAAGGACCAGTTCACGTTCCTCATCACCGCCGAAAACGGCCGGATGGACTGGGACAACTCGCTGATGCCCGACCAGCGCATCTCCTACTACGCCTGGCACACGAGGAGCGGCACGGCCGGCATCGAGACGCCCGAAACGCCCGGCAGCGTCGGTTCGTTCAGCGCGGTCATCGCCGAGTTGACCACCGCCCGGCTGATGGCGCGGGACAGAACGACCGCGGCGCCGGCGGCCCCGCAGATCGTTCCGGGCGACAAACTGCCCAAGGACAACAAGATGCGGCTGACGGTGGTCAACAACCTCACGGGCGAGGTGATACTGACCCTGCCGCTGGTGGACTACGCCCTGCTGGTGAAGGGCGAAAACGTCCGCGACATGGACGACCAGGAGTTCCTCGACCGCATGGACGAGTACGTGCTGCTCTTCGTCCTCGACGAAGGCATGCGCTGGGTGAGCATGACCGTCAACATCCATTCGTGGAAACTCGTCATACAGAATACCGGCATCTGAATCGCCTCAACCCCGATCCGATGAAAACCTACGGAAACATACGGCATCGTCTGCTGCTCGCGCTGGCTCTCGGCGCGACGGCGGCCTCGTGCGGCCGCGCGAGCGACGATCCCACGCCCCCGCAGCAGGAAGGCGTAGAGGTGGGTTTCCGCATCTCGCTCGACGATCCGGCAGGCACGCGGGCGGCATCGCAATCGCGCGCCGGCTACGACAACGGCACCTCGGTCGACTTCGAAAACTACATCGATCTGGCGAACAAGAACTACCGGATCCTCTTCTTCGACATGCAGGAGCACTACCTGACGACCTTCGTTCCGGAAAAGCTGGTTCCGGTCGACGCCGATCCCTTCCGCTCGAAGACCTACGAGGTGCTCGGCAAGATCGAACGGCCGCTCCCCTCCTCGTTCAAGGTGGTCATGCTGGCCAACTGGGACGCCTACCCCGGTCCGCTGATCTACGGGCAGACCTCCATCGCCGACATCCGCACGGCCGAAACCGGCCGCTACGTCTACACGGTCCCCTTCCGGCTCTCCGAACAGCGGCTGATCCCGATGTACGGGGTCAAGACCTGCGAACACCGGATCTTCACCCCCGGCATGCGGACCGACCTGGGCACGATCCATCTGCTGCGCGCGATGGCCAAGGTGGAGGTGGTCTGCACGACCGAAGCCTGGACGCTCGACGAAGTGACGCTGCACCGCTACAACGGCACGGGGTATTGCGCGCCGAAAGATACGTACCGCTCGCCGGAGGGCGATCCGGAGCTCTATTACACGGACGAGGTGCACCTGGTGGGCGATGCCAACGACGCCGAGGTCAAATCGCTGTCGCTCGAGCAGCCGCAGCCCGGCAGGTTCGTCGCCTACATCCCCGAATACCGGAACCTCGCGGCCGGAAGCGGCAACCGCAAGGCCGCGGATGCCGCGGAACTGCGCGTACGGTTCAAGGAGCGCAGCGACAAAGAGTACACGATCGAATTCAAATACTACAACAATCCGCCGGCCGAGAACAAAGTGGACGATCCGTTCGACATCCGGCGCAACAGCTACTACAAATTCACGATCACCAAAGCCGAAGAGCAGAAGCTCGTGGTCGACGTCGCCTGGTACGAATCCCGTCCGCTCGATCCGGGATTCGGATTGCTGCCCGAATAGTAAACGAATCAGATGAAAAGCAAATTCACATACCGCATGCTGCTGGCCGGTCTGCTCATCGGCCTGGCATCCTGCATATACGACGATCTCGAACTGAACGACGGCCCAATCGGCAAGGGCGAAGGCAACGTGTCGTTCAGCGTGACTTTCGACGCACTGACCGCCAGCCGGCTGGGCAAACAGAGCCGCAGCACGCAGGGAATCGGAGGCGACGCGATCCGGAACATCAACGACCTGTGCATCCTCTGGTACGACCTGGAGGGCAACCTGGCCGGAAGCCGCTACCTGGAGAGAAGCCAGCTCACCATCGACGAGATCGACCGCCCGGCCAGCCAGACCGACGCCAAGACCGAACAGGCCACCTTCGAGACCCGCATCCCCTACGGCCGCTACCGCATGTACGCCGTGGCCAACATGGGCGACCTCTCCGCGAGCCATGCGGCCGAAATCGCGAAGGAGCAGGACTTCCGGGTCATTTCGCTCGCATGGGAGCCCGGCGACATCCGCAAAAACTGCGAGATGTCGGGCTACTTCACCCAGACCGACACCTCCTCCGCCTCGGAAGACAACGAAGCGCCCGAAATAACCGTCAACAGGACCTACACGAAGCTCCACGCCTGGATACGGCGGGCCGCCTCGAAGGTGACGGTCTCGTTCGACACGGAAAAGCTCTACGACAACGTCTACGTCTACATCAAGTCGGCCCGCATCTGCAACGTGCCCCGCACCTGCACGCTGATCGAGAACAACGACGAGACGCGCATCAACAAGGAAACCGACCTCCACCCCGCCGGCGACACGATCGAATACGGCTCCGGTCCCGACTTCAACAGCTGGCCGTGTCTCACGCGCGGCGACAACCCGCTGGACGGCGATGCGGCGAAACTCCACGCCAACGACGCCCGTTCGCTCTTCTTCTACGAAAACATGCAGGGCACGGGACAGAGCAAGCTCCAGGACGCCGACCACGACAACCAGATCGACAACCCCGGAGGCAATACGCCGGGCGACAAGGGCTACCGCGACGGCAAGCCCTGCGGCACCTATATCGAAGTGGAGGGATACTACATCTCGAACCGGGTGGAAAGCGGCAGCACGCCCGGGCGCGGCAAGATCTTCTACCGCTTCATGCTGGGGCAGAACGAGACTACCGACTACAACGCCAAGCGCAACTACCACTACAAGCTGACGCTGCGGTTCCAGGGCAACGCCAACGACATCGACTGGCACATCGAGTACGACGAAGAGCCGGGCATCTACGTCCCCAACCCCTACTTCATCTCCTACCTCTACGACCACAAGATGACGCTGCCGGTGAAGATCAAGGGCAAGCTGACCGGAAAACTGAAGGCCGAAATCATCGAAAACAACTGGGGCCCGCACGGAGCCGGCTCCGAGTTCGAATATTACACCGGTCAGCACGGCTCCGTGGCGACCTTGTGCGGCAACCCGAATGGAAGTACGCCCGAAGCACGGAAGCTCGACAACCCGCTGCTGGGAGACGGTCCGTGGAACGGCTTCCTGTCGCTCACGCAGACCAACATCAAGATCATCGGTGCGGGCATCAGCTGGTGGACCGGCTACAACTATTTTTACTGGAAGCAAAAAGACTTCGCGCCCGCAGTGTCCTCGTACAGCAACCTCAAGGCGGACGAAACAGGCCAGTCGCCGCGCGGCATACGCGAATACGAAACCTCGCCCGGCCACCATCCCGACGCAAAAGACGGCGATTACGAAGTGACGACGGATCAGGAAACGAATACCACCATTCTCCAGATTCCCTGCTACACGCGCGCCTTGAACCTCACGAACACTACGGCTTTCACGGGCAACAACCCGTTCTTCGCCTACCAGCGCTCGGCCAAAGTGAAACTGACCGCCACCGTCGACGGCAAAGAGGAGATCGACACCGTCACCATCTTCCAGGTGCGACGCGTGGTGAATCCCAAGGGCGTCTACCGCCGACACGACAACGACAAGCCGTTCAATGTCGTGCTGACGCGCCGCCTGAGCGAGGATGCGACCGCCTATACGCCGTTCCAGTCGGAAGGTCCGTGGGACGCCACCATCGAAAAAGGTGCGGATTGGATCAAAGTGAACAACGTGCTCGGAGGCCGCGCGAGCGGCGGAACGCACGACTATATCAAGTTCACGATCCAGCCCAAGGGCACGATCGCCTCGCACGAATGCCGCTTCGCCGTCATCCTGGTGCGGTATCACAACCACACGTGCTACCACCGCATCTTCGTGCGTCAGGGCTATGCCCCGGCCGACATCGCGGGCGACGGTACCAAATGGCACACCAGCAACCTGCTTTACGCAAATAACGAGGCGGAGTCACCGCTCGACGAGGGTTCGATGTTCCGTTACGGCAACATCGGCCAGCCCATCGATGCCGTAAACAACAAGTTCGACAACTTCGCGGACAATTCGACTACCGAATTCAAGCTGGCACCCACGAGCGAAGGCAAGAAGAGCACCTGGGGTCAGATCTCCAATACCGATCAGAACTCCAAAGGATTCAGCGAACAGACGCAAACCATCGACGGCCGTACATGCCACGTGGCCGAATTCAAGGATTTCGAATCGCTCAGGAACAAGTGCCAGATGGCTTTCGGCATCATCTACGGCGACGAAGCCACCGAAACGAGCATGAATTTCTCCGACGCCCACGGCTATGCCCATTACAATACAGACAATACGAACAAGGGCATGCGCGGCTGTGTCGTCTTCAACCCCAATACGGGAGCCAATATCTTCTTCCCGGTAGGGGTCGCCGGATACGGTCATCGGAAAAACATCCGCGACGAAGGGGGCCGGCGCGCCGTGCTGCGCTACGCCAGCCGCGGCGCCCTCTACACGGAGGCCGACGTACGGTACCGGCCGCTGCTCTACACGATCTACACCCAGTTCGGAGCGATCTACTGGCTCAATCAACTCTCGAACAATGCAACCTCGTGGGATATCAACGTCTCGACCTACGACTTCAATACCTTCGCGAACAACGCATTCCTGGCAGCGACAGGTTGGGGAACCATCAAGGAGAGCGACGCGGCATTCATCCGTCTGGTCGAATAAAAGGCGGCCATGATACGGAACACGGCGCCCGGCCTGCTGCTGACGGCAGCGATGCTGCTCTGCGCATCGGCGATCGGTGCGGCATCCCGCACGGCGACGCCCCGGGCGGAGCGGACGTACGCCGGGCCGTTCGGGCCAGAGGCCGGGCATGCGCCGGCGGTCCGGACCGTCCCGTCCGATTCCGCATCGTCCGGGCCCGGGCAAAACCGACGGGCGGCGCCCCGGGAGCCGGCACGCCCCGCCGAACCGCTCCGCGAACTGCCGCTGCCCGCCGTGCCGGACACGCTCCGCACACCGCAGCGGCGTGCGGCCTACATCCTGGACCATTTCTGGGACGCGATGGACTTCGCGGACACGCTCCGCACCCGCGACCGCGGTTTCATGGAGCAGAACCTCGCCAACTATTTCTCGCTCTTTCCGCACGCCGACACCGCGGCGCTCGTCCCGACCGTCGAACGACTATTGCATGCGGCCGGAGGCGACCGGCGCACGACGACGCTGCTGGCCGAAATCGCCGAGAAATACCTCTACGAACCCGACTCGCCGCTCTACGACGAATCCCACTACCAACGCTTCCTCCGGGCACTCCTCCGCCTGCCGTATCCGGATGCGGCCGAAACGGTGCGCTACCGCTACCAGCTGGCATCGATCCGCAAGAACAGCCCCGGAACCCGGGCGGCCGATTTCCGCTACATCGACCGGCAGGGACGCCGGCGCACGCTCGGACGCACGCAGGGCTCCCGCCTGCTGCTGATTTTCTACGATCCCGCATGCGACCATTGCCTCCGCACGATGGAACGGCTGGCGCACGACGCATCGCTCGGCAGACTCATCGAAACGGGTGAACTGACCGTGCTCGCCCTCTTCGCCGACGGCGAGGAGGCGGAGTGGAGGCGCAGCCTCGGAAACCTGCCCGAGAAATGGCTCGCCGGACTGGACATCAGCGGCGTGCAGGAGCACGAACTCTACGTCCTGCGCGAACTCCCGGCGCTCTATCTGCTCGACGGGAAGAAACATGTCATACTGAAAAACACGGATCCGGAGCAGATCCGCTCCCATTTCGGCTCCCGGTGAACGACGCCGCGGACCGCACGGCACCCCGGAAGCATTCCGGAGAACGCACCGCGGCACATCGCGGAAACCCCTATAAGAAAATATCGCGGCCCCCACGGGAACGTCCGAAAAAGGCTTAAGCCGCCGAGCAGCGCTCCGCCTCGCGGAACGCCTCCCGCGAGCTGCGGCCGTCACCCCTTCCGCTTGTAGCGCGAAGGCGAGAAGCCCGTATGCTGCTTGAAATACTTGCCGAAAAACGACTGGGTCGAGAAATTGAGCCGGTAAGCGATCTCCTGGATGCTCAGCCCCGAATACTTCAGCAGCGTCTTCGCCTCGAGGATCACCGACTCGTCGATCCACCGCGCCGCGGTCTTGCCGCTCACCTCCTTGACGACGGCCGACAGGTATTTCGGCGTGATATTCAGCTGCGCGGCATAGAAGCCCACATTGCGTTCGCGCTTGCTGTGCTGCTGGAGCAGCGCCGTGAAGTCGTTGAACAGCACCTCGCTCCGGCCCGGCTTCAGCTCGCCGGGCTGTTCGCGCTGGTTGATCTCCGTGATGAGGTAAAAGGCCGTCGTGAAGAGCGTCCGGATGATCTCGTGGCGATAGCGTTCCTTGTCGCTGCGCAGCATCGCCTTGATCAGCTGGAACAGCTGGCGGATTTCGCCCACGTCCTCGGGCGTGGCCTGCAGCACGGGCGCCTTGCCGAAACGCATGTAGACGGGCAGCGACGTGGCCAGGTCGATCTGGATCTCGTTGACGAACGACTTCGAAAAGGCGAGCACGTAGGCCGCCGCATTGGCCGAACACTTCACCGTGCGGATGATGCTGTCCGGATTGAAGAAGACGATGTTGTTGGGCCGGATGTGGTAGTTGTTCATGTCGATCGACACGGTCGCCTCGCCGCTCATCATGACGATGGCCGAGAAGCCGTCGATCGACACCGGATAGTCGCGCGTGGTGTTCCGGTCGGCGCTCAGGGTCGTGATGACCAGGTCGTCGGACAGGTACGACACGTCGCTCATCTCCTTTTTGATCCGGGAGATGGATACTTTGTGCAGATTGGCGTTCGCAGCCGCCCGCTTCGGACGCACCGCGCTGTTCTCTTCCGACATACGGCTATTGTTTGATCTCGAAACCACGTTGTCCGGTTACCCGCGCGAGGGACACACCACGCGCAGCTCGCCCGCCAGACACTCGACGTGCAGCGGGAACCGCGCCCCCTTCTGCCCGTCGACGTCGGTCGGTTCGTCGACCGGCGAGACGATGTCGAGCGTCCGCGCCCGCAGCTGCCTGATCCGCTTCGGGTTGCCGCCCGCCAGGTAGCGCAGCATCGTCCAGAGCGTCGTGAAAATATCGCGTTTCTCCAGCACGATGCAGTCGAACTGCCCGTCGCGCAGGCTCGACCGCCGGGCCAGGCGGAAGCCGCCGGCCGTCTCGCCGTTGAATATCAGCACGATCAGCGAATCGACCGCGGATTTCTCGCCGTCGGCCGTCAGCTCCAGCGGCACGGCGTGCATCGACGCGAACTCCTTCACGCCCTCGATGATGTAGGCCAGCTTGCCGATCTTGTGCTTGCGCTCGTCGGGCGTACGCTGCGAGGTGGTCGTGAAGAGCCCGAAGCTGAAGATGTTGACGAAATAGAGCCCGTTCACCCGGCCGCAGTCGACCCGCTGCTCGGTGCCCCCGGCGATCTGACGCGCCGCCTCGAGCGGCGTGCGCGACATGCCCAGCGCCCCGGCGAAGTCGTTGGCCGTGCCGGCCGGAACGACGCCGACCGGAATATCCAGCCCCTTGCGTTTCATACTGTTGACGACGTAGTTGACCGTTCCGTCGCCGCCGGCCGCCACCATCAGATCGATCGTCTCGTTCCCGTCGAACGGGTTCTTCGCGAAATCGATCCCCTGGGGGCGGATGTCGTAGCCGTGTTCGCGGAACACGGCGCAGATCGCATCGACCGAGGCCGCGATGCGCCCCTTGCCCGACTGCGTATTGTAGAGAAAAACCGCTTTTTTCATATCGTTCCCGTTTCGTCCGGCCCGCGGATCGCCGCGCCGGCCGGACCGTCTATTCCATCAACATCGGCCGCATGGCCGGCGTCGCGTACTCCTCGTAGCCGTCGTCGGCTCCCGCCAGGATGAAGTAGGCCTTCACCTGCGGCATCGCCTCCGCCGCGGCCAGGGCGTCGTCGGCCCCCATCGCCAGGAACATCGTCCCCAGGGCATCGGCCTCGGCGCAGCTCTCCGCAGCGACCGTCACCGACAGCAGCCGCGACACGGCGCTCCGGCCGGTCCGCGGATCGATCGTATGGGCCACCTTGTTCCCCTGCGCATCGACGTAGAAGCGGCGGTAATTGCCCGAGGTCGCCAGGCCGCCCGCGCTCATCCGGATGCGCCGCTGCACATACGCCCCGTCGGACATGTTGCCGTCGAACGGCGTCTCGATCCCGATGCGCCACGGATCGCCCTGCGCGTTGACGCCCCGGCACCGCACCTCGCCGCCGATGTCCACCAGGTAGTTCTCCGCCCCGAACCGTTCGACCAGCTCCGCGAGCAGGTCGACCGTATAGCCTTTGGCCACCGAGTTGAAGTCGAGCCGCACGCGCGGATCGTCCTTCACCAGCCGGCCGCCGGCGATGCGGACCTTGTCGCGCCCGACGAAGGCGAGCAGCGAATCGACGTCGGGATCGCCCGACCGCTCCCGGCCGGCGAAGCCCCACGCCTCGACCAGCGGCGCGATCGTCACGTCGTAGCGGCCGCCGCTCAGGCGGCCGATGCTGTCCGCCAGGCGGAGGTTGAAGGCGATATGCCGGTCGACCGAGTCGGTCTCGTTGCGGTTCAGACGGCTCAGCAGCGACTCCGGATCGAAAATCGACATCGAAGCCTTGGCCTCGCGGTCCAGCTCCATCGCGGCGGCATACACCTCCGCCGGCGACGTGCCGCGCACGTCGGCCACGATGCGCAGAGTCGTGCCCAGCATCACGCCGTCGACCGACATGTATTCCGTCCGGCCCGAACAGCCGCACGCCAGCACCAGGGGCAACGCCCACCGCAAGAATCGCATCCTCCTTTTCCGCATGGAATTACGCCATTTATCCGCAAAAATACGACTTTTCCGCCGTATTCGGCAAAAAACGGCCGGAAAAGAGAAGAATTTTCGCCATTCGATGCGCAATTCGTAATTATATTCGTACCTTTGCCGAACGCTCTGGCGTTATTCACGGTAAGGGGGATGCGTCGTAGAGTGGAACTTAAATAAACTCAAAAAAAATGGCTTATTTAACAGCTGAGAAAAAGCAGGAGCTTTTCGGCCAGTACGGCAAGTCCAACACCGACACGGGTTCT
>CAOJSG010000044.1 GCA_948442615.1 uncultured Alistipes sp.
GGGGGCGCGGGCGGGGGGGGGGGGGGTGGGGGGGGGGGGGGTGGGGGTGGGCGGGGGGGGGGGGGGGGGGGGCCCGCCCCCCCCCCCCCGGCCGGGTGCGCGACGCTGCGGACGGGTCAGGACCGGGGCTCTCCGGCTGTGGCCCGGCCCAGCTTCTCGGCGATGGCCTCGCAGCAGGCGTCGATGTTGCCCGCCCCGAAGCTCACCGTCACGTCGGGCTGCATGGCCGCCACCGTGTCGGCCAGCTCTTCGCGCTCCACGATGCGCCAGGGCACCGTGAGCCGCCGGGCGATCATTTCGCTCGCGACGCCCGGGATCGGCTCCTCGCGGGCCGGGTAGATCGGCAGCAGCACCGCCTCGTCCGCCTGCGAGAGCGCTTCGGCGAAGCCGTCGCACAGGTCGCGCGTGCGGGTGTAGAGGTGGGGCTGGAAGAGCGCCGTGATGCGGCGTCCGGGGAACATCTTCCGCAGCGAGGAGATCGTGGCGGCCAGTTCGCGCGGATGGTGGGCGTAGTCGTCCATGTAGACGCGCTGCGGGGTGTTGATGTAGAACTCGAACCGGCGTTTCACGCCCGAGAACGAGGCCAGCCCCGCACGCAGTCCGTCGGCGTCGAGCCGGGTCCCTTCGGCCCGGGCGGCGCACCACAGGGCGGCCGAAGCCGCCACGGCGTTTTCGACGTTGACCCATCCGGGGATGCCCGGTGCGCAGCCTCCGATCGTGCCGTCGGGCGTGACCAGGTCGTAGCGGTAGTAGCCGCCGACGAGCGGTTCGATGTTGCGGGCGTAGAAGTCGCACGGCCGGTCGTAGGAGTAGCGGTAGACGGCGATGTCGGGGTTGTCGAGCGCGATGTCGACCCCCTCCTTGATGACGAGCGAGCCGCCCGGACGGATCTGGCGGACGAACTGCGCGAAGGCCTGCTTCACCGCTTCGTGCGTGCCGTAGATGTCGAGGTGGTCGGCGTCGGCCGAGGTGACGATCGCCGTGTCGGGCCACAGCCGCAGGAACGAACGGTCGAATTCGTCGGCCTCGACGGCCAGCCGGGGCCCTTCGCCCAGCACCAGGTTGCCGCCGAAGTTTTTCGAGATGCCCCCCAGGAAGGCCGAGCCGCCTCCGGTGATCGTGCGGTTGAGCCAGGCGACCAGCGTCGAGGTGGTGGTTTTGCCGTGGGTGCCCGCCACGGCCATGACGTATTTGCCTTCGGCCAGGTGGCCGAGCATCTGCGAACGCTTCTCGACCGTGAAGCCGCGGTCGCGGAAGTAGCGGAACTCGCCGTGCTCCTCGGGTACGGCGGGGGTGTAGACCACGATCGTGTCGGCCGGGTCGGTGAATGCGGCGGGGATGAGCCGCACGTCGTCTTCGTAGTGGATCGCCGCCCCTTCGCGGGTCAGCTCGCGGGTCAGGCGGGTCTCGGTGCGGTCGTATCCGGCCACGCGTTTGCCTTCGTGCAGGAAATAGCGGGCCAGGGCGCTCATGCCGATGCCGCCGATGCCTAAAAAGTAGATGTTCTTGAACTCCATGATGCGGTTCGTATTGGGCGGCGCGCCGGGTGCGGGGGAGAGGCGGCGGCTGGGTGCCGCGGCGGCCCCGTGCGGTGCGGCCGGTCGGGTTTGTCGGAATCGGGTCCCGCCGGCCGGGCGCGCGGTCCGGAGCGCCGGCCGATTGGACGGATTCGTTAATGTTCGGTTTGCAGCGTCTGAAGGATCCGGTCGACGATCCGTTCCGCGGCGTCGGGCCGGGCCAGCCGCCCGATCCGCGCGCTCAGTCCGGCCAGCCGCTCCGGGTCGGCCAGCACCTCGACGGCCAGGTCCATGCCGCGGCCGCAGGCCTCGGCGTCGCGCAGCATCAGCGCGGCCCCTTTCGAGACGAGCGCCTGCGCGTTCTTGGTCTGATGGTCCTCGGCCACGTTGGGCGACGGCACGAAGATCGTCGGCTCGGCCACCAGGCACAGCTCCGAGACCGTGCCGGCGCCGCTGCGCGAGATGGCCAGGTCGGCGGCGGCGTAGGCGTAGTCCATGCGCTCGATGAAGGCGCCCTGCCAGACGTGTTTCGTGGGGTGCGCCGCCAGGAAGTCGCGCATCTCGCGTTCGTAGTACTTGCCCGTCTGCCAGATCACCTGCACGGGGGCCTCGCCGTGCTGGCGCGGCAGCCACTCCTTCATCATCTCGTTGAGCGTGCGCGTGCCGAGCGAACCGCCCACGACCAGCACCGTCGGCCGGTCGGCGTCGAATCCGTAGTAGGCCAGCGCCTCGGCGCGGTCCGTCCCCGCCTTCGAGAAGCTCCCGCGCAGCGGATTGCCCGTCGGCACGATCCGGTCGGCCGGGAAAAAGCGCTCCATGCCCTCGTAGGCGGTGCAGATCCACCGGGCGCGGCGGCCCAGGATCTTGTTCGTCACGCCCGCATAGGAGTTCTGCTCCTGGATCACGGTCGGGATGCCCATCCGCTGCGCCGCCCACAGCACGGGGGCGCTGGCATAGCCGCCGAAGCCGACGACGACTCCGGCGTCGAAGTCGCGGATGATGCGCCGCGCCCGGCGGATGCTCTGCAGCACCTTGAACGGCACCAGCAGGTTCGCCGGGTCCAGCCGCCGCTGCAGCCCGGCGATGGGCAGCCCTTCGATGCGGTAGCCCAGCGAGGGGATTTTCTCCATCTCCATCTTGCCTTCGGCCCCCACGAAGAGCAGTTCGACTTCGTCGCCCAGGCGCCGTACGAGCGCTTCGGCTACGGCCACGGCCGGATAGATGTGCCCTCCCGTGCCGCCGCCCGAGAGGATGATGCGTTTGGTCTTATTCATGTCCGTATGGTTTCAGTTCGATCCGCTCTCCCAGGAACTTCGGCTCCTTGCCGAAAGCCAGGTCGAGGAAGAGCTTGACCCGGGCCAGCCGTTCGCGCAGCCACACGCGGATCATCCCGCCCGTCCGCACGTCGTCGGCGTTGAATCCCACGGCGTCCAGTCCGTAGGCGCGTGCCAGCACGACGGCCCGGAGGTTGTGGAACTCCTGCGAGACGACCACGAAGGCGCGCTGTCCGAAGATCTCGTGCATGCGCACCACCGAGTCGAGCGTGCGGAACCCCGCATGGTCGAGCCGGATCGCTTCGACCGGCACACCCTGGGCCACGAGCGCGTCGCGCATCGCCTCCGGCTCGTTGTAGGTCGTCCGGCCGTTGTCGCCGCTCACGACGATCGCCGTGATCCGTCCCGTCCGCCACAACTCGGCCGCGGCCCGGATGCGGTTGTCGAAATAGGGGTTGGGCGAGCCGTCGCGCAGCAATTGCGAGGTCCCCAGCACCAGGGCGGCCCGGCCTGCGGGCACCTCCTCCGGGCGGTCGCAGAGCCGCCCGCGGCCGATGCGCTCCACGGCGAGATCGGCTGCGACGACGGCCGTCAGCGACAAGGCCGCCCCTATGGCGATGACTGTTCTGGCGATGCGCAGTGCCTTTTTCATGGTGATCCTGCTTTGTCCGCACGGCCGCCGCACTCGCGGCACGGCCGTGCGGCCCGGGTTATTCCTGTTTTTCCGACTTCGAACCCCGCGCGGCGAGCGCGACGCCGATGGCGGTGCCTATGCTCAGCCACAGCGCCAGGTTCTCCAGCGCGAGGCCGGCGACGAGGCCCGCCGCGATGCACAGTGCCAGTTGCGATCGTTTGTTTTTCATCGTTTTACGTTGTTCGTTCGGTCTTGCGCCGTTGTCTGCGCGGCGGATCGCTCCGCGGCGGCTACCGGCCCCACGTCTCCCGGTCCAGCGACCGGTAGTTGATCGCCTCGGCGATGTGCGCCGCGCCGATCTCCTCGCTGCCGGCCAGGTCGGCGATCGTGCGGGCCACCTTCAGGATGCGGTCGTAGGCCCGGGCCGAGAGTCCGAGCCGCTCCATCGCCCGTTCGAGCAGCGTGCGCGCCGCCGCGTCCGGACGGCAGTAGGTGCGCACCATCTTCGCGTTCATCATGGCGTTGGTGCGCACGCCCGGTTCGTCGCGGAAGCGGGCGGCCTGGATTTCGCGCGCCCGCACGACCCGCTCGCGCACGGCGGCGCTCGGCTCCTCCTCGGTCTCGGCCGAGATCTCGCCCACGCTCACCGGCGTCACCTCGATGTGCAGGTCGATCCGGTCGAGCAGCGGACCCGAAATGCGGCCCATGTAGCGGTGGACCGTGGCCGGCGAGCAGGTGCACTCCTTGCCCGGGTGGTTGTAGTAGCCGCACGGACAGGGGTTCATCGCCGCCACCAGGGTGAAGTTGGCCGGGTATGCGACGCTGTATCTGGCGCGCGACACGGTGATGGTCTTCTCCTCGAGCGGCTGCCGCAGCACTTCGAGCACGTTGCGGCCGAATTCGGGCAGCTCGTCCAGGAAGAGGATGCCGTTGTGGGCGAGCGACACCTCGCCGGGCCGCGGCGACTGGCCGCCGCCGATGAGCGCCACCTGCGAGGTGAGGTGGTGCGGCGCCCGGAACGGACGCTGCGCGAGCAGCCCCGCCGCGGCGCCGATCTTGCCGGCTACGGAATGGATCTTCGTGGTCTCCAGCGCCTCGTCGGGTGTCAGCGGCGGCAGGATGGAGGGCAGACGCCTCGCCAGCATCGTCTTGCCCGAGCCGGGGGCGCCGATCATCAGCACGTTGTGCCCGCCCGCCGCGGCGATCTCCAGCGCGCGCTTCACGTGGGCCTGGCCCTTCACGTCGGCGAAATCCTCGGCGAACCGTTCTGCGGATGCCCCGCATTCGGGGGCGGCCGGACGGGCGGGATCGATGCGGAGTCCGCCGTTCAGGAAGTCGACCGCCTCGCGCAGCGTCGTCGCGCCGATTGCGTCGATCCCCTCCACCACGGCCGCTTCGGCTGCATTCGCGGCCGGGACCAGGATGCGTTCCAGCCCCTCCTCCCTGGCCCGTACGGCCATGGGCAGCACGCCGCGGACCGGACGCAGCGTGCCGTCGAGCGACAGCTCGCCCACCAGCATCGTCCCGGCGAGCCGGTCGGGTGCCACGCGCCCCATGGCCGCCAGGATGCCGACGGCGATCGGCAGGTCGAATCCGGCCCCCTCCTTGCGCAGGTCGGCCGGAGCGAGGTTCACCACGATCTTCCTGCCGGACATTCGTTCGCCGGAGTTCTCGAACGCCGCGCGGATGCGCTGTTCGCTCTCCTTCACGGCGTTGTCGGGCAGGCCGACCAGGTACAGTCCCAGTCCGCCGCCCGTGATGTTGACCTCGACGGTCACCTCGACGGCGTCGATCCCTACGATCGTTCCGGAATGGGTCTTGACGAACATGGGTGCGGATTTTATGCGTTGCGCC
Organism: uncultured Alistipes sp.; assembly: GCA_948442615.1. Classification (GTDB taxonomy): domain Bacteria; phylum Bacteroidota; class Bacteroidia; order Bacteroidales; family Rikenellaceae; genus Alistipes. The sequence continues at coordinate 5,280 of CAOJSG010000044.1, forward strand.
TCGTTCAGAACGGCGCTTCGTCGTTGAGCGACGGGGGTGCGATGCTGAACTCGCCGCCGCCCATCGAGGCGCCGAGCCCCGAAGCGCCGGGGGCGTTCGAGCCGCTGGCGTAGTCGTCGTATGCCTGCTGGCTGTCGGCGGCCTGGGCGGGCGGCAGCATCGAGTCGTCCATGTCGGCGAAGCGGGTCTGCTCCTTGAGGAAGCGCAGGTTGACGTCGCACACGGCGCCGTTGCGGTGCTTGGCGATGATGATTTCGGCCAGACCGGCCGTCGGCATGCCGTTCTCGTCCTGGTTGATGCCGTAGTATTCCGGGCGGTGGATGAAGGCCACGATGTCGGCGTCCTGCTCGATGGCGCCCGACTCGCGCAGGTCCGAGAGCTGCGGACGCTTCGAGCCGCCGCGCATCTCGATGGCCTTGAGCGTGCGCGAAATGAACGCCACCTCCTGCTCGCGGTTGCCCTTCGAGTCCTGGTTGCCCGTCATGAGCTGGAGGTAGTCGATGATGATGATCTTGATGTCGTGGTGGATCTTCAGCCGGCGGGCTTTCGAGCGGAATTCGAAGACCGAGAGCGCCGGCGTGTCGTCGATGAAGAGCGGCGCCGAGCCCAGCGGCCGGGTGGCCGACTCGAGGTGGCGCCACTGCTCGGGCGTGAGCCGGCCCGACTTGATGTCGTTGCCCGACAGGCCCGTCTCGGCGATGATCAGACGCATCATCAGCTGTACGGACGACATCTCGAGCGAGAAGAACGCCACCCCCTGCTCGTGGTCGACGGCGATGTTGCGGGCCATCGAGAGCACGAAGGCCGTCTTGCCCATCGCCGGACGCGCGGCGATGATGATCAGGTCCGACAGCTGCCAGCCCAGCGTCACGCGGTCGATGCCCATGAAGCCCGACGGCACGCCGCTGAACGAGCTGGTGTTCTTCGACGCCTCTTCGATCTGTGCCAGGGCGCGGGCCAGGATGTCCTTGGACGACTGCACCGAGCGTTTGACGTGGCCCTCGGCCACCTTGAAGATCTCGCCCTCGGCATAGCCGATCAGCTCCGTCACGTCGGTCGATTCGTCGTACGAGCGGCGCTGGATCTCCGTGGCCGAGCGGATCAGCTCGCGCTGCACGTATTTCTGGGCGATGATCTTGGCGTGGAACTCCACGTTGGCCGCCGAGCCGACCTTCTGGGTGAGCTGGGCCAGGTACGAGGCGCCGCCCACCTTCTTCAGCTCCTTCTTGGCTTTGAGCCGCTCGGTCACGGTGTAGAGGTCGACGGGCTTCAGCTCGGTCGACAGCTCCTCGATGGCCTTGTAGATGAGGCGGTGCTCCTCGGTGTAGAACGCCTCGGGCACGACGTACTCCTGCACGGCGATGATGCTGTCCTTTTCGAGCATCAGCGCGCCCAGGACGGCCTCCTCCAGCTCGATCGCCTGCGGCGGCACGTTGCCGGCGGTTTCGGTCAGGGTCTGGAAGGCGTCGCGGTTGCGCGAGGAGGGGGTGTATTCTTTAGCCATCGGATTGGGTCGTTTCGAATGCCAAAAATAGCAATTCGCCCCGACATATCAAAAGACGGGGGCGAAAAGTTGCCGCCGCGGCCGGGGCGCGTTCCGGTCGCGGAACGGGGCGGGGACGGGTGCCCGGGAAATCTTCAGTCGGGCAACCGCGGCGCGTGCCGCCGTTTATCCTTTGATTCCCAGTTCGCCGGGCGGCGAGGCGAGCGCCGCGATGCCGATGCGGCAGTCGGGAACGGCCCGGAGAATCGCTTCGGCGCAGGCGCTCATGGTGTGTCCGGTGGTCAGCACGTCGTCGACCAGCAGCACCCGGCGCCCCGCGAGCCGTTCGGGCCGGCGGACGACGAAGGCGCCGGCGACGTTGCGGCCCCGTTCGGATTTGGGCGTGCGGGCCTGGCTGTCCGTGTTGCGCCGGCGCCGGACGCTGCGCGTGTCCAGCTCGGCGCCCAGCTGTTCGGCGATGCCGCGGGCGATCAGCTCCGCCTGGTTGTAGCCGCGGCGGCAGAGGCGCAGGGGGTGCAGCGGCAGCGGCACGACCGTGTCGAACCCGTCGTACAGCCCGCTTTCGCTGAGGCAGCGGCCGTACCAGCACCCCATTTCATAAGCCCGGCGCCACATGCCGCGGTATTTGAAGGCGTGGATCAGCAGGCGCCAGCGGCTGTTGCGCGTGTAGAACAGGAAGGCCGAGGCCTGTTCGACGGGCAGTTGTCCCCAGAATTTGCGTGCCACAGGGTTGTCGCGCTCCGTCCAGAATCCCGTGAGGGGCGCCGTGGCGCGGCAGAGCGTGCAGACGCACGCTTCGCCGCGTTCCATCCGTTCGCCGCAGACGGGGCAGCGCGGCGGGAAGAAGAGCGCGCGGATGTCGCTCAGGATCTCACTGAGGATCGACATTGCAGACGACGGTTACGGATTTGAACTGCGGCAGGGCCGCGAAGGCCTTCAGTTCGTCCTTGAGGATTTCGCGGGCGCGCGCTGTCGAGGCGCCGCTCTCGATTTTGAGCAGCAGCCCCGCGAGGTATTCGCCCCGGATGCGGTCGACCGGCGGGGCGATCGGGCCCAGCAGGCGTCGGCCGAAGCGGCCGCGCAGCCGTTCGCCCAGGTGGCGCGCCGCGTCGCGGAGCACCGCCGGATCGCGGTGGCGCAGCGTGAGAGCGGTCAGCCGGGCGTAGGGCGGATAGAAGAATTCGGCGCGCTCGGCGAGCTGCGTGCGCGCCATCGCCTCGTAGTCGCCGGCCGCGGCCTGGCGAATGACGGGATTGGTCGGGTCGGAGGTCTGGATGACCGCTTCGCCCAGGTCGTCGCGGCGGCCTGCGCGTCCCGCGACCTGGGTGATCAGCTGGAAAGCCCGCTCCGCGGCCCGGAAGTCGGGCGCGTTGACCAGATTGTCGGCGTTGAGAATCCCGACGAGCGAGACGCCGCCGAAGTCGAACCCCTTGGTAATCATCTGCGTGCCCACCAGAATGTCCGTCTCGCCCCGCTCGAAGCGGGCGATCGTCTCGCGGAACGCCCGCTCGGAGGCGGCGCTGTCGCGGTCGAGCCGCGCCACGCGGGCCTCGGGAAAGAGCCGGGCGATCTCCTGTTCGATCTTCTCGGTGCCGAAGCCCATCGGCGAGAGGTCGGCCGTCCTGCACGCGGGGCAGCGGTCCGGGACGGATTCGCTGTGACCGCAGTAGTGGCAGATCAGCCGCCCGGCGCTCTTGTGGAGGGCGAGCGTCACGTTGCAGTGGGGGCAGCGGGCCGTCCAGCCGCATGCGCTGCACTCGACATAGGGCGAGAAGCCGCGGCGGTTCTGGAAAAGCATCACCTGGCGTCCGCCGGCGAGGGCCGCCCCGATGCGGTCCAGCAGCTGTTTGTTGAAATGCGCCCGGCGTTCGCCGCGCTTGGCGGCGCGCAGCGTGTCCGAGAGGAGGATCTGCGGAGGCCGTCCGGCGCCGTAGCGCTCGGCGAGCACGGCTTTGCCGTATTTGCCGCTCTCGGCGTGGAGCCACGTCTCGAGCGAGGGGGTGGCGCTACCCAGCACGATGCGGCTTCCGGTCAGGTGCGCCAGCATGACGGCGCAGTCGCGGGCGTGGTAGCGCGGCGCGGGGTCGCTCTGCTTGTAGCTCGGGTCGTGCTCCTCGTCCACGACGACGAGCTGCAGCCGTTCGAGCGGCAGGAAGAGCGCCGACCGGGTGCCGATGACGAACTCGCCCCCTTCCGAGCGGGTCAGCCGCAGGTAGCTCTCCGTGCGCTTGCGGGCCGGGAGTTTCGAGTGGTAGGGGGTGACGCGGCTGCCGAAGATGCGCTCCATGCGGTCGATGAGCTGCGCCGTGAGGGCGATCTCGGGCACCAGCATCAGCACGTCGCCGCCGCGGGCCAGCGTCTCGGCGATCAGGTGGATGTAGATCTCGGTCTTGCCCGAGCCGGTGACGCCGTGCAGCAGCACGGGCTTGCGCTTCGCGAACTCCCGGCGGACGGCGGCGAGCGCCTCGCTTTGGACCGGGGTCGGCTCGGGCGGCGCGAACGCGCACCGGGCGGTGCGGACGTCGTCGCGGGGCAGCTCGACGAGCCGGATATGCCCCTTGCGGGCGAGCGTGCGGAGGATCGTGCGGTCGGCATGCAGCAGCCGGCAGGCGACCGGCCCGTCCGGCATGCGGCCCTCCGGACCCGCGGAGGCGATCTCGAGCAGCGCCTCGTACTGTTTCGGCGCGCGGCGCGCGAGTCGTTCGAACAGCTCGTCGAGCGCCCGTTCGTCGCGCAGCCCGTCGGCCAGGAGGGCGAACGGCTCGGTGCGGGGGCGGAACTCCTCTTCGGCGAAGGCCTCTTCCGTGTCGCCCGAGGGCTTCATCAGGGCGGGCAGCGCGGCGCGCATCACCTCGCCGAGCGTGCACATGTAGTAGTCGGCCGTCCACTCCCAGAAGCGCATTTGCGCGGGCGAGAGCAGCGGCCGGTCGTAGAGCGTGCGCGATACGGTCTTGATGCGCCGGGCGTCGGGCCGGCGGTCGTGGACGCGCCACACCAGCCCGGTGTAGATCTTGTGCGGCCCGAACTGCACGGCGACGGCCGTGCCGGGCACGACGTGCAGCCCTTCGTCCACGGCGAAGGTGTAGACCGGCTGGGCCAGCGGGAGTATGATGTCGGCGAAAACCACGGTGCGTAGGAGTGTGTTGTGCGGGCGGAACGGGCTGCGGGCCGTGCGGCGCCCGTGCGGAGGCGGTGCGGCCCGGCCGATGCCTCCGGAATGCGGCGGCCGGCCGCCGCGGTCAGATTTTGGTCAGCGTCTGGAAGCCCTTGCCGTAGACGCCCATCACCGAGCCGACGCTCATGAAGGCGTCGGGATCGATCGACTTCACGAATTTGAGGATCATGTCCGTCTCGCGCTTGCGGCAGACGACCATTACGATCTTCGACTTCTCCTTGGAGTACCAACCCGTCGAATCGATCAGCGTGACGCCGCGGTGGACGTTCTGCGTGATGGCGTCGGCCATCTTTTCGTAGTCGTGCGTGACGATGAAGACCTGGCTCGACTGCTGGTTGCCCGCCATGATCATGTCCACCGTGTAGCCGAAGACGGCGGTCATCACGTAGCCGTAGATCACCGTGTCGATGTGGAACCCGACGAGCATCGACGAGGCGATGATCACGAAGTCGGAGTAGATGACGATGCGTCCGTAGCTGATCGTGCGGTATTTGTTGATGATCATCGCCACGATGTCCGTGCCGCCCGTCGAGCCGCCCTGCTTGAAGCAGGTGGCCACGCCCAGACCGGCCAGCAGACCGCCCAGGATCACCTGCAGCACCGCCTCCAGCTCGTGCAGCCCCGAAAAGAGGTCCCGGATGCCCGGAAGCGGCGAGTCGGGGCCCAGCACCGTCTGCCACATGTTCATCGTCAGCGAGAGGATCGAGATGCAGAAGACGGTCTTGATGCCGAAGTTCCACCCCACGATGAACCCGGCGATCAGCAGCAGCACGGCATTCAGCAGGAAGACCATCGTGCCGATCTGGACCTCCCAGCCGAAGTACTGCTCGAGGGCGTGGCAGACGATCAGCGAGAAGCCTGCGGCTCCGCCGCCCACGCCCTTGGCCGGCAGGATGCAGCCGATCCAGGCGAACGAATAGAGGAGCATGCCGATCGACATCAGTACGTACTCCTTCACAGCAACGAGGATGTGTTCGCCGGTCACTTTTTTCATCGCAGTATCGATTAGTTATCGCAAAGGTATAAAAAAATCGACAATCGGATCGTCTCCGTGCGGATACTTGCGTGCGGAACGCGAAATTCCTCTTTCCCGCCGCGCGGAGCCGTGCCGTGCGGCGCCTACTTCCGGGACGGTCTGCGCCGGAGAGGAATGCTGCGGGATCGGCTGCGCGGGCCGGTGCCGGGCCTTGCCGTGCGGTCCGACCCGCTCCGGAGCGGCCGTATCCCGGGGGCGTATCGGTCGCGCCGCACGCTTCGGACGCTTCGGCCGTGCAGCCCGGCTTCCGCCGGCCGGGCCGTCTACGGGCGGAACAGCTCGCCCTGCCGGGCGTCGCGCTCTTCGAGCCGCCGCTCGAGCCGGGCGAGCAGCGTCTCGTTGCGGAGCAGCCCCCAGTTGCGGCCGTAGTGGTAGCGGGGCGGCGCCTCCGACGCGAAGCGCTCGACGACCAGATCGGGCCGCAGCCGGCGCAGGATCTCGATGAACAGGTCGATGTACGCCTCCGGCTCCCAGAAGCGGAACCGTCCGGGGTCGGCATCGTACTCGGCCGCCATCGGCGTGCCGCGGAAGACCTGCAGCTGGTGGAACTTGACCGTGGTCAGGGGCAGCGCGTTGATCGTCTCCGTCTGGCGGACGAGCATCTCGTCCGTCTCGCCGGGCAGCCCCAGGATGAAGTGCGCCCCGACGTGCAGCCCCCGTTCGGCCGTCATCGCGACGGCCCGCCGGGCGCAGGCGAAGTCGTGGCCCCGGTTCACGGCGCGCAGCGTCGCGTCGCAGGTCGACTCGATGCCGTATTCGATCGCCACGTAGCGGTCGCGCGCCAGCCGGGCGAAGTAGTCCAGCTTCCGCTCGTCCACGCAGTCGGGGCGCGTGCCGACTACGATGCCCGCGACGAGCGGGTGGGCGAGCGCCTCGTCGTAGAGCGCTCGCAGCCGCTCGAGCGGGGCGTAGGTGTTGGAGTAGGACTGGAAATAGACCAGATAGCGCCCGGCCGAACGGTAGCGGTTGCGGTGGAAGGCGATGCCCTCGTCGATCTGTTCGGCGAGGCTCTTGCCCGAGAAGCAGTACGAAGGGGTGAACGCTCCGTTGTTGCAGAACGTACACCCCTCCCGGCCGATCGTGCCGTCGCGGTTGGGACACGTGAAGCCCGCATGGACCGCCACCTTCTGCACGCGGCCCCCGAACACCCGCCGGAAATAACCCGCATAGGAGTTGAACCGGCGGTCGTCGCCCCAGGGATAGCTCATCGTCAGAGACCCCAGTCCGAGGCGTTGTAGGTGTCCTTCGGGGCGTTGGGAACGTTGGGGAAGAACGTCAGACCGGTCATCTCCTCCATCTCCTTCACGCTGTGCAGCATCCCTTTCGACTGGTACTGCGACGGCTGCGGCACTTCGTTCTTCGAGTAGGTGCGGTGCTCGACCATGATGGCGATGCACTGCAGCTCGTCGCGCGAGCAGTCGACCACCCACTTGTTCTTGTGGCCTTTCGTGCGCAGCAGCACCTTGTAGTAGTGGGTCGGGATGGTCGTGCCGCCGACCTTCTTGTTCTTGTTGGCCCAGTAGCTGCCGATGACCTGATAGGTCGTGTCGCTGGTGTTGGCCCACTGGGTGTCGACCCAGTCCTCGAGCGTGTTCCAGGCGCCGCCGCCCGTGTTGAAGTAGGGCTGTCCGAGCTGCGGGGCGATGTTCGAGTGGTAGAAGACCTGGACGTTGGCTGTGCGGCTGACGAGCCGTTCGGCCGAGCCCAGCATGTGTCCGCGCGTGTAGCCCGTCCACTTGCCCGGCTGCGATATCGGGATGTCGGGGTCCGATCCGTAGGCGTCGGTGCGCTTGACGTTTTTCGCGGCATAGAACGGGTGCATCGGCGCGGCCACCCAGACGGCGCACTTCAGCTCGTTGCTGTAGCATACGCCGTAGTTGCGGGCCTTGCGGCCGGTAGCGTTGTTGACGTCGGTGATGTGGTAGGCGTAGTAGTAGTCGCCCGATTTGACCTGCTCGGCCGGCAGCTCGGCCCAGCCCGCGTACTTGGCGCCCGACTGCGTGCCCGACTGCTTCTGCGTGGTGAAGGAGCCTTCGGCGCTGCGGTAGGTCTTGCCGTCGACGACCACGTAGAGGTGGAAGTCGTAGGCCGTGGACGAGCTCAGCCCGTCGACCGTGATGCTCTTCTCGCCCGGGGCGGTCGAGACGGCGCGCGCGGTGTAGCTCGAGGCCGCGGCGGTCTTGTAGCGGAAGCCGGCTTCGGTGATCTTCGTCGCGTCGCCGCCGTAGGAGAACGTGCAGGCCATGCCCGCCGAGGTGGCCGTGACGCCGTACGAGACGGGCGATCCGAACGACGGGACGGTCTGCGAGGCGTCGCCGACCGTGGTGAAGACGGCGTCGGCGCTGCGGTAGGTCCGGCCCTCCACGACGACATAGGCGTTGATGGTGTAGGCGGTGTTGGGCTCAAGGCCGGCGAGCGTGCAGACGATCGGGGAGGCCGGCTCGGCGCTCGCGATCTCGCGGTAGGCGCTCTCCGAGCTCTTGCGGTAGCGGAAGCCGCTCTTGTCGATGCGCTGGTCGCCGCGGTAGGTGTAGCTGCACTGCACGGTGGCTCCGGAGCTCGTCACGCCGTGGGCCGAGGGGTCGCCGAAGACCGGTTCGGGTTTCGAGGGGTCGGTCCCTTCGGGGGCGGTGGTGAAGGTGTTCGAGATGGAGTTGCAGCGCACGCCGTCCACGACCACGTAGCAGTAGTAGCGGTAGGTCGTTTCGGGCTGGAGCCCTTCGAGCCGGTACCAGGCGTTGCGCTCGGTCCATTCGCCGTCGGCGCACACCACGTCGGTGTAGACGTTCTGGTCCTCCCGCTTGTAGCTGAAGCCCACCTGGGTGATGACGCCTCCGCCCGAGTAGTCGTATTCGGCCGAGAGCCAGGTGCTTTCGGCGGACTCTTCGTCGGATTCGACGAGCGAGAACGAGGGGCGGGGCTGGTCGAGAACGACCGTCCGGTCGTCCTTGCATGCTGCGAGGGCCGTAGCCCACAGAACCATGCAGCAGATTGCGATCTTCTTCATTCGGGGTGTAAATTTATCTTGGTGTTATTCTCTGTTTTTCGAATCGAGCCACAGGGTCACGGGGCCGTCGTTGGTGAGCGACACCTGCATGTCGGCGCCGAAGACGCCCGTGGCGACCGGCCGGCCCAGCGCCGCCGCGGCAGCCGCGACGAACCGTTCGTAGAGCGGTCGCGACACCGCTTCCGGCGCGGCGGCGACGTAGGAGGGGCGGTTGCCCCTGCGCGTCGAGGCCATCAGCGTGAACTGGCTGACTACGAGCACCTCGCCGCCGGTCTGCCGCACGTCGAGGTTCATCGTCCCCTGCGCGTCGTCGAAGATGCGCAGCTGCACGAGTTTCCGGACCAGATAGGCGATGTCCTCGTCGCCGTCGTCGGAACCGATGCCCGCAAAGACGAGCAGCCCGGGCCCGATGGCCGAGCGGAGGGTGCCGTCGATGACGACGGAGGCGTCGCGGACGCGTTGGATCAACAGTCGCATGGCGTGGCGGTTATGCGTTCTGGAAATAGGCCCACAGGTTGTCGCCGGCGGGGACGGGCGCCGTGACCGTCAGCGGTTCGCGGCTCACCGGATGGACGAACTCCATGCGCCGCGAGTGGAGCGAGATGCCGCCGTCGGGGTTCGAACGGCGGGCGCCGTACTTCAGGTCGCCCTTGATCGGGCACCCCGCGGCTGCCAGCTGGGCGCGGATCTGGTGGTGGCGCCCCGTGAGCAGCTCGACCTCGACCAGCGTGTAGCGGGTGCTCGCCCCGAGCGTGCGGTAGCGCAGCCGCGCCTCCTTGGCGTCGCCGCGCGGCGCGGCGAAGGCTTTCGACCGGTTGGTCTTGCCGTCGCGCAGGATGTAGTGGCGCAGTTCGCCCTCTTCGGGCTCGGGGACCCGTTCGGTCACGGCCCAGTAGAATTTGCCGATACGTCCTTCGCGGATCATCTCGTTGAGCCGCGAGAGGGCCTTCGAGGTCTTGGCGAAGAGCACCGCGCCGCTCACGGGGCGGTCGATGCGGTGCACCACGCCCAGGAACACGGCGCCGGGTTTGGCGTCGCGCCGTTTGATGTAGGCCTTGATCTGGTCTTCGAGGGCGCTTTCGCCCGACGGGTCGGGCTGCACCAGGTCGCCGCAGTGCTTGTTCACCACGAGCAGGTGGTTGTCTTCGTAGAGTATGTCTTCGGGTTTGAACATCGCAGTCGTAGGATACGGAGCCGTGCCGGTCAGAGCACGAAGGTGAAGGGGAGCAGCAGCGAGGCGGAGTCGACCTCCGAGACCGTGCCGCCGCCGCTCATGATGACCCGCATGGGCGACTGCTGGCGGCGTTCGACGTCGACCATCACCTGCCGGCACTGGCCGCAGGGATAGCACTCGCGCAGCGAGGGGTCCGACGCGATGGCGAGCGCCTCGATCGGATCGTCGGCGTAGTTGGCCTGGGCGTAGAACAGCAGCGACCGTTCGGCGCACAGCCCTGCGGGGTACACTTCGCTTTCGAAGTTGCTGCCGTAGAGGATTCTGCCGCTGCGCAGCCGCGCCGCGGCGCCGACCCTGAATTTCGAGTAGGGCGCATGGGCGTTGGCCGTGGCGCGTTCGGCCTCGGCGACCAGCTGTCGGTCGGCCTCGGGCATGCGGGCGACCGTGTCGTAGTGGCGGTAGTTGAAACTGAACTGCTTTTCCATACTCTTTTTTCTTTTTCGGGTAAAGTAAACAAAGGTAATACTAATTTCCGGAATACGCAACAGCGGTGCCGCTTTCGGGCTTCCGGGCGGCGGCCGGAGGCGAAAAAGAGGATGCCCGTCGGGACGGGTATCCTCTTTCTGCCGGCCGTCGTGCGGCGCTATTCCAGCACGAACTTGGCCTGCACGTCGTAGCGGAGCTTGATGGTCTTGAAGTCGAGCGACTCCTCCTCTTCCGGTGCGGCCGCATCGGACTCGGCGTAGAGTTTCATGCCGCGCGTCATCACCGCGTTGTTGTAGAACGCGGGCATCACGTCGCTGTTCGAATCGTAGATGTAGAAGCACTTGCCGACGGTCTGTCCCACGGCTTCGGCCATCGTGCGGGCGCTCTGCTGCGCGTTGCGCATCGCCTCGATGCGCACCTGCTCCTTGTACTCGTCGATCTTCGAGTGCGAAACCCGCAGGATCGAGACGTTCGAGATGCCGATGCCGTCGAGCGCCTCGTAGACCTTGGACACCTGGGCTGCCGCGGCCACCTTCAGCTGGTATTTGGCCGTGGTGACCGAACTCCTCTTCCTGAACAGTTCGCTCGACATGTTGGCCACCTTGAGTTGTTTCTCGATGTCGATCCCCAGCTTGCGCAGCGCGGCGATCATCTCTTTCTGCTGCTGCTCGACGGTGATCTTGCCCTTCGATTCGCGTTCGTTCACGACGATCGAGAGATAGAATTCGTCGGGCGTGATCTCCTTTTCAGCGCGGCCGTTCACCTGGATGTAGCTCGGGTAGGCCTCCTGGTACTGGGCCGCTGCGGGAATCGCCATCAGGGCGACGGCCGCGATCATGATCCATCTTTTCATAACTATTCCGTTTTGGGTAACTCTCCTGCAAAATCGGCGCCGCGATCCGCGGAACGCCGCGCGACGGTCCGGCGTCGCAAAATGATAACGCGGCGGCCGGCCGTTTTATTGTGGCCGGAGCGTGCGGACGCCGTGCGGCGCGGGGTCAGCGTCGTACGAGCTTCACCACGTTCTCCACGTGGTGCGTATGGGGGAACATGTCGACGGGCTGCACGGCCGCGACGCGGTAGGCGCCGTCGAGCAGCGCCAGGTCGCGGGCCTGCGTGGCGGGGTTGCAGCTCACGTAGACGATGCG
>CAOJSG010000045.1 GCA_948442615.1 uncultured Alistipes sp.
CTCATATAAAATCCCGGTCCCCCCCCCCCACCCCTCCCCCCCCCCCGACACTCCTTTTCATGCGGCGGGCGATCGGCCGGGCAGATGCGACGTGCCGGCTTTCGAACCGCGGTATCGGGTTATCCCATGATCTCGCGCAGCCGCTCCAGCAGCTCGCACGCACGAAGGGTGTTGCCGCGGAGGATCTTCACTTCGCTCCATGCGAGGAGGAGCTCTTTCGTGACCTCGTCGTCGCCGGCTCCGGCATTGACGCGGGTTTCGTAGGCGAACGCCAGGGTGTTGTCGGCCATGACGAGGTCTCCCGCCCGGTAACTCGCCATGCCGAAGATCCGCATCCCCTCGGCGAATAGCATGTCATTCTTCCGCGGCCCCTCGTCCGATGCCGCGATGACCTTGTCGGCCAGTTTGCAAGCCCGGTCGTAGTCGCCGGCGTCGTAGCGGCGCTGCGCCTCGGCCAGCTGCTCTTCGAGATCGTCCGGATAGGTCATGTCGTCGTAGCGATGGAGTGTAGGGCGGGTTCGGTAGGCTGTTCGGCGGATACTCCTGCCGCCGTCTGCGGAGGGCTCTGTCCGCACGTTCCGGGCCGGCGGCGCCTGCCGTGACTTTTCGCCGAAGAGGGGCGGCGGACTGTCGGTCCGCCGCCCCTGTAGCGTGTCCGTGCGGAATCCGCGGATTCCGGAATCAGACGAACGGGAGCTTCACGACCTCCGCGCAGACGAGTTTCCCGCGGATGACTACGGCGATCCGGCTGCCCGGTGCGGCGAATTCGTGCTGCACGTAGCCCAGGCCGAAGCCGATCTTCATGCAGGGGGACATCGTGCCCGACGTGACGTGGCCGATCGGCTCGCCGTCCGGTGCGGCCAGCTCGTAGCCGTGGCGCGGAATGCCCCGGTCGATCATCTTGAAGCCCACGAGCCTGCGCGCCGTCCCTTCGGCCTTCTGACGCTCGAGCAGCGGCCGGTCGATGAACTCCTTGCCGGGCGCGAAGCGGGTGATCCACCCCAGCCCCGCCTCGATGGGCGAGGTCGTGTCGTCGATGTCGTTGCCGTAGAGGCAGAATCCCTTCTCCAGCCGCAGCGTGTCGCGGGCGCCCAGGCCGATGTTCTGCAAGCCGTATTTTTCGCCCGCCTTCCACAGCGCCTGCCAGAGTTTCTCGCCGTCTTCGTTGGCCACGTAGATCTCGCAGCCGCCCGCTCCGGTGTAGCCCGTGATCGAGAGGATCGCGTCGCAGCCCGCCACCTCCGTCTTGCGGAAGGTGTAGTACGCCATCTCCTCGACCGGCTCCGCGCACAGCTCCTGCACGATCTTCATCGCCAGCGGACCCTGGACGGCCAGCTGGCAGATTTCGTCCGAAGCGTTGTACAGCTCCTTGCCGTGGCCGGCCTCCATGCCCATCTTCGCGCCCTCGGCGCAGATATGCGCCCAGTCCTTGTCGATGTTGGCGGCGTTGACGCAGAGCATGTAGGTCCCGGCATCCACGCGGTAGACCAGGATGTCGTCGACGATGCCTCCGCGGCCGTTGGGCATGCAGGAGTACTGGACCTTGCCGTCGAAGAGCTTGGCCACGTCGTTGGTCGTGATGCGCTGGAGCAGCGCCTCGGCCTTCGGGCCTTTGACCCAGATCTCGCCCATGTGGCTCACGTCAAAGACGCCCGCGCGCTGGCGCACGGCCATGTGCTCGTCGTTGATGCCCGTGAACTCGATCGGCATGTTGTAACCCGCGAATTCGGCCATCTTGGCCCCCGCGGCGATGTGGTGTTCGGTAAAAACGGTTGTTTTCATATGGTGTGTCGGTTGATTTGGTCGGTCGGGTTATTCGCGGCGCCGGACGCCCAGGCGCGGACAGCGGCGGAACTCCTTCTCGCGGTCGAACAGATAGCGGTAGGTGGTGTGCACCTTGTGGCGCGTGGCGCAGACGTAGGTCTCGATCATGCGGTTCATCACCGGGTTGAAGTCGCCGATCCAGGCCAGCTCCATCGTTTTGTAGGGATTCTGCGTCCGCTCGAGATACTGCCAGTACTTGACCATGATGGCCGACTCGACCCCCTTGCCGTGGAATTCGGGCGTGATGCCGAAGATGATGCCGAAGATGCGGTCGCACGACTTGCGCACCTTCAGGTCCCACATCAGCCGCAGCTTCTGCCACAGTCCGAACTTGCCGTTGAACTTGCCGATCAGCCGGTTCAGGTCGGGCACGGTGATGAAGAAGCCGATCGGTTCGTCGTTGAAATAGGCGAAGAAGATGATGTTCGGGTCGATGATCGGCTTGATGAGCCGCATCATGTGCAGCGCCTCCTCGCGGGTCATGGGCTTCACGCCCGAGAAGAGCGCCCAGGCCTTGTTGTAGATCACGCGGAAATTCTCGGCGGCCTCCTCGAGGTTCTTCATGTCGATGTTTTCGACGCGATAGCCCGGCGTGGTGTAGAGCCGCTCGGCCCGCACGAAGATCTGCTTGTTGGCCTCCGAGGCGTTCACGCGCCAGATGAAGCTGTGCTGGTTGAAGTAGTTCCGGAAGCCGTAGCGCTCGAACAGCTCCTTGTAGTAGGGCGGGTTGTAGGGGTTCTTGTAGAGCGGCTGGAACTCGAAGCCCTCGACCAGCAGCCCCCACCAGTCGCGGCGCTGCCCGAAGTTGACCGGGCCGTCCATCGCCTCCATGCCGCGGCTGGCCAGCCACATGCGCGCCGCGTCGAAGAGCATGTCGGCCACCTGCTGGTCGTCGATCGCCTCGAAAAAGCCGCAGCAGCCCGTGGGCTGCTCCTCGAGGGCCGCCTTTTCGCGGTTGTAGAAGGCGGCGATGCGCCCGACCGTGCGGTTCCGGGCGTCGCGCACGATCCAGCGGATCGCTTCGCCGTCGGCGAAAAGTTCGTTCTGCGCCGGGTCGAACACCTCGCGCACGTCGGCGTCCAGCGGGCAGACCCAGTAGCGGTTGCCCTTGTAGAGCCGTTTGGGCAGGTCGATCCATTCGCGCTCCTGAGCGGGCGTGACGACCTCCTGCAATAGATATTCTCTGTTGGTCATAATCTCTGTCGCATATAGATGCAAAATTAGGATTTTTTTCGTTCGGTCGCAAGATTCGGGGCGTGCGAGCGGCTTTTATTCCCGAAAAAAACGTATATTTGCCAAACATACGAACAAACACGGAAAGTGTAAGTTTACTCTGCTGGAATGAACGTAGGAAATTCATGAAACAAGGAGTAACGTACATCTTGCCGCGTCGTATCCGTATTCTGCGGATATCGGCGTGGGAGCTGTCTCTTATTTTATGTTTCGAGGTATCCTACGACCTATTCCAGTAAAGTAAGTTTTCGGCACCACGCTTTCTTCATTTCATGAACTGCCGTCGGGTGCCGTGCGGCGACTAACCCGATTATTCCCATGTCTGAGAATCCTGTAGCGGAAAATTCCGTGCAAAAACCCGAAAACATGCTGCCCTGGGCCATCCTGGCCACGGTGCTGTGCTGCCTGCCGGTCGGCATCTACGCCGTGCTCAAAGCCAGCAAGGTGGATGCGCTGTGGACCAGCGGTCAGTACGAAGAGGCGCTGGCCGCGGCCAAGGAGGCGAAAACCTGGACGATCGCGGCCGCCGGCGCCGGCGTGGTCGTCATGGTCGTTTATCTGTGCGTCATGCTGATTGCCGCCCTGGTCGGATAGCCGCTGCGCCGCCTGCCGGAGCACGGCGTGAGGCGCCTGGGCTCCGCCGCGGCCGGCGCTGATTGTTAAACCTTAAAAATGATTCGGTTATGAATAATTGGAAAACGATATTGTATTTCGTCGTGGCGTTCTTTTTCGTGCTTTTCAGCGTACTCATCGGCCGGTTTCTGCTGCCGTTCATTACGTGGTGCACGTCGGTGGAGGTGGTCATCGTGTTATCCGTCATAACGGCTGTCGGCTGTATTGCCGGGATGGTCGTCGCTTGGAGGAAGCGGTCGAAAGTCAAAGTCGTTGCTGCTATCGCTGTCCCGATTTTTCTCAGTGTCGGACTGAATAATCTGTGGTTCGGACTGCGCACTAACTATGATCTTTATGCGTGGGATGATTATTTGGTTTCTTATGGAGCTGTTTTTACCAAGTTCGGAACCAAGCTTATCGATAATAGAGGGGATAGAATCCTGGCCTATACGGACTGGGGCGATAAGGTGATCTGTTGCTGGAATTTTAATCGTGATTACGATTATAAATCCAAGTACGATGATTATCGGTTTGAATGGTATTGCAATGTCTACGGTACCGATGGAACGCTTTTGGAAAATTTCAGAGGTACCCATTACGACGAGAGTCGGTGGCGTCCCAGGATCTGGGTTCGGGTGGTCGAAAAACTGCGCAGCGAGGATTACGTGGTTCCGGGCTATTGACCGGCCGACGGTCACCGCTCGTCCAGAATCCGTGCGACGGGCCGCAGACGCAGCAGCGGCGTCACGACGCAGGCCGGGAGGAGCCGGCAGAGGCCGATCGCGATTTTGGTCGGCAGGCCGGGGATGCAGCGGCTGCGGCGGCGGAACAGGGCGCGCAGCCCCGCGGCGGCCACTTCGTCGGCCGTGCGCATGATGCCCGTGCGCCGCAGCTGCCTGCGCCGGGCGGGGTCGAGCTCGTAGAGCGGCGTGTCGACGGCTCCGGGGAAGACCGTGGTGACGCTCACGCCGCTCGCGTGCAGCTCGTAGCGCAGCGAACGGCCGAAATTCTTCAGAAAGGTTTTGGTCGCGCCGTAGAGCGACATGGTCGGAAAGGGGGTCCAGGCCGTCATGGACGACATCAGCAGGATGTAACCCCTGCCGCGCCGGCGCATGTCGTCGGCGAAGAGGCGGCAGAGCTTGGCGGGCGCGGTGCAGTGCAGCGCCACGATCCGGTCGATGGTGGCGGGTTCCGTGCGGACGAGCTGCGCGAAATGGAGAACGCCCGCGTTGCTGACCAGCACCTCGACCTCGATGCCGTCGCGGCGGCAGCGGGCGTAGAGGCGTTCGGGGGCGTCGGGCTGCGTGAGATCGGCGTGGAGCGGCAGCGCCTCGGCGCCCAGCCTGCGGATTTCGCGGGCGACCTCTTCGTTCTGTTCGGGGCGGTCGCTCACGACGACGATGCCGTATCCCCGGGCGGCCAGCCGGAGCGCGTAGGCCCGGCCGATTCCCGACGAGGCGCCGGTGACGAGCGCGTACTTCGCCGTGCTGCCGGTTGCGGGACGGCCGGTTGCGGCTGCCCCGTTCGGCGACGGCCCGTCGGCGCAGGTCGCCGCGGATAGCGTGTCGTGCGGTTGCCCGTCGGCGCAGGGCGCCGCGGGTCGGGTGTCGGTGGCCGGCTTGCCGGCGGATGGCGTTTCGGAGGTCATAGCGTTGCGACGCCGGGCGTCACGTTGTCCAGGATGGTCTGCGTCAGTGCGCGGATGATCGAATTCTTGACGTAGGTGCGCCGTACGGCCACGGCGATCTTGCGCGACGTGGCCCCTTTGGCCAGGGTCTTCAGCCGGTCGCGCCGGTCGGCGGGGATGTATTCGACGGCCATCTCGGGAACGATCGTCAGGCAGGCCGTGCAGTCGACGATGCGCATCAGCGTCTCGAGCGACCCCGACTCGAACGTGTAGTGCGCGGGCATTTCGCGGCGCGCCTGGCACAGCTCGATGATCTGGTCGCGCATGCAGTTGCCCGGGCTGAGGATCACCAGATCCTTCAGGTCGATGTCCTCGATGCGGATGTTCTGCCGTTCGTAGAGCGGGTTTTCCGGCGATACGTAGACGAAGAAGCGGTCGTTGAACAGCTCCTGCTCCAGAATGCCGTCGCCGCAGGTGCCGCTGGCCACCAGCGCCGCGTCGAGCCGGTCGCGCCTGAGCGCCTCCACGATGTCGGCCGTCACCATTTCGGAGATCTCCAGCTCCACGCGCGGGTAGTTGCGCGCGAAGTCGGGGATGAATTTGTGCAGCAGGTAGGGGGCGATGGTCGGGATGACGCCCAGCCGCAGCTTGCCCGCCGTCTCGCCCTTGAATTCGGCGACGGCCTCCTTTATATAATTGTAGGCCGTGATCGTCTCGCGGGCCTGCGCCAGGACGATCTCGCCCGCCTGGGTGGGGATGACCGGCTTTTTCGAGCGGTCGAGCAGCACGACGCCCAGCTCCTCCTCGAGCGCCTTGATCTGCATGCTCAGCGACGGCTGCGTCACGAAACAGTGTTCGGCGGCCTGGGAGAAACTGCCGCAGTTGGCCACGGCCAGCAGGTATTCGAGTTGGATGATCGTCATAATGTCGGGCTATTTGCCGACGCGAAAATATAAAAAAAAATTATATGCGACAACTTTTTTAGGCCGCTTATACGGTTTTTCGTATGTTTGTCAGAGTTTTCCGGAGAAAACTCCTCCCCGGGCAGGCCGTTTCCGGCGCAGACGCATCGATTCGCGCCGCGCCGGACGGGCGGGTCCGGGTTGCGTATTGCAAAATTTTAGCGTTATGAAAAAAATCATACTGACGGGCGACCGACCCACCGGCCGGCTCCATCTGGGCCATTACGTAGGCTCGCTGCGCCGTCGCGTGGAGTTGCAGAACTCGGGCGAATTCGAGCGGATCTTCATCATGATCGCCGACGCACAGGCGTTGACGGACAATGCCGACAATCCGGAGAAGGTGCGGCAGAATATCATCGAGGTGGCGCTCGATTACCTTTCGTGCGGCCTCGATCCCGAGAAGTCGACGCTCTTCATCCAGTCGCAGGTGCCGGAGCTGTGCGAGCTGGCGTTCTACTACATGAATCTGGTCACCGTGCAGCGGCTGCAGCGCAACCCGACGGTGAAGGCCGAGATCCAGATGCGCGGTTTCTCGGAGCAGACCGTCGAGGGCGATACGACGCAGCGCCAGGGCATTCCGGTGGGCTTCTTCACCTATCCGATCAGCCAGGCGTCGGACATCACGGCCTTCAAGGCGACGACCGTGCCCGCGGGCGAGGACCAGGAGCCGATGATCGAGCAGACGCGCGAGATCGTCCACAAGTTCAACTCGGTATACGGGCCCACGCTCGTCGAACCCGAGATCCTGCTGCCCGACAATGCGGCCTGCATGCGCCTGCCGGGCACCGACGGCAAGGCCAAGATGTCCAAGTCGCTGGGCAACTGCATCTATCTGTCGGACACGGCCGAGGAGGTGAAGAAGAAGGTGATGGGCATGTACACCGATCCCGATCACCTGCGGGTGGAGGATCCCGGCAAGGTCGAGGGAAATACGGTCTTCACCTATCTCGACGCCTTCTGCCGTCCCGGGGATTTGGCCGAGTTTTTGCCCGAATACGCTTCGCTGGACGAGCTGAAGGCGCACTACCGTCGCGGCGGCTTGGGCGACGTGAAGGTCAAGCGGCTGCTGATCGCCGTGCTGAACCGGACGCTCGACCCCATCCGCGAGCGGCGCCGCTATTTCGAGTCGCGGATCGACGAGGTGTACAAGGTGCTGGAGGCCGGTTCGGCGGCAGCGCGCGCCACGGCGGCCGCTACGCTCGACGAGGTGCGCAGCGCGATGCGGATCAACTATTTCGCCGACCGCGAGCTGATCGAGGAGCAGGCCCGGGCCTACGCCGCGAAACACGAACGGTAGGGCGGCGGCCCGTCCGCAGGGGTCCGCGTCCGACGGTCCGGCGATTCCGGTCCGGCCGGGCGGCGGAATGCCGGCGGCGTGCGGCGCGAAGCCGCCGCACCGTGTCGGAACGGCCGCCGGCAGGGACGGTTTCCCGGCTCCGGCCCTTTTTCCGCGTACGGCGGCCGGAACCGGATGGATTCGCCGCCGGCGATCCGATGCCGGATGTCTCGTGCGCGGTGCGGCGGCCCGGCGCGGGCATCGCGGTCCGATGCGGCCGGCAGCCGGATGATTTTGGAGCTAACGAACATGCAAATGGGACTTCGTACCGATCGTATCTACGCCTATTTCCTGCGTCTGACCCGCAGGCTCTCCACCAGCCAGGTGCTGATGCTGCTGGCCGTCGTCATCGGCGTGCTGGCCGGCGTGGGCACCTACCTGTTCGAGATGCTGCTCTACGCCATCAAGAACGGGCTGACGCGCTGGTTCCCGGTCGAGAGCGGCCACGTGCTCTTTCTGATCTATCCGGCCGTCGGCATCGTGCTGGCCACGCTGTTCGTCAAATACATCGTGCGCGACAATATCTCCGAGGGGGTCACGCGCGTGCTTTACGCCATGTCGAGCCGCGGCTCGCACATCGCGCCGCACAACTGCTGGACTCCGGTCGTGGGCGGCGCCACGACCATCGGTTTCGGCGGCTCGGTGGGCCCCGAGGCGCCGATCGTGCTGACGGGAGCCGCCATCGGGTCGAACATCGGACGGCTGGCGCGGATGAACTACAAGCATACGACGCTGCTGCTCTGCTGCGGCGCGGGCGCCGCATTGGCCGCCATCTTCAAGGCGCCGATCACGGGCGTGGTCTTCGTGCTGGAGATCCTGATGCTCGACATCACCGCCGGGTCGGTCATTCCGCTGCTGATCGCCTCCATCACGGCCACCACCATGGCGTTCATGCTGCGCGGATTCAGCCCGATGCTCGCCGTCGCGCTCAAGCCGGGCGATGCGTTCGAACTGTGGCAGATCCCGCTGTTCATCCTGCTGGGTTGCCTCTGCGGCCTGATGTCGTGGTACTTCACGTCGATGAATTCCTATGTCGGGAACGTCTTCAAGCGGCTCGACAAGCAGTATAAGAAGTGGATTCTGGGCGGCGCGGTGCTGGGCATCCTCATCCTCGTCTTCCCGCCGCTCTACGGCGAAGGCTACGAGGGGATCACGTCGCTCATGCACGGGCAGGCGCACGAGCTGTTCGACAACTCGTTCTTCTACCGGTTCCGCAACATCGAATGGGTCGTCATCCTTTTCGTCGTGGCCACCATGTTCTTCAAGGTGATCGCCATGGCGTCGACCAACGCCGCGGGCGGCATCGGCGGTACGTTCGCGCCGTCGCTGTTCGTGGGGGCCTTCACGGGGGCGACCCTGGCGCTGGCGTGCAACGCGCTGTTCCACTGGGACGTGTCGATCGTCTCGTTCACGCTCGTGGGGATGGCCGGCGTCATGTCGGGGGTGATGAACGCCCCGCTGACCTCGATCTTCCTCATCGCCGAGCTGTCGAGCGGCTACGGGCTTTTCATCCCGCTGATGATCACCTCCTGCATCTCGTTCGCCGTGGATTACTACCTCGATCCCGATTCGATCTACACCAAGCAGCTGCGGCTGAAGGGCGAGCTGCTCACCCACGACAAGGACCAGTCGGTGTTCGTCTTTCTGAAGCTGGACGAGCTGATGGAGACCGATTTTTACCGCATCAAGGAGAATATGACGCTGGGCGACATCGTGCACATCATCTCGACGGCCCGGCGCAACATCTTCCCGGTGATCGACAATTTCGGCCACCTGCTCGGGGTGGTGCAGCTCGACGACCTGCGCGAGGACATGTTCAAGCGCGAGAAGTACGGCCGGCCGATCTCCGATTACATGATTCCGCCGCCCGACCGCATCCTGCAGCACGAGAATATCCAGGCCGTCATGGAGAAGTTCGACGACAAGCACACGTGGATGCTGCCCGTCGTGGACAAGGAGAACCGGTATCTGGGTTTCATCTCCAAGTCGCGGATTCTGAACGCCTACCGCGAGCAGTTGGTGAAGATCCAGCAGTAGCCGCAGGCCGTGCGGCGGGATGCGGCCGGCAGCCGTCCGGCTCCGTATACGGTTTCCAGGCCGGTCGTTCCGGCAGCTCTTCTGCCGAAGCCCGAACCGGTGCCGTCGTCCGCAGGCCGTGCGGCGGCAGACACCTCATTTCCCCCGATTCGAGCCCTCGCCGGAGGGCTTTTTTCGTGTGTGGCCCGAAAGGGCCTCCCGGCGCGCACCGCAGCCGCGCATCTGCCGGGCGGAAGCCGCGGCTCATATGATCGTCCGAAATTATGAATTGTGAATTCTTATTCGTACCTTTGCAAGGTTATAGACCTGAATCGTATATGAATGAATTGATAGAGACGATCGTTGCGGCGATCGAAGATAAAAAGGGTAAGGATATTGTATCGTTGGACCTCTCGGGTTTCGACGGGGCGATCTGTTCGCGCTTCGTGGTGTGCAATGCCGACTCCACGACCCAGGTGGCCGCCATCGCCGCGGGCATCGAGGAGAAGGTCCAGCAGACGCTGGGCGAGAAGGTGTGGCGCATCGAGGGGCAGCAGAACGCCGTGTGGATCGCCATGGACTACGTGGATGTGGTGGTGCACATCTTCCAGACCGAACTGCGGTCGTTCTACAAGCTCGAGGAGCTGTGGGCCGACGCCCCGATGACCCGTTACGAATACGAAGAGTAGAGGATCGATATGGCCAAGCGAATCAACAATAACAAAGTCAATATGCCGCGCCCGTCGTGGATGTGGATCTACGGACTCGTCGGCGCGTTTATTCTCGGATGGTGGTTCTTCGCGGACGGCAATGACGCGCCGGTGCCGAGCAGCTGGACGACCGTCGGGCGGATGGTCGAACAGGGCGAGGTGAAGAAGATCGTGGTCGTGAACCGTGAGCTGGCCCAGGTCTATCTGACCGACGAGGCCGTGCGGAAATACCGCGACGACAAGAGCGACAAACAGCTGCGGCACATGCCCGAAACGGGGATGCAGCTCACCTATACCATCGGTTCGGTCGATTCGTTCCGCGAGGACCTGAAGGCGGCCGAGGCGCGGGCGGAGCGGCCCGTGGAGGTCGAATACGAGAACCGCAAGAACGACTGGGGCTCCGCGCTGGTGAGCCTGCTGCCCTGGGTGCTGATTATCGGCGTGTGGTTCTTCATCATGCGTTCGATGGCGCGCAATGCGGGCGGCGGCGCGGGCGGCGGCATCATGAATGTCGGCAAGGCGCGTGCGCAGGTCTTCGACAAGGACAGCTCCAAGCGCATCACGTTCAAGGACGTGGCGGGCCACGAGGAGGCCAAGGTAGAGATCATGGAGATCGTCGACTTCCTGAAAAAGGCCGACAAGTACCGGGAGCTCGGAGCCAAGATTCCGCGCGGGGCGCTGCTCGTAGGCCCTCCGGGCACGGGCAAGACCCTGCTGGCCAAAGCGGTGGCGGGCGAGGCGAACGTGCCGTTCCTGTCGTTGTCGGGATCGGACTTCGTCGAGATGTTCGTCGGCGTGGGCGCTTCGCGCGTGCGCGACCTGTTCGAGCAGGCCAAGCAGAAGGCGCCCTGCATCGTCTTCATCGACGAGATTGACGCCATCGGCCGGGCGCGCGGCAAGAATGCCGGGTTCTCCGGGAACGACGAACGTGAAAATACGCTCAACCAGCTGCTTACGGAGATGGACGGCTTCCAGACCAACTCGGGCGTGATCGTCCTGGCGGCCACCAACCGCGCCGACATCCTCGACAAGGCGCTGATGCGCGCCGGCCGTTTCGACCGGCAGATCGAGGTGGGACTGCCCGATGCGAAGGAGCGTGCGGCGATTTTCGAGGTGCACATGCGTCCGCTCAAGCTCGACGGGGAGATCGACCGTTCGTTCCTGGCCAAGCAGACGCCCGGATTCTCGGGCGCCGACATCGCCAACGTGTGCAACGAGGCGGCGCTCATCGCGGCCCGGCACGACCGGAAGGCGGTGACGAGAGCCGACTTCATGGCGGCGATCGACCGGATCGTGGGGGGGCTCGAAAAGCCCAACATGCCCATGACGGCGGCCGACCGGCGCGCTACGGCGATCCACGAGGCGGGGCACGCCACGGTGATGTGGTCGCTGGCGGAGTGCGATCCGGTGCTGAAGGTGACGGTCGTGCCGCGCGGCCGGAGTCTGGGCGCCACGTGGTCGGTTCCCGACGAGGACCGGATCCACGTGACCGACGCGGGGCTGCGCGAGGAGCTGGCCGGACTGCTGGGCGGCCGCATCGCCGAGGAGGTCAACTACGGAACGCTCGGCGCCGGGGCGCTGAGCGATCTGGAGCGGGCTACCAAGACGGCCTATGCCATGGTGGTCTATTACGGAATGAGCAAGAAGATCGGCCCGATCAGTTTCTACGATTCGACCGGCACGCGCGATACGTTTACCAAACCCTTCAGCGAGCAGACCGCGCACGAGATTGACAGCGAGGTGCGCCGGATGTTGGACGAGGCGTATGCCTGCGCACGCCGGATCGTCGAGCAGAAGAACCGGCAGATCAATGAGATGGCCGATCTGCTGCTGGAGAAGGAGACGATCTACGCAGAGGATATCGAACGGATTCTGGGCCCCTCGGCCCACGCGGAGAAGGAGGAGAAGGCCGGGCGGCCGGATGGCGCCGCACCCGCAGCGTCCGATGCCGCGGCTCCCGCACCCGCAGCGGCGGCCGAACCTGAACCCGAACCGGCGGGCCTGGAGTGATCGCGCCTGCGGTGCCGGATTCGCAGAGATGCTGCCAACCCAACAAGAGACTGAAATGAGTGAAAAAATGAAAAACCTGCTCGTACGTACGCTCAGCGGCGTCGTACTGGCCGTCGCGGTGATCGGCGCCACGCTGTGGTCGCAGTGGAGCTACGGAGCGCTGCTGCTGCTGCTGCTCGTCGGATGCATGCACGAATTCTACCGGCTGGCCTCGCGCTGCGACCAGCGGCCGCAGCGGCTGCTCGGCATGGCGACGGGCATCGTCCTGTTCGCGATCAATTTCATGGCGGTGTGCCGCGAAACCGCGGGGCTGATGCGGGGCGGTCTGCTGACCGCCTTGACGGCCTTCGTGCTGCTGGCCCTGTCGCTGATGTTCGTCTGCGAATTGTTCCGGCGCGAGGGGAATCCCGCCGCCGGCGTGGGGGTGACGCTGGCCGGCGTGGTCTATGTGGCGCTGCCCGTTTCGCTGATGTGCTACATCCCGCAGCTGAGCACTCCGGAGTGGAACCCCCGGGTGACGGTGGCCTACATCGCGATCATCTGGGCCAACGACGTGTTCGCCTACCTGGTGGGCATGTCCGTGGGGCGGCATCCGCTCTTCCCGCGTCTTTCGCCCAAGAAGTCGTGGGAGGGATTCTTCGGCGGCGTGGCCGGCGCCGTCGTCGCAGGGCTGGTCGCCGCCCGGCTGACGGGCGGCAGCGAATGGGCCTGGGCCGGACTGGCGGCGGTCGCTTCGGCGACGGGCGTGCTGGGCGATCTGGCCGAGTCGATGTTCAAGCGCGCGGCCGGCGTGAAGGACTCGGGGCGTATCATCCCGGGGCACGGCGGCTGGCTGGACCGTTTCGACGCGCTGATCCTCTCGGCCCCCTTCGTCTTCGTCTACATGCTCTATGTCATGTAGGGGCTGAGCCGCAGCCGATGGGTGCGGCTCAGCGGATCCCGGCCGCGGGAGCGCCCGGCGCAGGGCCGGCGGACTCCCGGCAGAATTTGGAAACTAAAACTTACACGACCCGATATGAAAATCAACAAAGAAGGTTACCGAATCATTTTGTTTACCGGCGCCGCATGCCTGCTCATCTGGGGGCTGTTCTACCACCTGCTCGTCAGCCATGCCGCACATGCGCTGCTGTGGGTGGGAACCGGTTTTCTGCTGCTGTTCTGGGTGTTCGTGGTGGCGTTTTTCCGCGAGCCGCGGCGGGTGCGCATCCACGATGCCGACCTGGTCTTCTCGCCCTGCGACGGCCGCGTGGTGGTGACCGAGGTGGTTCGCGACGACGAGTACCTGCACGAGGAGATGCTGCAGATCTCGGTGTTCATGTCGATCACCAACGTCCACATGAACTGGGTTCCGGTGGCCGGCAAGGTGGAGTATTTCAAGTACCACCCGGGCCGTTTCCTGGTGGCCTGGCACCCCAAGTCGTCGACCGAGAACGAACGTACGACCACCGTGGTGACCATGGCCTCGGGCCGGAAGGTGCTTTTCCGGCAGATCGCCGGGCTGATCGCCCGCCGGATCGTGTCGTACATGAAGGTCGGTACGCAGGTGGAGCAGAACAGCGTCTGCGGATTCATCAAGTTCGGGTCGCGTGTGGACGTGCTGGTGCCCAAGGACAGCGAGCTGCTGGTCGGGATCGGCGACGCCGTGGTGGGCTCGCAAACCCCGCTCGCACGCCTGAAAAAAAGATAAGCTCATGACGGTTACGCCACAGACGGTGCTGAAATTCCTGGCGGGGGCGACGCTCGTCGCCGCCATCCTCTTCCTGGTATGGTATTTCAGTGCGATCGTAGTTTACATACTCGTTTCGGCCGTGCTGGCTGTGGTGGGCCGGCCGCTGACGAGGCGTCTGGGCGAGTTGCGCATCCGCGGCCGGCAGGTGCCGCGGTGGGCTGCGGCGCTGTGCACGCTGGCGGTGATCTGGGCCGTGTTGTCGGTGTTGTGTTCGCTTTTCATTCCGCTGGTTTTCAATAAGGTCTATCAGCTCGCCGCGCTCGACTTCGGCACCGTGGTCGAATCCGTGCAGGAACCGCTGGCCCGGGCGCAGCACTATCTCTATGTCTTCTTCGGCGTGCCGGAGACCACCTTCTCGCTCCCCGATGCGGTGATCGACGCTTTCAAGTCGCTCATCAACATCGACTCGATCAACACGGCCTTTTCGTCGATCGTCAACGTGGTGGTCTCGTCGGCGATCGCCGTCTTCTCCATCTCGTTCATCACCTTCTTTTTCCTCAAGGACGACGGCCTCTTTTCCGCGATGGTGACGGCCGTCTTCCCCGAGCGCTATCACGACAATGTCCGCCGAGCGCTGGATTCGGTGACGCTGCTGCTGTCGCGCTATTTCACGGGCATTCTGGCCGAGAGCCTGCTGCTGATGATCGCCGTGTCGCTCACGATGATGGCCTTCGGCATGAAGATGGCCGACGCCACCTTCATCGGACTCATCATGGGGGTGATGAACGTGGTGCCCTATGCCGGGCCGCTGATCGGCAGCGCGATGTCGGTCATGCTGGGCATCATCTCACCCATCGAGGGGATGAGCGTGGGCCGTACGATCGTGGCGATCACGGGTTCGCTGCTGATCCTGAAGGGGCTGGACGATTTCGTGCTCCAGCCGACGCTCTACTCCGAGCGGGTGAAGGCCCATCCGCTCGAGATCTTCCTGGTCATTCTGATCGCCGGATCGGTGGCCGGCATCGTGGGCATGCTGCTGGCCATCCCCTCCTATACGGTGCTGCGCGTCTTCGCGAAGGAGTTTTTCTCGCAATTCAGCCTGGTGCGCAAGCTGACCGAAAAGATCTGATGCGATGACGGTGATCGAAGGTATCGTGCAGCACGGACAGGCGCTGGGACGCCGTCTGGGATTCCCGACGGCGAATCTGCCCGTCGACGGCCGGACGACGGCCCCGGACGGCGTCTACGCGGCGCGCGCCGAGGTGGACGGAACGATCTACCGCGCCATGGCCAACCTGGGGTGCAACCCTTCGGTGGGCGGGGTGCCCCGGCGGCTGGAGGTCCACCTGTTCGGCTTCGACGCTCCGCTCTACGGGAAGCGGCTGCGCGTGGAGCTGCTCCGCCGGATCCGGGGCGAACGCCGCTTCGAGTCGGTCGAGGCGCTCCGGGAGCAGCTCGGGCGGGACCGCGCGCGGATCCTCGCGATGGCGGACGGGGAGGGCGCCTGCGGTGCGCCGGCCCGCAGCTCCGGAGAGGCCGGGCGCGGGGTGTTGTCGGAATCATTACTAAACCCGATTGATAATATGTATCTGGATTTGAATCTTCCCTACAAGGTGGCCGACATGTCGTTGGCCGAGTGGGGTCGCAAGGAGATCGAAATTTCGGAGCACGAAATGCCCGGACTGATGGCCGTGCGACGCAAGTACGGTCCCGCCAAGCCGCTCAAGGGCGTGCGGGTGATGGGGTCGCTGCACATGACCATTCAGACCGCCGTGCTCATCGAGACGCTCGTCGAGCTGGGCGCCGACGTGCGCTGGTGCTCGTGCAACATCTTCTCGACGCAGGACCATGCGGCGGCGGCGATCGCCGAGCGCGGCGTGCCGGTCTTCGCCTGGAAGGGCGAGACGCTGCCCGAATACTGGTGGTGCACGGCCATGGCGCTGTCGTTCCCGGGCGGCAAGGGGCCGCAGCTGATCGTGGACGACGGCGGCGATGCCACGCTGCTGATCCACAAGGGCTATCGTGCCGAGCAGGATGCCGCGACGCTCGACTGTGCGCCTTCGTCCTACGAGGAGGAGGTGATCCTCGACACGCTGAAGCGGGTGCTGGCCGAAGACGGCGACAAGTGGCACCGCACGGTGGCCGAGTGGCGCGGCGTGAGCGAGGAGACCACCACGGGCGTGCACCGGCTCTATCAGATGATGGAGGCGGGCGAACTGCTCGTGCCGGCCATCAACGTCAACGATTCGTGCACCAAGTCGAAGTTCGATAACCTCTACGGATGCCGCGAGTCGCTGGCCGACGGCATCAAACGCGCTACGGACGTGATGATCGCCGGCAAGGTGGTGGTCGTGTGCGGCTACGGCGACGTGGGCAAGGGG
>CAOJSG010000046.1 GCA_948442615.1 uncultured Alistipes sp.
TGGGGGCCAAAAATTGGGGGGGGTCGACCTGTTTTTGGTCCGCCGCGCCCTCCATAAACAACATCACGGGCGCGGGGCCCACCCTTAGGGGCGCCGGCCCCCGCCTCTCGGGCGGAAAGCCGCTTAGCGTACGATGTTGGCGATCAGGAAGGTCGCGGCAACCGTCAGAATGGCGTACAGCTCGGGGAATGCCGCCAGGATCAGCGTCTTACCCATCACGTCGTGGCCGTTGCCGATCGCTGCGATACCGTTGGCGCAGACCTTGGCCTGATAGATCGCCGCGGCGAGGTTCACGATACCCACCAGGATGCCGGCACCCAGAACGGCCGCACCCTGCACCATCGTGGGCGAAGCGAGGAAGCCCTGCACCATGAAGAAGCAGACGAAACCGTAGAGACCCTGCGAACCCGGAAGCGCCGAGAGAATCATGTAGCTACCGAATGCGCCGCCGTTCTTTTTCATGGCGCCCACGGCTGCCTGACCGGCGATCGAAGTACCGATGGCCGAAGCGATGCCGGCCAAACCTACCATCAGCGCTACACCGACGTAGGCCATTACCAATGCTGTTGTTTCCATAAGAATTTTGAGATTTTTTGATTGTTATTATTCGTTTGTTTGATTCATTTTACGGATCGGATCGAACGAGCGCGAGGCCATTTCGAACCCGGCGTTCTTGTAGAACTCGACGAACGTCAGACGCATCGGATGCACGAACGACGAAATGGTCGACATGAAGAGGTTGATGCCGTGGCCCACCAGCAGGATCGGGATCATGATGAGCAGACGCACGCCCCAGCCAGCCCCCTCGGGCACGAAGCCCGCGGCCAGCGAGTTGAACACCAGCGCCAGCACGCCGCCCGACAGGCCGATGGCGAACAGACGGATGTACGACAGCACGTCGCTGAGCAGCCCCGTGAGGTTGTTGTAGAGGTTCCAGAGGCCCGAACCGATGTTGACCAGCGGATTGTGGAACTTGCCCGGCGTATTGAGCAGCAGCATCAGGAAGGCTCCCGCACCCAAAGCGGCGTAGAATGCCGGCGACGAGGCGGTGAATCCGGGGATCGTCCACGCGGGATCGAGCATCGGCAGCCCCGCGGCGACCGAACCGGCGAGCAGGATGACGAGCCAGCCCAAGGGTCCGAGCGCATACTTGAAGCCGTAGCTGCGCGTGATCGTAAAGACGTTGATCGCCATGCCGAACAGGATCTGCACCACGCCGATGGCCAGCGCCCACGAGAAGAACTTGCCCTGGAAATCGAAGAACGGAACCGACGGGAACCACTCCTGGAGGCTCATGCCGAAGAACGACCCGCTGAAGAGCCCGAAAGCCACCGTGGCCCCCGCGCACATCGTGGCGAACCACGCGGCACGGCGCATCATGCCCGGCTTCGGGTTTTTCAGGAGCATCCACAGCCCCATGGCCAGCAGCACGAGCCCGTAGCCGGCGTCGTTCAGGCAGATGCCGAAGAAGAGCATGTAGAACGGCGCGAAATAGGGAGTCAGATCGACCGTCCCGTATTTCGGACGGGCATACATGTCGCCCACCATCTCGAAGATGCGCGCGAACCAGCCGTTGCGCAGCTGCACGGGCGTGTCGTCCTCGGGCGTGGGGTCGCTCTTGATGTAGACCACGTCGGGATAGGCGTCCAGCAGGGCGTCGACCCGTTTCGAGGTCTCGGTCTCGGCCCAGCCCTCCATGACGACCAGTGCGCCGTCGGCCGCCTGCTGCGCCGTAGCTTTCACGCGCACGCGCTGCAGCCGCTCCTTCAGCGAGGCGGCATGCTGCGCGAGCAGCTCCTCCGAGACCGCCACGCGGGCGAACTCGGCGTCCAGCGCCGCGAGCCCCTCCTGCGCCTCCGCCAGACGGCGTTCGGCCTCGCGGATGTCCATCGTCGGGGCCTTCAGCTCCTGGGCGTCGATCGCGACCTCCTCGCCCGGTGCCGTCACGACCACGAAGTAGGCCGTGGCGTCCGTGCGATTGATCAGCGACAGCGTATGACGTGCGGACCACTCGGCCTCGGCCTTGTCGTAGTTGTTGGCCGGCGCGAAGAAATAGCGCAGCACGATACCCTGCGCGGCCAGCGCCCGCACGCGCTCCACCGAGAATTCGCCCCACGGGCGCAGCTCGTCGGCCGCCTTCTCCAGCCGGCCGATCTCGGCATTGAGCGCCGCAGCCTGCTGCTGCGCCGCACTGTAGTGCGCATAGGCCTCCTCGCCCGTGGCGAACGGCTCGGCATCGGGACGGAACCGGTCGGCATCCTCGCGGAACGCCCGCACGAACTCGGCGGCCTTCGCGTGCCCCTCGATGTCCAGCAGCAGCTGGCGGTCCTCCTCCGAAGGCTCCCAGCCTGCGGCGGTGATGTCCACCAGCCCCAGTCCGCGCAGCCGCTCGATGAAGTCGTCGCTCTGCGCCGCCAAAAGCACCAAGTCGTATTTCGACATTCTGGCTATCATAACATCGCCCCCTCCACGGCCTGCTGTTGTTTGGTTTTCACGATCTTCTGGGCGGACTTCGAGAGGTTCTCCTCGTCCTCCATGAAGCGTTTGATCTTACGTATGGCGTCCTCGTAGCCGGGTATCTGCACCTTTTCGTACAAGTTCACCTTCTGAGTGGTTTTGCGCCGCGCATAGTCCAGCAGCTCCATCTTGCGATCGTACACCTCGAACTCCATACCCAGCTGCGCCATGCGCTTGAGGATATCGATTCCGGAGGCGAACCACACCGGCGAGGAGAAGAGATCGTAGGGTTTCTCCTCGAAGATCACCTCCTCCAGCACGGGCGTCCGGACGCCCGCGATCTTCTGCGTGGCGAGGCGGACATCGGCGACGCGCAGCAAGTCCAAGTCGAACTCTCCCCACAGCGACACCATGTAGTCGTACTCGGCCTTCAGGGCATCGAGCCGACGGCGGTATTCGCCGGCGGAGTCCTTCGCCTTCTTCACCTCGGAGCGCAGAGCGGACTCTTTGCTCTTGATGGTCGGGAGGGCCTTCTGCCGCATTTTCAGCTGCTTGCCCATCTCGCCGAGCGAAGTCTTGTTGTATTGGAATTTGATTGCCATCGTTCGTTACGCTTTCCAGTACTTCCTGATGAGTTCCTCCTTGATGGCCACCTCTTCCTTCGAGAAATATTTGCCGAAGAGCGTCCAGGCCGTGTCGAGCATCTCGGTGATCTCGATGTTGACGTCGATGGCCAGCAGCTTCTCCGAGTAGTCGTGGGCGAACTTCAGCGTACGCTCGTCGTAGTCCGACAGGTCGAAACCGTTCTCGAGCTTGGTCTTGGCGTTGGCGGCGTCGGCGTAGAGGCGCACGCAGGCGTTCATCACCTGCGGATGGTCCTCGCGGGTCTTCTTGCCGATGACCTTGCCCGTGTCGGAGTCGTTGCGCAGGAAGAGCTGGCCCTCGGTGATGTAGCCCGTGTTGTCCGGAATGGCGTGGGTGATGTCGCCGCCCGAAAGGGTCGTCACGGCAATGATCGTGATCGAACCCCCGTTCGGGAGCTGCACGGCCTTCTCATAGATCTTCGCCAGGTCCGAATAGAGCGAACCGGGCATCGAGTCCTTCGACGGGATCTGGTCCATACGGTTCGAGACGATGGCCAGCGCGTCGGCGTAGAGCGTCATGTCCGTGAGCAGCACCAGCACCTTCTCGCCCTTGTCCACGGCGAAGTACTCGGCGGCCGTGAGGGCCATGTCCGGAACGAGCAGACGCTCGACGGGAGGATTCTCCGTCGTGTTGACGAACGAGACGATGCGGTCCAGCGCACCGGCGTTCTCGAACACCGATTTGAAATAGAGGAAGTCGTCGTTCGTCAGGCCCATGCCGCCCAGGATGATCTTGTCGGCCTTGGCGCGCAGGGCCACGTTGGCCATCACGGCGTTGTAGGGCTGGTCGGGATCGGCGAAGAACGGGATCTTCTGGCCCGTCACGATGGTGTTGTTCAGGTCGATGCCGGCGATGCCCGTGGCGATCAGCTCCGACGGCTGGATGCGGCGGAACGGGTTCACCGTCGGGCCGCCGATCTCGCGCGCCTCGCCTTCGAGCGCCTCGCCGCCCTCCAGGGGTTCGCCGTAGGCGTTGAAGAAGCGGCCCGCGAGGTTGTCCGAAACCTTCAGCTTGGGCGGCTCGCCGTGGAAGATCACCTCCGAGTCGGTGGCGATGCCCTCCGTGCCGGCGAAGACCTGCAGCGTGACGTTCTCGCCCATGATTTTCACCACCTGGGCCAGTTTGCCGCCCACGGTGGCCAGTTCGTCGTTGCCGACGCCCTGCGCCCGCAACGTCACCGTGGCCTTGGTGATATTGTCGATCTTGGTATAGATTTTCTGAAATGCTCGTGTTGTCATGACTTGCGCTTATTTTGCTGCTTTTTCATCCACATACTGCTCGATCTGCTGCCGATACTGCTCGAACTTTTCGGATTTCCACTCCGAGTAGTTCATCTGGCGGAAGAGGTTGATCAGCCCCTTGAAGAACTGCGCGCACCGCTCGAAATCGGCGAAGCCGAAATCGCGGCGGCAGATGCCCAGCACCATTTCGTACATCATCTTCTGACGCTCGATCGGGCAGTTGGCGTCGATGTCGTCGAAGGCGTCCTGCTGCAGGATCACGAAGTCGAGCAGCTCGGATTTCCAGAAACGCTCGTGGTACTCCACCGGCACGCCGTCGTCGCCCAGGATGTTGATCTGGTCGTTGGCCTCCTTGCCGCGCTGCACGAGGGTCTTGCCGGCATAGACCAGGTCGACCCAGTCCTTCTCGATGTGCTCGTCGAGGTATTCGCGGATCTCGGGATATTCGAGGTATTTCGAGTAGGAGTCCAGCGGATCGATGGCCGGGTAGCGCTTCGAGTCGGCACGGCCCTGCGAGAGGGCGTAGAAGCAGCGGGCCGCCTTCTTGGTCGACTCGGTCACGGGCTCCTTGAGGTTACCGCCCGCGGGCGACACCGTGCCCAGGAAGGTGACCGAACCGGTCCGGCCGTTGGTGAGCTTCACCAGGCCCGCGCGCGAATAGAAGTTGGAGATGATCGCCGAAAGGTCCATCGGGAAGGCGTCCTGGCCCGGAAGCTCCTCCAGACGGTTCGACATCTCGCCGATGGTCATACCCGTGTAGACCGACGCCTCGCGCGCGGCGACGGGCATATTCGACGTATTGCAGATGATGATCGTGCGCTCCATAAGCTTGTGGCCCGTACGCGGGTCGACCAGCTCGGGGAACTCCTTGAAGATCTCGACCACCTCGTTGGCGCGCTCGCCGCAGGCCACCATGATGATGATGTCGGCGTCGGCCTGTTTCGAGATGGCGTGCTGGAGCACCGTCTTGCCGGCGCCGAACGGCCCCGGGATGAAGCCCGTACCGCCCTCGGCCATCGGGTTGAAGGTGTCGATGGCGCGCACACCGGTCTCCATCACGCGCGACGGGCGCGGCTTCTCCGTATAGCAGCGCACGGCCTGCTTGACGGGCCACTTCTGCACCATCGTGACGGGGTATTCGCGCCCCTCGGCATCGGTCAGCGTGGCGATCGTATCGGTTACCTTATATTTACCGGCTGCGGCCACGCTCTTGACCGTATAGCTGCCCGTCATCGCGAACGGCACCATGATCTTGTGCTTGACCCACTGCTCCTGCACCTCGCCCAGCCACGAAGCGGCCGACACCCGGTCGCCCGCCGCGGCCAGCGGCACGAAGTCCCACTGCGCCTCGTAGTCGACCGGATCGGTGATCGAACCGCGGGCGATGAAGAGCCCCTCCATCTTCTCGAGGTCGTTCTGCAACCCGTCGTAGTTGCGCGACAGCATGCCCGGGGCCAGCGTCGCCTCGAGCATGTGTCCTTCGAACTCGACCTTGTCGCCGATCTTCAGACCGCGCGTGCTGTCGAAAACCTGCACATAGGCGCTGTCGCCTATGACCTTGATGACCTCGGCCATCATCCTGGTATCGCCCGCGTAGACATAGCAGATCTCGTTCTGGCCCACGGCTCCGTCGGCCTTGACGATCACGATGTTCGAGATGATACCGTTTACACGTCCTGTAGTTTTCATCGTATCTTTGTCGTTGTTTTATTTTTCAATCAGCTGCCGGCCGTCGAGCTCGGCGACCAGGCGTTCGAACATGGCGCGGCCCTGCGCCGGATCGAGCCGCGTCCAGCGGGCCACGATATTGACGCGCACCAGGTAGGAGAGAATCGCGTCGATGTCGAAATAGTCGAACGTGGCCAGCTCCACGGCCTCGTTCCAGCGGATCAGGTCGATCTTGCGCTCCTTCTCCACGAGGTTCGTCTCGTCGTTGACCGCGGCGATCAGCGCATCGACATAGGGCAGCTCGCCCCGCAGACCGAAATCGGCGGCCGAACTGCGGCGCAGCTGCTCGGCCACGTCGCCGCCCCCCACGACCGCCTCCTCCGGAGCACGGCCCGCGGCACGGGCCGCCAGGGCCGCCGCGACGTTGCGCAGGTTGCGGTCGAAGAGCGACCAGGCGCGCAGGAAGCGGCTCGACGAGCGGGCGCACTCCTCGTAATAGGCCGCGAAGAGCGCCGGCTCGAACCGGCGCGCGACGTCCACCTCTTCGGCCGCCTCCCCCTCGGGATCGGCATAGGCCTCGAGCACCGCGGCGATGCGGCGCGGCAGACGGCGCGGCGTGCGGATCTCCTCCTCCAGCTCCTCGCGCGAAAGATTGCCCAGCGGGTTGTGCGCCGCGCGTCCTGCGCGCAGCGAAACGATATTCTCGCAGTCGTAGTAGCCGTAGAGCAGGCGCACGGCGGCGGCGTCCTTCGCCGAAACCTCGCCGAGAATATCCGCCACGATCGATGCGGGGTCGAACCCTTTCGTATCGGCATCGAGCGTATACTCCCTCAGCCCCGCGACCAGGCAGTAATATTGCGAACCGAACATGGCGCGATCAGGCTTGGAAGAGCATCCGGTACAACTTCTCGCGCAGGTACTCGCCGATGAGCGCCTGGAAGTCGGCGTCCGAGAACGAGATGTAATAGCCGCCGTCCTTGGCGCCCACCTTGAATCCGCTCTTCACATCGGCCGAATAGCCCACCTCGACGCCTGCGGCAAGCAGACCCGTCGCGCTCTTCGCAAACGCCGCATCCAGCTCCTCGCGCTCGGCCTCGGGCAGCAGCGCCTTCAGCTCGACCTTCGACGAATCGGCGCCGTTCCAGTTCCCGGCCACGGCCAGCAGCATCCGCTCGATGAACGCGGGATCCATCGTCGCGGCCTTCACCCCTTCGGCCGAGGCCTTCGCCACGATCATCCCGGCGATCTCCGACTTGATGCGCGCCATCGCCTCGCGCCCCGCCAGGGCGATCTCGGTCATGGCGTTCTTCTCGACGTCCTCGGCCTTCTCCTGCGCCTTCTTCACGATCCGTCCGGCCTCGGCCTGCGCCTCGGCGACGATCTTTTCCGCTTCGGCTTTCGCCTCGGCCACCAGACGGTCCGCTTCGACACGGCCCTTCTCCAGGCCCTCGTCGTAGAGCTTCTGGGTCAACTGTTGCAGTTTGTTTTCCATAACGAATTCGT
This sequence comes from uncultured Alistipes sp., assembly GCA_948442615.1. GTDB lineage: Bacteria > Bacteroidota > Bacteroidia > Bacteroidales > Rikenellaceae > Alistipes. The sequence continues at coordinate 7,515 of CAOJSG010000046.1, forward strand.
ATCTATGATTTTGATCTGATTATCCGGTCATTTTTCGAGCGACACAAAGATAGGAATAACAATCCACATAACAACAACGCCCCGCACAATTTATTCACAATCGACCAACATCCGGCCGAAAAGCACCCGCGCACGGCCGCAGACGGGCGGGACATGCAGCCGGAGACGACGCCGTGCCTCTCGCACGAGGCATGGACAGGACACACGACGGGAGGCCGCCGGATATTCCGGCAGCCTCCCGAAAGCATTTTCTCACAAATTACGAGCGATCCCGGACCGCGCAGCAGAGCGCCGACCGCCGGTGAAAACGGACGGCCGCCGACACTGCGGAGCGGCAACCGGCACCGCAAAACCGACTACCGGCACCGCGACAACACAGCCGCGGCCGCCGCCGTCCGCCTACCGATGCTGCGGACGGAGCAGATCCTGCACCACCTTCACCGGCGAGAAGGTCGAGACGGGCACGTCGACGAAGACCGTGTTCCAGCGGGCCATCGCGCCGTTCCACAGCCCCGGCAGCTCCTGCGCGCGCAGCGGACGGCCGCCCGCGGATTTCGACGAGATGAAGCCCGTCGACGGGTCGGTATACTGCCGCAGATCGAACTTCCCGCCCGCGGAATCGCGCACGCCGCAGACCAGATCGACCGGATTGAAGTGCGTGGCCGACTGCATCAGCGGCATATCCTCGGGCGCGATCTGGCTCGACTCGGCGATCTGGAGCGATTCGGTGCCGTCGGGATTCGCCACCCAGAACGGACCGCCGCCCGGCTCGCCCTCGTTGCGCACCATGCCGCAGACGCGGATCGGACGGTCGAGCAGCGCCTCGAGCAGCGCCGCATCGCAGTGTTCCGGCAGCTTCACGCAGAGCTGCTCCTCGACGAACGCCGCCACCTCGGCCGTATCGGCCGTGCCGGCCCGCAGCGCCCGCAGGTAGCCGAACGTCCGCTCCTGCAGCGCGAGCAGCATCCCCGCCAGCGCCTTCTTGTAACGGACCGTATCGCCGCGGTTGGCATCGGTCGTCACGTTGTCGATGTTCTTGATGAAGACGACGTCGGCATCGATCTCGTTCAGGTTCTCGATCAGCGCGCCGTGGCCCGCGGGGCGGAACAGCAGCGTGCCGTCGTCCTGCCGGAAGAGCGTGTTGTCGGGGTTGACGGCGACGGTGTCGGTCGAGGGCTTCTGCACGGAGAACGAAATGTCGTACTTCACGCCGAAGCGCGCCTCGTAGACGGGGACCTTCTCGGCCAGCAGCGCCTCGAAGCCCGCGCGGTGCTCGGGCGAAACGGTGAAGTGGATGCGCACGACGCCGTCCGACACGGCATAGGCCGCGCCTTCGACCAGGTGCTCCTCCACCGCCTTGCGCGCCCCTTCGGGATAGGCGTGGAACGTCACCAGCCCCTTGGGCTTGCCGCCGTAGTTCAGCCCCTCGCCCACGATGGCGCGCACCGTGGCCTTGTCGTCGGCGCCGGCCGGAAGCACGGCCTGCAGCTCGGGCCAGAAGGCGAACTCCCCGATCCGGCCGAGGAGCGTGTCGATCCCCTTGCCGCGCTTGTCCTCGTTCACGAACTCGAACAGCTCCTTGAACATGCGGGTCGCGGCGCCCGACGCCGGAACGAACTTCACGACCTTCGTCCCGGCGGCCGCAGCCTCGTAGCGCGCCACCGCGGCGTCGATCTCGGCTTCGGAAGCCATGCGCACGCCGTCGGCGGGCGAAGCGGCCCGCACCACCTTCAGGTAGGGAAAGCCGCGGCGGAAATTCTCCAGCTGCGATTCTACGGCCTCGGGCGTGAGCCCGTGCCGCTCGATCTGTGACAAATCTTTTTCGGTAAACATGGTTTTTTATGGTTTTGAGTTTCGGGTTGCAATGGGTTCGCCGGTATAAATCTCACCAAAGTTATGAAATAATTCCTAACTTTGCGCATCATGATTCGAGAATTTCATCACATCGACCTCACCGCCCGCAACAGCTTCCGCGTGGCGCAGCGGGCCGCGCGGCTCGTGGAGTTCGACCGGGCGGACGACCTCGGGCGGCTCTTCGCCGACGGGGGCCCCGCCGAATGGTACCTGCTCGGAGGCGGCAACAACATCCTCTTCACGCGCGACTACGAAGGCACGCTGCTCACGCCCGTCGGCCGGACGATCGAACGGCTCGGCGAGGAGGGCGACCGCGTCCGCGTGCGCGCCGAGGCCGGCGTCGAATGGGACGACCTGGTGGCCTGGGCCGTCGAACGCGGGCTGTGGGGGCTGGAGAACCTCTCGCTCATTCCCGGCACCGTGGGCGCGGCTCCGGTACAGAACATCGGGGCCTACGGCGCCGAGGCGAAAGACACGATCGAGTCGGTGGAGATGTTCTGCACCGAGACCTGCAACACGCTGATACTCGACGCTTCGCACTGCGGTTTCGGATACCGGGACAGCGTCTTCAAGCGCGAGCTGCGCGGGCGCGCGATCATCACGGCCGTACGCTTCGCGCTGAGCCGCACGCCGCAGCCCCGGCTGGGCTACGGCGACCTGGAACGCGAAACGGCGGCCCGCGGCGGCGCCACGCTGCGCAACATCCGCGAAGCGGTCTGCGCCATCCGGCGGGCGAAACTGCCCGATCCGGCCGTGACGGGCAATGCGGGCAGCTTCTTCAAGAATCCCGCGGTCGACCGGCCGACGGCCGAACGGCTGCTGGCCCGCTGGCCCGACATGCCCCACTACCCCGCCTCCGACGACCGCGTGAAGCTGGCCGCCGGCTGGCTGATCGACCGCGCCGGCTGGAAGGGCCGCACGGAGGGGCGCGTGGGAGTGCACGAACGGCAGGCGCTCGTGCTGGTGAACCGCGGCGGCGCGACCGGCGCCGAAGTGACCGCCTTCGCCGCGCGGGTGCGGCAGGCCGTGCTGGAGCGGTTCGGCGTGGCGATCGAAACCGAAGTGAACATCCTGTAGCGGCCCGCAGGCACAGCCGCCGGAACGGAAAACCGTCCGCTGCCGGATGCAAGGCGGATCCGGTGCGGCGTACGCGGCCGGCAGGCACAGCCGGGCGGAGGAATGCACGCTGCGGCGCGGAGAGCGCCGGGATGCGGCCGGTTCGGCGCGCGGCCGCCCGCGGACCGGAATGCGGAGTGCGTCCCGGAGCGCCTCCCGAAACACGAGAACTGAGAGATTATGACCTTTACAGAAGCATTCGAACGATACATCGCCCGGAACGGACTGGTCGCCCCGGGCGAACGCGTGCTGCTCACCGTCTCGGGCGGCGTGGACTCGATGGTGATGCTCTCGCTGTTCGCCGAGAGCGGCTACGAAGTGGGCGTGGCGCACTGCAACTTCCAGCTGCGGGGCGCCGAAAGCGACGAGGACGAGGTGCTCGTGCGCGACGAGGCGGCCAAATACGGCGTACCGTTCTACAACAGACGCTTCGAGACGCAGGCCGAAATGGAACGCACCGGCGAATCGATGGAGATGGCGGCCCGCCGGCTGCGCTACGCCTGGTTCGACGAGCTGAGCCGCGAACACGGCTACGGAGCCGTAGCCATCGCCCACCACGCCGACGACTCGATCGAAACCTTCTTCATCAACCTGCTGCGCGGCACGGGGCTGCGCGGCCTGACCGGCATCTCCACCCAGCTCGGCAAGGTGATCCGGCCGCTGATGTTCGCCTCGCGCAAGGAGATCGTCGAGTACGCCGTGGCGCGGCGCATTCCCTTCCGCGAGGATTCGTCGAACCGTTCGACCAAATACCTGCGCAACAAGATCCGGCTCGGACTGATCCCCCGCATCCGCGAGATCAGCCCCGGCTTCACCGGCCTGATGCGGCGCAATCTCGCACGGCTGACCGACGCGCAGCGCTTCATCGACCACGGCATCGAACGCATCCGCCGCGAGGCGGTCAGTTCGCACGAGGGGATCGACACCATCCGGCTCGACCGCATCGACCCGGCCTTCCCGCGCGACTTCGTCATCTACGAGCTGCTGAACTCCCGTTACGGATTCAAGGGCGACGTGATCGACGGGCTCTGCCGCGCACTGGATCAGAACGCTACGGGACGGAGGTTCTACGCCCGCGACCGGGTCGCCTATCCCGACCGCGGCACGATCGTCGTGGCGCCCATCGCGCCCGATGACAGCTGCACCGTCCGCGTCGACGAGCAGACCCGCCGCTGCTACTGCGGCAACTCGATGCTCGTCTTCGAACGACAGGACATCGACCTGATCGACAGCTTCGGCGTGCCGGAGCACATCGCCCAGCTCGACGCGGGCAAGCTGAGCTACCCGCTCACCGTGCGCCGCTGGCAGGAGGGCGACTGGTTCGTGCCGTTCGGCATGACCGGGCGCAAGAAGGTGAGCGACTACTTGATCGACGCCAAGGTCTCGATGGCCGAAAAACAGCGCCAGTTCGTGCTGCTCTCGGGCGACGACATCGTATGGCTCGTGGGCCGGCGCATCGACGACCGCTACCGCATCACCTCCGCGACAGACACCGTATTACGCATCACCAAAGAGATCGTCTGATGGCCAAAAGCACAGTGAAATTCAGGGATTCGGCCGCCGAATTCGAACGGCTCTCCCGCGAGATCGCGGCGCGGCGCTTCGCCCCGGTCTACCTGCTCATGGGCGAGGAGAGCTACTTCATCGACGCGCTGTGCGAGCAGCTCGCGTCGACGATCCTCGACGAGACGGCCCGCGCGTTCAACCAGCAGACCGTCTACGGCAAGGATTCGGACGCCGGACAGGTCATCAACCTCTGCCGCCAGCTGCCGATGATGGGCAGCTACCAGGTGGTGATCCTCAAGGAGGCGCAGCAGCTGCGCGGGCTGGAGAAGCTCTCGCTCTACACCCAGAAGCCGTCGCCCGCGACCGTGCTGGTCATCTGCCACAAGGAGAAGAACGCCGACAAGCGCTCGGCCTTCTACAAGGGCTGCGCCGCCAACGGCACGGTCTTCGAATCGGTGCGGCCGCGCGACTACGAGATCGGCCCGTGGCTCCAGCGCTTCATCGCCGACAGGGGGCTGGCCATCGACGCCAAGGCCCTCTCGATGCTCACCGACCACCTGGGCACCGACATCGCCAAGATCGCGAACGAACTGGCCAAACTCACGGTCTCGCTGCCCCAAGGCACCCGCCGCATCACCGATGCGGACATCGAAGCCAATATCGGCATATCGAAGGATTTCAACAACTTCGAGCTCTGCAAGGCCGTGGCGACCCGCAACATGACCCGCGCGCTGGAGATCGCCGACCACTTCGCCCGCAACCCCAAGGACAATCCGCTGCTGGTGACGATCCTGGCCCTGTTCGGCCAGTTCCGCGACCTGTTCGTGGTCAACTATCTGCGCTGGCAGACCCGCCGCAAGGGCATCCCCTTTCCGCCGGACGCGGAGCTGATGCGGCTGCTCAAGAAAAACAACCTCTACGTCGTGGGCGAGATCAAACAGCTGGCCACCAACTGGGACAACCGCAAGGTCTTCCGCATCCTCGGCCTGCTGCGCGAGTACGACGCCAAGAGCAAGGGACTCAACGCCGGAGGCGCACCGGACGGCGAACTGCTGCGCGAACTGCTGCTCAAGATCTTCCTCTCGTGACACGGCCCTATCTCTACCAGACGGTCCATCTGCTCGACGGACGGCCGCGGATGCTGGAGGCCCACCTCGGCCTGCTCGCCGACTGGGCCGCACGCATCTTCGGCATCGGCTACCGACCCGACGCGGAGCGGATGCGGCGCCGGATCGCGACCCGGGCCGACGAGGAGGGGTGCCCGGCCGGGCAGTCGTGCTTCGTCCGGCTGCAGCTCTACGCCGACGGCGAGGAGCGCCTGGGGCCGGCCGTCGGCTCGCTCTACCGGGGCTATGCCCTGCGCAGCCTGCTGCCCGAAGCGACCGTACTCCGCTACGAGGTGCCGCTCTTCGACGCCCCGACCTCGGCCCGCGAGGCGGCCGCGGCACTCGCCCGGCACCGCGCGCAGCTCGCGGGCGCCCATGTCGCCGTGCGCTGCGACGGCGACGGACTGCTCCGCACAGCGGACGACGCCCCGCTCTTCGCCGTGCGCGGCAAAACGGTCTGCACGCCCCCCGCACCGCCCAGCGTCGAGCGCGGCATCGCCCTGCGGGCCGTCGCGTCCGCGGGCTTCGACCTGCGCGAAGAGCCGCTGCCCGCGGCGCTGCTGCCCGCGTTCGACGAACTCTTCTACGTCGACCACCGGGGCGTGACGGCCCTCGCGCACTGCGACGGAAATCCCTACATGGCGCTCTACGCCGAGCGCATCGCCGCAGCGATGGAGACCGGATTCGCCGGCCGGTAACCGCAGCCCGATCCACCGCTCCCGCGCCTCCCGATCCTTCCGCCGACCCCCTCGAACGGCGGCCCCGGACCGTCGCATTCACCCGAACGGGGCAACGCCGTCCGGTCGGGAAAGCCCGCACCGAAGCCGCCGCCCGGCGGAACAGCGATTTTCCGGACGCCCTGCGACAGCCGGAACAACCGAAACCCGAGACAGCCGGAAGCCGCGACCGCCGCCCGCCATCCGCTCAATCTTCAAACGACGCACGCCCACACCGCCGCCCGTCCTACCTCCGGGTGCCGCACCGTCATACCGCCTCCTCGCCGGACGGCCCCATCCCCACGCCGCCACTCCCACCGTCGGGCTCACCGCACCGATCGTTTCCACCGTTTTCGGAAACCGCACGCCGCCCCGCCGGGCTATTTTTGCGGCAAACCCATCGATCATGCGAAAATACCTGTTTCTCTACGCCCTGGCCGTCACGGCGCTGCTCGTCGCCGGCTACCGCCGCCACCGCGCCGATACCCGGCGCCTCCGGGAAAACCTGCAAACCTTGACCTGCGACCTGACGCGCTACCGGACGCAGCTCGACGAGGAGATCGTCTCGTCGCGGACGCTGCGTCTGCGCTGCACGGAGTTCGAACGGCTGCACGCCGAGGACGCCGACCGCATCCGCCGGCTCGGCATCCGGCTGCGGCGGCTCGAGGCCTCGGCCCGCACCGTCGCCGCCACCTCGCTCGACGCACGGGCGCCGCTGCGCGACACCGTCGTGCGCTGCATCCGCGACACCGTCGTCCGGCACGACACCGTGCGCCTGTTCCGCTGGCGCGACCGCTGGGTCGCGGTAGAGGGGCGCCTTACGGCCGACTCGGTCGTCTGCCGCGTCGAAAGCGTCGACACGCTGCACCAGATCGTGCACCGCATTCCGCGGCGCTTCCTCTTCATCCGCTGGGGGACCAAAGCCCTGCGGCAGGAGATCCGTTCGGCCAATCCGCACACGCGCATCGTCCACGCGGAGTACGTGAAGATCGAACGCTGAACCGGCCGGCACCGCGCCGGCCTCCCGCCGAAACGCGCCGAACCGGCCGAACGACCAAACCTACGGCCATTGCGGACAACGAATTCCGGGCTATTTCGCTTGCAGTTTGCCCGCAGTTGTGTATATTTGCCGATCATGGAACGAATCGCAATCTTTCCGGGCTCGTTCGACCCCTTCACGCGCGGCCATGCCGCCGTGGTCGAGGAGGCGCTGAACCTGTTCGACCGCATCGTGATCGGCATCGGCAACAACACCGCCAAGCAGGGGCTGCTGACGGTCGCCAACCGCAAACGGCTGATCGACGACGTATACGCCGCGCAACCGCGCGTCGAGGCCCGCATCTACACCGGGCTGACCGGCGAATTCGCCGAGTCGCTGGGCGCCTGCGCCATCATCCGCGGCGTGCGCAACACCACCGATTTCGAATACGAACGCACGATGGAGGCGACCAACCACCGCCTCTGCCCCGCCATCACGACCGTCATGCTCTTCACGCCGGCCGCCGTGGCCGACATCTCGTCGTCGACCGTACGCGAGGTGATGGCGTTCGGCCGCACCGTCGAAGAGTTCATGCCCCGAGGAATCGACATTAACAACTACCTATAATTCAACACGTATGATGGAATTCACAGCCGAAATGATCGCCGGGTTTCTGGGCGGCGAGGTCATCGGCGACAAACAGACGAAAGTACACACGGTCTCGTCGATCGAAGCGGGCGAGGCCGGATCGCTGACCTATCTGACCAACCCCAAATACGAACCGTTCATCTACACGACGCACGCCAGCATCGTGCTGGTGGACAAGCGCTTCGAGCCATCGCAGCCGACCGCCGCGACGCTCGTGCGGGTGGACGACGCCGGCGCCTGCGTGCTGAAGCTGCTCGAAATGTACAACGCCGCCAAGCCCCGGCGCACGGGGATCAGCGACCGCGCCGCGGTCTCGGAGCGCGCCGAAGTGGGCGACGAGTGCTACGTGGGCGACTTCGCGGTCGTCGAGGAGGGAGCCCGCATCGGCAAGGGATGCCAGATCTATCCGCAGGTCTACATCGGCCGCGGTGTCACCGTCGGCGAGGGGACGACGCTCTATCCGGGCGTGAAGATCTACGAAGGGTGCGTCGTGGGCGCACGCTGCATCCTGCACGCGGGGGCCGTGATCGGAGCCGACGGCTTCGGGTTCATGCCCAACGCCGCGGGCGGCTTCGACAAGATTCCGCAGCTGGGCAACGTGGTGATCGAGGACGACGTGGAGATCGGAGCCAAC
>CAOJSG010000047.1 GCA_948442615.1 uncultured Alistipes sp.
CAGGTTGCCGCAGCGCACGCAGATGGCGTGCACCTTGGTGACGTACTCGGCCGTCGCCATCAGGGCCGGCATGGGTCCGAACGGCTTGCCCGTATAGTCCATGTCCAGTCCGGCCACGATCACCCGCACGCCGTTGTCGGCCAGCTGGCGGCATACGTCGACGATGCTCTCGTCGAAGAACTGCGCCTCGTCCACGCCGACCACGTCGACTTCCGACGCCAGCAGCAGGATGTTCTGCGGCGATTCGACCGGCGTGGAGCGGATGGCGTTGGCGTCGTGCGAGACGACCTCCTGCTCGGAGTAGCGCACGTCGATGCGCGGTTTGAATATTTCCACCCGCTGATGGGCGAATTGCGTGCGTTTGAGGCGGCGGATCAGCTCTTCGGTCTTGCCCGAGAACATCGAGCCGCAGATGACTTCGATCCAACCCTTGCGGTTGGCGTTTTCCAAAAACATAGGCGTAACTGGCTCCTTGATTGTCGTTTGTGCGCCCCTGCGGGGCGGTTGTCTACTCTTCGATGCGCGTGATCCTGGCGCCCAGCGCGTTGAGGCGTCCGTCGATGTCGCGGTAGCCGCGGTCGATCTGGTCGATGTTCTGGATGACCGACGTCCCCTCGGCCGACATGGCGGCGATCAGCAGCGCCACGCCGGCGCGGATGTCGGGCGAGGTCATCTTGGTGGCCCGCAGCCGGATCTGCTGGTCGTGGCCGATCACCGTGGCGCGGTGCGGGTCGCAGAGGATGATCTGCGCCCCCATGTCGATCAGCTTGTCGACGAAGAAGAGTCTGCTTTCGAACATCTTCTGATGGATCAGCACCGAGCCCTTGGCCTGCGTGGCCACCACCAGAAAGATCGACAGCAGGTCGGGCGTCAGACCCGGCCACGGTGCGTCGGCCACGGTGAGGATCGAACCGTCGAGGAAGGTGTCGATCCGGTAGTGCTCCTGGCGGGGGATGTATATGTCGTCGCCGCGCTGCTCGAAGCGGATGCCCAGCCGCGCGAACTGCGCCGGAATGATGCCCAGGTTTTCGTACGAGACGTGCTTGACGGTCAGCTCCGAGCGGGTCATGGCCGCCATGCCGATGAAGCTGCCCACCTCGATCATGTCGGGCAGGAGCGTGTGTTCCGTGCCGCCCAGCGCCTCGACCCCTTCGATGACGAGCAGGTTCGAGGCGATGCCCGAGATCTTGGCGCCCATGCGGCAGAGCATGCGGCAGAGCTGCTGGACGTAGGGTTCGCAGGCGGCGTTGTAGATCGTCGTCTTTCCGCGCGCCAGCACGGCCGCCATGACGATGTTGGCCGTGCCCGTGACCGAGGCTTCGTCGAGCAGCATGTAGGTCCCCTGCAGCCCCTCCTTCGCCTCGACGGCGAAGAACTCGTCGGCGATGTCGAAATCGAACCGGGCGCCGAGTTTCTGGAAGCCGAGGAAGTGGGTGTCCAGCCGGCGGCGGCCGATCTTGTCGCCGCCCGGTTTGGGCATGTAGCCCATGCCGAAGCGCGCCAGCATGGGGCCGATGAGCATCACCGAGCCGCGCAGGCGGGTGCAGCGCCGGCGGTAGTCGTCCGTGCGCAGGTAGCCGAAGTCGATCTCCCGCGCACGGAATGCGTAGGCGTCGCCGCCCAGCTCCTCGACCTCCACGCCCATGCGACGCAGCAGTTCGATGAGCTGCATCACGTCCAGAATGCGGGGGACGTTGCGCACGACGACCCGCTCGGGGGTGAGCAGCGTGGCGCAGAGGATCTGCAAAGCTTCGTTCTTGGCGCCCTGGGGCGTGATCTCTCCCTGGAGGCTGTGTCCTCCCTCTACTCGGAATACGGCCATAATTCGTTCGTTTTCAGAAAAGGCCTTCGCCGGCCGTCGTCCGCGGCGCCCGTAAAACGGGATGCGGAGGGCGGTGCAGGCCCCGATTTTCCAGGTAAAGATAGCAAGAATTCGCACGCCGGCATCCGGCTTTTTGAAATATTTTCCCGAAAAATTTTTGCGAATCGCTTTTTTGTTGTACTTTTGCAATCCGTAAAAATGTACGAAACAATAAAAATCAGATAGCTATGGCAATGAAGAGAACTTACCAGCCCTCGCGTCGCAAGCGGATCAACAAACACGGTTTCCGTGCTCGTATGGCTACGGCGAACGGTCGCAAGGTGCTGGCTGCGCGCCGTGCGAAGGGCCGCAAGAAGTTGACCGTATCGGACGAATCGACGTTCAAGTACGCTTAACCTTCCCCTCGGGAAGCGAGAGACAGGGCCGGCTCATGCCGGCCTTTTCTTTTGCCCGGGCCGGGCGCCTGATGCGGACGCACGGCTATTTTGACGGCCGGCGCTTCGCCGTTCCATTTATTTTACCTATTTTTGTCCGACAGAGATCGCCGTATGAAATTTACGCTGCAATACAGAGACCCGCACAGCAAGGCCCGCGCCGGAGAGCTGCAGACCGACCACGGTACGGTCCGCACGCCCATCTTCATGCCTGTGGGTACGGCTGCCGCGGTGAAGGGCATTTTCCACCGCGACGTGCGCGACGAGGCCCGGGCGCAGATCATCCTGGCCAACACGTACCATCTCTATCTGCGGCCCGGCATGCGGATCATCGAACAGGCCGGAGGCGTGCACCGCTTCTCGACCTGGGACGGACCGATGCTGACGGACAGCGGCGGCTTCCAGGTCTTTTCGCTGGCGGCGTGCCGCAAGCTGAAGGAGGAGGGATGCTATTTCCGTTCGCACATCGACGGGTCGAAACACCTCTTCACGCCCGAGAGCGTCATCGACACCGAACGCACGATCGGCGCCGACATCATGATGGCCTTCGACGAATGTCCGCCGGGCGATGCGCCGCGCGAATACGCCGCCCGGTCGCTCGACCTGACGGAGCGGTGGCTCGATCGCTGTTTCGCGCAGTACCACCGCACGCAGCCCAAATACGGGCACTACCAGGCGCTGTTCCCGATCGTGCAGGGGTGCACCTATCCCGATCTGCGCGTGCGCGCGGCGGAGAACGTGCTGCGGTACGACGCCGACGGATACGCCATCGGCGGCCTGGCCGTGGGCGAACCCACCGAGACGATGTACGAGATGATCGAGGTGGTCAATGCCGTGCTGCCCGAGGACCGGCCCCGTTACCTGATGGGGGTGGGCACGCCGGTCAACATTCTGGAGGGGATCGCCCGGGGTGTGGACATGTTCGACTGCGTGATGCCCACGCGCAACGGCCGCAACGGCCAGTTGTTCACGGCCGAAGGGGTCATCAACATCCGCAACAAGAAGTGGGAGGACGACTTCTCGCCCATCGATCCCGAAGGTACGGCGTTCGTCGATACGCGCTATTCGAAGGCTTACCTGCACCACCTGTGCGTCTGCGGCGAGATGCTGGCGGCGCAGATCGCCTCGTTGCACAACATCGCCTTCTACCTGCGGCTGGTCGGCATGGCCCGCGAACGGATCGCGGCCGGCGATTTCGCCGCGTGGAAGGAGCGGATGGCGGTCAAACTGCAAAAACGCCTGTAATCCGGGCGGGAAGGCGGCGGCAAAGGCTCCCCCTGCGGGTGCGCCGGGCATCCGGCCGGACCGCAGCGCGGCCCCGCGGGCCGGTCTCCCGCATCCGATTCGCGACTGATAATGAAGCCGATGAAAATAAAGTTCCCGGGATTCAAGATCCTGGACCGTTACATACTCTGGAAGTTCCTGTCGACCTACTTCTTCGCCATCGCGATGATCATCGTCATCGTGGTGTTGTTCGATTACGTCGAGAAGATCGACGACTTCACCGAAACCAAGGCGCAGGTCAAGGAGGTGATCTTCGACTACTACGTCAACTTCATCCCCTTCTTCATCAACCAGTTCAGCGGCCTGTTCACCTTCATCGCCTGCATCTTCTTCACCTCGAAGATGGCCTATCAGACCGAGATCGTGGCCATGCTCTCGGGCGGCATGTCGTTCCGGCGGCTGATGTGGCCCTATTTCCTGGGGGCGCTGGCTATCGCGTCGCTGTCGCTGACGCTCAACCTGTGGGTGATCCCCGAGTCGCAGAAGCGGCAGGTGGCCTTCGAGCTGCAGCACATCAAGCGCCGCCAGCGCGTGCAGTTCGACCGGCACATCTACCGCCAGATCGAACCCGGCACGTTCGCCTATATCCGGGGATACAACGAGTCGTCGAGCAAGGCGTCGTTCTTCGCCCTGGAGCATTACTACAGCGGGACGATGACCCACTCGCTCGAGGCCGCCGACGTGACGTTCGACCCCGAAACCAAACGGTGGACGGCTCCCCGCTACACCACGCGCACGTTCGATTCGCTGGGCGTGGAGACCTTCGACCAGTTCCGCAACCTTGACACGCTCATCAACCTGGAGGTGACCGAGCTGGGGCGCATCGGCGAGCTGATCCAGACGATGCGCATCGGCGAGCTGAACACCTTCCTCGAACAGCAGCGCACCAAGGGCTCCGACGCCATCAACATCATCGAGGTGGAGAAGCACGCCCGCTTCGCCTATCCGCTGTCGACCTTCATCCTCACGCTGATCGGCGTCTCGCTCTCGTCGCGCAAGGTGCGCGGCGGCACGGGGCTGCACATCGGCATCGGCACGGGGCTCTGCTTCTCGTACATCCTCTTCAACCGCTTCTTCGAGGAGTTCGCCAAGAGCGGCACGCTGCCGCCCGGCCTGGCCGTCTGGCTGCCCAACCTCATCTATGCGGGCATTGCGGTCTATCTCTACCGCAAGGCGCCGAAGTAGCCGTGCGCTGCGAAGCGACCTCCGTCCCGCTTTCGACCGAAAAATGAAAAAACCGATACCATGAAACCATCCGCATCCTGCTGGCAGCGGCTCAAACGGCATCCGCTGCTCTACAACCTGCTGCTGATCGCCGGCGCGATCGGCCTGCTGGCGCTCGTCGCGCACGTGGTCATGCAGGCGGGCACGCGCCACGGCGCGCGGCGCACGGTGCCCGACTTTTCGGGCATTCCGCTCGAACAGGCGCAGCGCCTGGCCCGGCAGAACGACCTCGAACTGACGATCAACGATTCGCTTTTCGTCCCGGCCTACGAGGGCGGCATCGTGCTCGACCAGCTGCCCGAGGAGGGGGTGGAGGTCAAGCCGGGCCGCACGGTCTACGTCACGATCAATTCGTTCAGACAGAAACGGGTCCCCGTGCCCTACGTGGCGGGCCGTTCGCTGCGCCAGGCCAAGAACATGCTGGAGATCGCCGGGCTGGAGATCGCCGAACTGGTCTATCGCGCCGACATCGCCACCAACTACGTGCTCGAGGAGCATTTCGGAGGCAGACCCGTGCTGCCCGAGAGCCGCACGGAGGCCGAAATGGGCTCGGGCGTGACGCTGTACGTGGGGGTCGAGGAGGGCTCCGGCACGACGGTCGTGCCCCAGCTGGCGGGACTTTCGCTCCGCGAAGCCAAGAGCCGCATATGGGAGTCGGGGCTCAACGTCGGCAAGGTGGGATTCGATGCCGGGATCGACCTGCTCAACGAGAAGGATGCCCGCGTCTACGTCCAGTCGCCCGATCCCGAGCGTGCGGCGGTGCTGGGTTCGCGGGTTGAACTGCGGCTGACGCTCGATGCCGGGAAGGTGGCCGAGAGCCGCGAGACGAACGAACGGCTGGCCCGTGCGCTCGCCGAGGAGCGGCAGCGCGAGGAGCGCGAACGGGCCGATTCGCTGGCCGCGGCGGGCGTTCCGCTCCCCGGGGATCCGACGGAGGATGCGGCCGGACCGGCGGATTCGGAACGGACCGACGATAACGGATTTTTCGACTGATGAACGACACTTGCGACATCGGGGCGCTGCGCCCCGCGGCGGGCGACGCACTGCCGCCCGAGCAGCCCGACAACACCGTTGCGCAGGGCTGCGGCCGCTGCGAGCCGCCCGCGGAGGAGGAGCTTTTCGACGGCGAGGCGGCCGACGGGGAGGAGAGCGGACTCTACGAGCACTACGCCATCACGGCGGACAAGGGCCAGACTCCGCTGCGGCTGGACAAGTTCCTGACCGTGCGGATGGAGAAGTGCTCGCGCAACCGCATCCAGGCGGCCGCCGACAGCGGCAACATCCTCGTGAACGACAAGCCGGCCAAGTCGAGCTACAAGGTCAAGCCGCTCGACCGCATCCGGATCGTGATGCCCTATCCGCGCCGCGAGGTGGAGATCGTCCCGCAGGACATCCCGCTCGACATCCTTTACGAGGACGACGACCTGCTGATCGTCGACAAGGCGGCCGGGATGGTCGTGCACCCCGGGCACGGCAACTACGAGGGGACGATGGTCAACGCCCTGGCGTTCCACCTCGACCGCCAGGGCATTCCGGCCGGCGAGCAGACCCGGGCGGGGCTGGTGCACCGCATCGACAAGAACACGTCGGGCATCCTGGTCGTCGCCAAGAACGAACAGGCCCACGCCCGGCTGGCCAAACAATTTTTCGACCACACCATCGAGCGGCGCTACGTCGCTCTGGTGTGGGGCAATTTCGACCGGGACGAGGGGACCATCACGGGCCATATCGGCCGCAGCCCCCGCGACCGGCAGAAGATGTTCGTCTTCGAGGACGGATCGGAGGGCAAGCATGCCGTGACCCACTGGCGCGTGCTCAGGCGCTACGGCTACGTGACGCTCGTCGAGTGCCGCCTTGAAACGGGTCGCACGCACCAGATCCGCGTGCACATGGCCTGGCAGGGCCACCCGCTCTTCAACGACGAACGCTACGGCGGCGACCGCATCCTCAAGGGGACGACCTTCGCCAAATACCGCCAGTTCGTCGAGAACTGCTTCGCGCTCATGCCCCGGCAGGCGCTGCATGCGCAGTCGCTGGGGTTCGTGCACCCGGCGACGCACGAGACCATCCGCTTCGAGAGCGACCTGCCGGCCGATTTCCGGGCCGTGCTCGACCGGTGGGAGAGCTATACGGCCGCCAAACCCGACCTGTCCGACGAATAGCGCGCAAGGATCCGAATGATTATGAAACGTTACGACTTCGACCGGGCGATCCCGCGCAGCGGGACCGACGCCGTCAAATACGACCGGCTGCAGGAGCACTTCGGCCGCACCGATCTGCTGCCGCTCTGGGTGGCCGACATGGATTTCGGGACACCCGATTTCATCCTCGACGCGCTGCGGCGGCGGTTGGACCATCCGGTGCTCGGCTATACGGCCGAACCGGCCGACTATCGTCCGGCCATCGTCGACTGGATCCGCTCGCATCACGGCTGGGAGGTGCGGCCCGAATGGCTGACCTACATTCCCGGCATCGTCAAGGGGATCGGCATGGCGGTCAACGTCTTCACGGCCGAGGGCGAACGGGTGATCGTCCAGCCGCCCGTCTATCCGCCGTTCCGCGCGGTTCCCGAGGGCAACGGCCGCGAGGTGGTCTGCAATCCCCTGCGTGAGCTGCCCGACGGAGGCTATGCGATGGATTTCGACCAGCTGGAGGCAGTGGCCGACGAGCGGTGCCGGCTGCTGATCCTCTCCAATCCGCACAATCCGGGCGGTATCGTGTGGGACCGCGCGACGCTCGGGCGGCTGGCGGCCTTCTGCCACCGGCGCGGAATCACGGTGATCTCGGACGAGATCCATTGCGACCTGGCGCTGTGGGACAACCGCCACGTTCCGTTCGCCTCGGTTTCGGCCGAGGCTGCGGCGTGCAGCATCACGTTCGGCGCGCCGTCCAAGACCTTCAATATCGCCGGCATCGTCAGCTCCTATGCCATCGTGCCCGATGCGTCGCTGCGCGAGCGCTTCTTCTCGTGGGTCGCGGCCAACGAGTTCGATTTCGCGCCGATGCTCGCGCCGATCGCCACCGTCGCGGCGTTCCGCGAGGGTGAGGCGTGGCGGCAGCAGATGCTGCGCTACGTGGAGGAGAACGTCGAGACGGTGATCCGTTTCTGCGCCGAACGGCTGCCGGGCATCCGGCCGCTGCGGCCGCAGGCGTCGTTCCTGGTGTGGCTCGACTGCCGCGGACTGGGGCTGCCGCACGACGAGCTGGTCGGGCTGTTCGTCGACGAGGCGCACCTGGCGCTCAACGACGGCGCCCTGTTCGGCCGCGAAGGCGAGGGGTTCATGCGGCTCAACGTGGGAGCTCCGCGCAGCGTCGTGGTGCGGGCGCTGGAGCAGCTGTACGATGCGCTCCGGCGGCGCGGCGACCGTACGGCCGGCCGCAGCGGCCGCATGCATTCATTCCAAACCGAATAGACCATGTTTCTGCCTACGACCGTCAAGGAGGTCCGCGCACGCGGATGGGACGAACTGGACGTGATCCTCTTCACGGGCGACGCCTATGTCGACCATCCGGCGTTCGGCGCGGCGGTCATCGGCCGCCTGCTGGAGGCCGAGGGCTACCGCGTGGCGATCGTTCCGCAGCCCAACTGGCGCGACGACCTGCGCGACTTCACCAAGCTGGGGGCGCCGCGGCTGTTCTTCGGCGTCACGGCCGGGGCGATGGACTCGATGGTCAACCACTATACGGCCAACCTGCGGCTGCGGCACGACGACGCCTACACGCCGGGCGGCCGGGCGGGCTTCCGCCCCGATTACGCCGTGACGGTCTACACGCGCATCCTCAAGCGGCTGTTCCCGCACGTGCCGGTTTTCATCGGGGGCATCGAGGCGTCGCTCCGGCGCCTGACGCACTACGACTACTGGAGCGACCGGCTGAAGCCCTCGGTGCTGGTCGAGTCGGGCGCCGACCTGCTGATGTACGGCATGGGCGAGGGGGTCGTGCAGGAGGTGGCCCGGGCCGTGCGCAACGGATACAACGCCAAGCTGCTGCGCAAGATCCGCCAGGTGGCCTTCCTGGCCGACGAGGCCTATGTCTCGCGTCTCGATCCGGCCGCGACCCTGCGCCTGCACGGCTACGAGCGGTGCTGCGCCGACAAACGGGCCTTCGGCGAGAACTTCACCGTCATCGAGACCCAGAGCAACCTCATGGACCCCGTGGCGACGCTCGTCGAGGCGGTGGGCGACCGCTATGTGGTGGTCACGCCGCCGCGGGCCGTGCTCTCGACCGAGGAGCTGGACCGTTCGTTCGACCTGCCCTACGAACGGGCGCCCCATCCGCGCTATGCGGGCAAGGGCCCCATTCCGGCCTGGGAGATGATCAAACATTCGGTCAATATCCATCGCGGCTGCTTCGGGGGCTGTTCGTTCTGCACGATCTCGGCGCACCAGGGCAAGTTCGTCCATTCGCGCAGCGAGCGGTCGATCCTGGCCGAGGTGGAGCGGATCGTGCGGATGCCGGATTTCAAGGGCTATCTTTCGGACGTGGGGGCGCCGTCGGCCAACATGTACCGCATGGGCGGCCGCGACCGCACGCTGTGCGCCAAGTGCCGCCGTCCGTCGTGCCTCCATCCGTCGATGTGCCCCAACCTCGACAACGACCACCGGCCGCTGCTGGCGCTCTACGAGAAGATCCGGGCCGTGAAGGGGGTGAAGAAGGCTTTCATCGGCAGCGGCATCCGCTACGATCTGTTCGACGGCACGCCCTATCTGGATACCGTCCTCAAACACCACACCTCGGGCCGGCTGAAGGTGGCGCCCGAGCACACCGAGGAGGGGGTGCTGCGGCTGATGCGCAAGCCGCCTTTCGCGCTGTTCGAGCGGCTCAACGCCGATTTCCGGCGCATCTGCCGCCGCGAAGGGCTGCCTTATCAGCTGATTCCCTACTTCATCTCGTCGCATCCGGGCTGTACGGAGCGCGACATGCGGGCGCTTTCGCAGAAGGTGCTGGGCCGGCTCCGTTTCGAACTGGAGCAGGTGCAGGATCTGACGCCCACGCCCATGACCCTTTCGTCGACGATGTTCTATACGGGCGAGAATCCCTACACGCACGAGCGGGTCTACGTCGCGCGCACGCAGGAGGAGAAGCGGCGTCAGAAAAGCTATTTCTTCCGGAAGAAGAGTTGAGAGGCGGTCGTGCCGAAGTGCGCCGTGCATGCCGTACGGACACGCACGTTCCGGACCGCGCCGTGCCGGATGCGGTCCGCGGCGGGTCCGCGCAACGGCTGCATCCCGGGGCGCAGCCGCGTCAGCGGAAGATGTTCAGATGCCTGAAGAGCGGATTGCGGCGGTCGAGCAGCAGGAATTCGGCCAGCAGCAGCGCGATCGCGATCGCGAGCAGGTACTGATACTGCTCGTTGAACTCCTCGAACCGCACGGTCGACAGCTCCGACTGTTCCATCTCTTCGATGCTCTTCACGATTTCGTCCAGTCCGATCGATTGTTTCGACGAGCGGACGTAGCTGCCGCCCGTCAGGTCGGCGATCTCGGCGAGCATCTCCTCGTTGAGCTTCGAGACGACGATCTCCCCCTTTTCGTCCCGTACGAACTCGCCGTCTATCTGGATCGGAGCGCCTTCGGGCGTACCGATGCCGATCGTGTGGATGCGGATGCCCCCCTCGGCGGCACGGCGTGCCTGTGCGAGCACGTCGTCCTCGTGGTTTTCGCCGTCGGTGATCAGAATCACCGCCCGGCTGCGGTTTTCGCTGCCGCTCGAGAAGGAGAGCAGCGCCTGCGACAGCGCCTTGCCCACGGCCGTGCCCTGCACCTGCACGAGCGACGGATCGATCCGCTTGGCGAAGGCCTTGGCCATGCGGTAGTCGGAGGTGATGGGCAGCTGTACCTTCGGCTCGCCCGCGAAGACGATCAGCCCCACGCGGTCCTGATGCAGTCCGTCGAAGAGCTTGTCGATGGCGTATTTGGTCCGCTCCAGCCGGTTCGGCTCGAAATCCTCGGCCAGCATCGAGTTCGACACGTCAACCACGAGCATCATCTCGATGCCCTGGGACTTCTCCTCGCGGAGCTTCGACCCGAACTGGGGGCGTGCGGCGGCCAGGACCAGCAGTCCGACCGCCGTCGAGAAGAGGATGAATTTCAGAATTTCGCGCCCGCGCGAGACGTCGGGCATCAGCTCCTCGAGGATCTCCGGACGCCCGAACCGGGCCAGACGTCTGCGGCGTTGCTGCGCCGCGGCCCAGAAGAGCAGCAGCAGTACGGGCAGCGCGAGCAGCAGCCAGAGATATTGCGGATTTGCGAAACGGAACATGGGATAAGGATTCGGTTTGTGTTTTCAGACGTTTTCGATGAGCCGGCCCGTGCCGGCGGTTATCCGGCCTGCGCCGGACCGGGCGCCCCGTATCGGAACGGCCGGCTCCGCCGGGCCGGGATCGCCCCGGGCCCCTCGCGGCCGGCCGCCGCGGTGGCCGGATGCGGTCAGGGCAGGCGTTTCAGCACGAGGTGCGCGAGCAGGAACTCGGCCAGCAGCAGTGCCAGGCCGCCCAGCAGCCATCCGAGGAACAGCTCGTGGTAGGTGGTGTATTCCGATATTTCGACCTTGCTTTTTTCCATGCGGTTGATCTGTTCGTAGATGGCTTCGAGCTTGGCCTTGTCCGTGGCGCGGAAATATTCGCCGCCCGTGATGCGCGCGATTTCGCGCAGCGTCTTCTCGTCGATCTCCACCTTGGCCTTGACCGTCCCGCCGTCGGGGTTGCCGTAGATGTCCACCGTGGGATAGGGGGCCATGCCCATCGTCCCCACGCCGATGGTGTAGACCTTGATTCCCTGCCCCTTCGCGATTTCGGCCGCCATGAGCGGTGCGATCGCGCCGCGGTTGTTCACGCCGTCGGTCAGCAGGATCACCACTTTCGATTTGGCGTCGCTCTCGCGCAGGCGGTTGATCGCCGTGGCCAGTCCGTTGCCTATGGCCGTGCCGTCCTCGATCACGCCGCTGCGGATGCGGCCCAGGAGCGTTTGCAGCGTTCCCTGATCGGTCGTCAGCGGGCTCTGCGTGAAGGCTTCGCCGGCGAAGACGACGATTCCGATGCGGTCGCCGTAGCGGTCGGCGATGAACGAGCCGGCCACTTCGCGGGCCGCCGTGATGCGGTCGGGACGGAAGTCCATCGCCAGCATCGAGGTCGAGACGTCCAGAGCCAGCATGATGTCGATGCCCTCCGTGTTGCTCGTCGAACCGTGTTCGACGTCCTGCGGCCGTGCCAGCGCCACGATCAGCAGCGCCAGGGCGCCGCACCGCAGCGCGAAGGGGAGGTGGCGGAGCCAGTAGCGCACGGTCTTCGGCGCACGCACGAGGCTGTCGACGGTCGAGATGCGGATCGTCGCACCGCCCTGCCGGGTCCGCCAGACGTAGTAGCCGACCATCGGTGCCAGCAGGACCAGCAGCCACAGAAAATGGGGTGATTCGAAATGCATGGTTTGCAATTTGCGTTTTATTCAGTTTTTCGCATCGGACTTTCCGACCCGTGAACGGCCTCCGGTCTGCCGGAGGCCCGGGCCGCCGATCGGTCGGCCCGCCGGGGTTCCCGATCCGCAAGGCTTCCGGCCGCTGCCCGGGTCCGTCGGGCTCTCCGCCTGCCGGATTCCGATGCCCGTTTGCCTCCGCCTCTTCCCGGCCTGCCGGAGGCCCGGGCCCGGAGCTGCCGTGCGGCAGGACGACCGGCCGGATATCCGTTCCGGCCCCTCCCGGCAAGTCCGCGACCGGCCGGGGAGGGCGCGGCGTCCCGAGGGAGGCCCGGACGTCGCGGGAAGGTCTTGCAGGGGGCGTTTACCAGTTTTTCCTTCCGCGGATGACCATGCCGCGCGCCTTCTCCTTGAGCTTGTCCTGCGTCTTGTCCTCCTGGGCCTGGATGGCGTCGAGCATCTGCTCCTGTTCCTGGGGCGAGATCCCGACGGGAACGGGCTGCGGAGCGCCCTCGTTTCCGTCGTCTCCGTTCTCGCCTTCGTCCGGGTTCCCGTCGTCCGGATTGCCCTCGTCGGGGTCGTTCGGACCGTTCGGCTGCTGCGGAGAGTCTCCGTCGCGGTTCTGCTCGCCGTTCTCCCCCTGTCCGTCGTTCTTGTCAGGATCGTTTTGGCCGTCCGGATTCTGCCGGTCCGAACCGTCGCCGGAGTTCTGATCCCGGTTCTGATCTTGGTTTTGGTTTTGGTTGCCGCCGCCGTTCTGGTCCTGGTTCTGGTCCAGCAGGCGTTTGGTGTAGGCGTAGTTGTATTTGGCCTCCTCGTCCGACGGATTCAGCCGCAGCGACTGCTTGTAGCTCTCGAGCGCCTCCTGCAGCTTCTTCTGTTTGAACAGCGCGTTACCCAGGTTGTAGAAGGCCTGCGCGCGCTCCGCGTCGGAACGCAGCGAATCGGCCGCCGCCCGCTGCAGCGTCTCGGTCGCCTTGTCGTAGCGTTCGGCCTTGTAGAGGGCGTTCCCCAGGTCGTAGGTCGCCTCGAAGTTGCCGGGCGCCAGCCGCAGCGCCTCTTCGTAGCGGCCGATCGCCTCTTCGTAGGCGCCTTTGTCGTATTTCCGGTTGCCTTTGCGCACGGCGCTCCGCTCGGGCATCTGCTGTGCCGCGGCGCCGAGGACGGTGAAGAGGAAAAACAGGTATAGGAGTCTGTGCATGGCTTCGTCGTCAGTTTTTCGGGTCGGGAGCCCCCTCTTCGGGCGGCGTCGCGGCCGTTTCCGTCGCGGGTTTGGTCTCCTCGACGAAATAGTAGACCTTCAGGTAATCGTTCTCGTTCTGCTCCGCCTCGGGCGTCGCCTTGGCGAACTTCACCAGGTCGGCGTCGCGCAACACGGCCGTGAGGTCCATGCGGGCCTTGTCCGGAAGCTCCTGCGACTGCATGGCGGCGATGATCTCGTCGGAGGTCATCTCCATGGCCCCGATGCCGTAACGGCCGTCGATGTAGGTGCGCAGGATGTCCGTAAGCCCCGAATAGTACTGCTTGTGGCGGTTGTTCTGCCAGAGTTTCTGGTTGTGCAGCGCCTCGAGCGCGCGGATCGCCGCCACGTGCGGCGGTACCGGCGGCGCCGGTTTGAAAATGTCGCCCAGCCCCTTGCCGTAGCGGGCCAGCAGCCGTTTGGCGGCGTAGACCGCGGCGGCGAGCAGCAGCAGCGCCAGGACGCTCCATCCGACGTAGCCGCGCACCTCGCGGAAGCGGAACGGCAGCGTCAGCTGCGGCTTCAGGTCGTAGATCGACTGCGACGTGGAGTCGATGGCGAACGTGGTGACCAGCAGCCGCAGCGAATCCGGCGTGCGGAGCGTGTCGACGATGTTCTTGTCGATGTAGAGCACCTCGCCGCGACCGAGCCGGTAGTCGCCCTCCTCGAACGCCTGCATCGTGTAGCGCTTGCGCAGTTTCAGCAGGCGCCCCTCGCGCAGCAGCGTGTCCGTGGCGTGGTCCTTGACCAGCTCCAGTCCCGGCCCCTGCTGTTCGAAGACCGGGAAGCCGATCTCCTGCACCAGGTCCTTCTCCACCTCGATGACATAATCGAACCGGTCGCCGATTCCGATGCTGTCGGGTTCGATGCGGGCCGTGACGGTCGGCGGGGTGCTGCCCAGCGCATGCGCCGCGGCGCAGCCCGCGCAGAGCAGCAGAACGAAGAGTCGTTTCATCGCTGTTTGAAAAGTTTAATCAGTTCCACTACGTAGTCGCTGTCGGTCGCGATGGTCGCCGTGTCGATCCGGTTGTGGCGGAGCGTCTGCTCGATGGCGGCCGACCGTTCGCGCCACGCCCGGGCATAGTGGTCGCGGACGGCCCGCGACGACGTGTCGATCCATACCTTGCGGCCCGTCTCGGCGTCCTGCAGCGCGAGGATGCCCGCGTCGGGCAGCTCCGCTTCGCGCGGGTCGTAGACGCGGATGCCCACCAGGTCGTGCTTGCCCCGGGCGATCTTCAGCGCGTCGTCGAACTCGGCCGCGTCCTGCGGCGTGTCGAGAAAGTCCGAGAGGATGAAGGTCGTGCAGCGCTTCTTGTTCACGTTCGTGAGGAACCGGATCGGCTCCGAGAGCTTCGTGCCCGCCGATGCGGGGCGGAAGCCCACCAGTTCGCGGATGATCATCAGGATATGGCTGCGCCCCTTTTTCGGGGGGATGAACTTCTCGATGCGGTCCGAGAAGAAGATGCAGCCCACCTTGTCGTTGTTCTGCGCGGCCGAGAAGGCCAGCACGGCGGCGATTTCGGTGATGACGTTCTTCTTCAGCCGGTCGGTCGAGCCGAACAGCCGCGAGCCGGAGACGTCGACCACGAGCATCATCGTCAGTTCGCGCTCCTCCTCGTAGACCTTGATGTGGGGCTTCGACGAGCGGGCCGTGACGTTCCAGTCGATGTCGCGCACGTCGTCGCCGGCGCGGTACTCCCTCACTTCGGAAAACGACATGCCCCGTCCGCGGAAAGCCGTGTGGTACTTTCCGGCGAAGATTTCGTTCGACAGACCGCGGGTCTTGATCTCGATCTTGCGGACGCGTTTCAGAATATCGTTCTCGGTTTCGTGCATCGTCAGGGTACGATTACGTTGTTCAGGATGTCGGTGATGATCTCCTCGGTCGAGATGTTCTCGGCCTCGGCTTCGTACGTGAG
>CAOJSG010000048.1 GCA_948442615.1 uncultured Alistipes sp.
GTCGATGCTCGTCTACGACAAGCGCGACGGCGGCGTGAAGGTGCGCCGCATCGAGAACAAGCTGGGTATCAAGGGTTCACCCACGTGCGAACTGGTCTTCACCAACGCTCCGGCACAGCTGGTCGGCGACCGCAAGATGGGCCTCATCAAATACGTGATGTCGCTGATGAACGCCGCTCGTCTGGGTATCGGCGCGCAGTCGGTGGGTCTGTGCGAGGCCGCCTACCGCGAGGGACTGAAATACGCCCAGGAGCGCGCGCAGTTCGGCAAGCCGATCATCAAGTTCGCCGCCGTGTCGGAGATGCTCTCCAACATGAAGGCCAAGCTGCAGGGCGCACGCGCGCTGCTCTATGAAACGACGCGCTTCGTCGAGATCTACAAGCAGTACGGCCATATTTCGAAAGAGCGTTCGCTCGAAAGCGAGGAGCGTCAGGAGATGAAGTTCTACAACCGCCTGGCCGACGGCTTCACCCCGCTCGTGAAGCTCTTCTCGTCGGAGTACGCCAACCAGCTGGCCTACGACGCCATCCAGATCCACGGCGGCTCGGGCTTCATGAAGGACTATCCCTGCGAGCGCCTCTACCGCGACGCCCGCATCATGAACATCTACGAGGGCACCTCGCAGCTGCAGGTCGTAGCGGCCATCAACGCCGTGACGAAAGGCACGTTCCTGGAGCAGATCGAACGCTACGCCGCCGCAGAATACGCAGAGGCGATGCAGCCCGTCGTCGCTGCGATGAAAGAGCTGACCGCCAAGTTCACGGAGATGGTCGCCTTCGTCGAAGCCGGCGACAAGCAGACGGCCGGATTCAAGGATTTCCACGCACGCCGTCTGGTAGAGACCGCAGGTCACATCATCATCACCTACCTGCTGGCCCGTCAGGCCGGCGAGTCGGAGGAGTATGCGAATTCGGCCCGTATCTTCTGCAAGTTGGCCGTAGGCAAGGTTACGGAGGCCTACACCTACGTCATGAACTCGACGACGGAGGATGTCGCCCTGTTCAAAGCCGTAGAGCAGGCTTGCTGATCGGCTTTCGCCGCATCCGACAAACCGGGTACCCGCCGCTGGACGGGTACCCGGTTTCCGTTTCGGCCGCCGGCGAACCGCACGAAGAGCCGCCGCACACCGACCCCGCCCCGCAATACGGAGCGGCCGCGCAAAACGCCGCGTCATCGTCCGGCCGAAGCGGCGGCACGAAGGGCCGTGTCCGGCAAAACCCGCCCGGCGGCAACGGCATCCCGGTAAAATTCCGATCCCGCTTGTTTTTGCACGCGGCATGCACTATCTTTGTCCCCATATTCCGGAAACATATGGCAAGTTCGAATTTCGTCGATTACGTCAAAATATTCGCCCGATCGGGCCACGGAGGGAACGGTTCGGCCCATTTCCGCCGCGAAAAATTCGTCGCGTTCGGCGGGCCGGACGGCGGCGACGGCGGGAAAGGCGGCAGCATCGTGCTTCAGGGCGACAGCCAGTACTGGACGCTGATCCACTTGAAATACCAGCGCCACCAGTTCGCCGAAGACGGACAGTGCGGCTCGGGAGCCCGATCGTCAGGCAAGGATGCCAAGGATATCGTGATTCCGGTGCCGCTGGGCACCGTGGCGCGGCGCATCGTCGAAACGGACGAAGGAACGACGACCGAGCTGGTCGGCGAAGTCACGGCCCACGGCGAACGCCTCGTGCTGCTCAAAGGGGGGCGCGGCGGCCTGGGCAACTGGCATTTCAAAAGCGCCACGAACCAAACGCCGCGCTATGCCCAGCCCGGCGAGGAGGGCGAAGAAGGGGCGTTCGTGCTCGAGCTGAAGGTCCTGGCCGACGTCGGGCTGGTGGGCTTCCCCAATGCGGGCAAGTCGACGCTGCTGTCGGTCGTCTCGGCCGCGAAACCCAAGATCGCGAACTATGCCTTCACCACGCTGGAGCCGAATCTGGGGATCGTGGAGGTGCGCGACGGCAAATCGTTCGTGATGGCCGACATCCCGGGGATCATCGAGGGGGCGCACGAAGGGCGCGGCCTCGGAACGCGGTTCCTGCGGCACATCGAACGCAACTCGGTGCTGCTGTTCATGATTCCGGCCGACAGCGACGACATCCGGCGCGACTACGAGATCCTGCTGGGCGAGCTGACCCAATACAACCCCGAACTGCTGGACAAGGAGCGGCTACTGGCGATCACCAAGTGCGACATGCTCGACGAGGAGCTGATCGACCAGATGAAAGGCCACCTGCCGCAACAGGTCCCGGCGCTGTTCATCTCATCCGTTACAGGACTAAATATCAGAGCATTGAAAGATATGCTGTGGGAGGCGCTCCAGAAATAGGTCCGAACAGCCCGCCGCACTGACATGGAATCCGGCCCGGCGCCGCACCCGGCTTCGAATGCGCGCCCCTGCGGCCGGAGGCATACCCGCAAAGTCCGAACCTCCGGAGAGACCGGTCCCGGCCGCACAGCCGAAAGGGAGCCGCACCGACGGACTGCGGCCTCGGAAATCGGACCGACGAACCGTCTCAGGCCCCATGCGTCCGGCATGAGCCGAACGGCCCGAACAGTTCCGCGCAGCCGCCCTACGGCCGTTCAGTCGAAGAAAAATTCGCGATTGGTGATCCTGAGGGAGAATTCGCCGTTGAAATAGTCCAGAATCCCCTGCACGGAGCCGTTGCCGGAAGGCAGCGGCTCCGCCGCATAACGGCACCCCGCCAGGGTCCGTACGGAGAGCGTGCGCCCTGCGGCATCCACGAGTTTGCGCTCGGTCGTCATCCAGGCCAGCGTGACGGGATCGGTATCGCACCACGAAACGCCCGGGTCGGCGAACCGCACCCCCTCGAAACGAAGATAACGCCCGGCGTCGCGCACCGTCAGATCGGCAAAAGTCCGCAGTTCGGCCCGCCGATGGTTGCCGCGATCGGTCACGCGAAGGTAGCGGTTCAGGTCGGACGCAGGGATGCGGTCGACGCTGTACTCCGCTGTCGGAGGAGCCCCCAGCACCGCCTTCCCGCCGTACTCCCCTACCGCCAGCCCGTCGCAGCGGACCTCCACCTCGACACCCAGCGGAAAGAGCCGGCTCAGATCGTCGTGGTCGATCGCAATCTCGATGCCGCCGCTCGCATCCCCGACGACGATCGTCTTGCGGAACTCCCCGAACAGATCGTTGGCCGTCACCGCGGCCCGCAGCGTGAGCTGCTCGCGAACGAGAAAGGCCCCGTCGGCGGGGCAGAGCGACTTGAGGTAGGCGACGGTATGCGTCTTTCCGGCCGGTTCGTCGTAGCGCAGTTCCGACGAACGGCTGCAACCCGTCCACGACAGGCTGCAGCAAACGAGCAGTTCAATCGCAGATTTCCAGGTCATGTTCGCAACGCGGTTTGAGCAGGTAGCGGCCGCTCCGGCCGTCGGCCTTGCCGTATTGGAGAATGCCGGTCAGCGCAAGCGGCCGCAAGGGCACCTGCGCACCGGCCCAGTCGGCATAGGAGCGCGTATATACGTAGACGGCAGGCGTATCGTCGGTCAGTTCGTCGTCGGAAACGGACGCCTCCACGAAACGGCGGTAACCGCCCCACAGGGCGTCGTCAAGACCGTCGGGCGCATAACGCATCCGCTCGAAGCGAACCAGCCGCCCGCACATCGCCTGCGTCAGTTCCGGGCAGCGGACGACGCACGCCTCCGGTTCCGTACGCCCGCCCGTACGGACCACGACCCGATCGACCGCCGCCTGCGAGCCGAGGTAGTCGGTCGCATATCCGCTGCCCGGAGCCGGCTTGCGCCCGAGCTGCAGCACACCGTACTGCTCCGCCACGGTCAGCCCCTGCAACCGCACCGCGAGGCGGCAGCCCGGAGGATAGCGGTTGAACAAGCGGTCGGTACCCGTCATGATCTCGACGGCCGCACCCCCGTCCTCGACGACCAGCGAACCGTAGAAATTGCGGCCCTCGTCGCTCGACGTGACACAGCCGGCCACGACGATGTCGCCCGTCACCTCGAACGGGATGCCGGCATAGAGCCGCCGCAGATCGGCGAGCGTGGCGTTGACCGTCGTCTCCCGGCGTTCTTCCGCAGGCGCATCGGCCGAGTCGTAGCAACCCGACAAAAACGACAGCGCGAAGATGAGCAACCGGCGCATGGCGACGACTTATTCGATGCGCGAGTCCTTCAGCCCGAGGAAATAGAGGATTCCGTCCAGACCGATCGTCGAGATCGACTGCCGGGCCGTAGCCTTCACCTTGGGTTTGGCATGGAACGCGATCCCCAGACCGGCCAGATTGAGCATCGGCAGGTCGTTGGCACCGTCTCCCACGGCTACCGACTGGGCGATATTGATCCCTTCGAACTGGCAGAGCAGACGCAGCAACTCGGCCTTGCGGCGGCCGTCGACGATCTCGCCCGCGTAGCGTCCCGTGAGTTTGCCGTTCTCGATCTCGAGTTCGTTGGCATAGACATAGTCGAAACCGAACTTCTGGCGCAGGTAGTTGCCGAAATAGGTGAAACCGCCCGAAAGAATCGCCGTTTTGTATCCCACCCGCTTCAGGATGGTCATCATGCGCTCCAGCCCTTCGGTGATGGGCAGGTTGCGGGCGATCTCCTCCATGACCGACACGTCGAGCCCCTCGAGCAGCGCCACGCGCTGCGTGAAGCTCTCGCGGAAATCGATTTCGCCGCGCATGGCACGCTCGGTGATGGCGCGCACACGGTCGCCGACGCCCGCCCGGTCGGCCAGTTCGTCGATCACTTCGGTCTCGATCAGCGTCGAGTCCATGTCGAAGCAGATCAGCCGGCGGCTGCGCCGGTAGATGTCGTCCTTCTGGAACGAAACGTCGAGCCCGCTCTCGGAAAGATTCATGAACTTGGCCTGCATGGCGCTCTTGTCGTCGTCCGCGAGCGAACCGCGCACCGACAGCTCGATACACGACTTGGCGGACCGGTCGTCCTCGTGCAGCGACACGCGCCCGGTCAGACGCCGGATGGCATCGATGTTCAGTCCGTGGTCGGCCACGACGCCGGTCACCTCGGCGATGTGCTGCGCCGTCACGCGCCGTCCGAGCAGCGTGATGATGTAGCGGTTCTTCCCCTGGCGGGCCACCCAGGCATTGTACCGCTCTTCGGAGATGGGGGCGAACCGAATCCGGACACCCAGCTCCGAAGCCTTGAACAGCAGCTCCTTCATGATGCTTCCGGACTTGTCGGCCGTCGTGCGGATCAGGATGCCGAGCGTCAGCGACTGGTGGATGTTGGCCTGGCCTATATCGAGGATGAAAGCGTCGTAACGGGCCAAAATGGCCGTGAGCGAAGAGGTCATGCCGGGCTTGTCCTCGCCCGATATGTTGATCTGGATGATCTCGATGTCGTTCCCTTCGTTATGCATGGCGATGGTATGTTGGTGTAGCGGTAAATTATCAGTCAAAGTTAATCAAAATCTCGTTTTTTTGGCTATTTTTGCCGGACAAACTCAAAAAAAGGAGTCATGCGCTATCTTTTCGTCCAGGCGGACAATGCCGCACCGCTGATCGTGCCCGACAGCGTGCAGAAAGCGAATCTGGCACAGACCATCGAGAAGGTGATGAACCTCGATATCCGCGAGTTCATCACGGGGCTGCTGGGCGATCTGGTGTGGGTCGGACTGAAGATTCTGCTGGCGCTGGCCATCTATTTCATCGGCCGCTGGTTCGTGCGTCGGATCGTCCGGCTGCTGGACGCGGCCTTCGCACGGCGCAACGTCGACATCTCGCTCCGCTCGTTCCTGCACAACACGATCCGCGTGCTCTTCACGCTCGTGCTGCTTCTGGTCGTCGTGCAGACGCTCGGGGTCAACGTCACGTCGGTCATCGCCCTCTTCTCGGCCGCCACGCTGGCGATCGGCATGGCGCTGAGCGGCACGGCCCAGAACTTCGCCGGCGGCGTGATGATCCTGCTGATGAAACCCTACCGCGTGGGCGACTTCATCTCGGCCCAGGGACAGTCGGGCACCGTGCGCGAGATCAAACTCTTCTCGACGGTCATCACCACGGGCGACAACCAGACGATCTACATCCCCAACAACGCCATCGCCACGGCCATCATCGACAACTACTCGACTGCCGAGCGGCGCCGCGTGGACTGGACGGTGAGCATCTCCTACGGCGACGACGTCGACACGGCGCGCCGCACCTTGCTCGACATCCTCGCCGCCGACGGACGCGTGCTGCGCGACCCGGCTCCGGTGGTATGGGTGGCGGCGCTGGCCGACAGCTCGGTAAACCTCACGGTCCGGGCCTGGACGGCGAACGCCGACTATTGGGACGTCTTTTTCCAGAACAACGAAAAATTCTACAAACAGCTGCCCGAGGCGGGGATCCGCTTCCCGTTCCCGCAGTTGGAGGTCAACGTAAAACAATCGTAATATATAAGGTATGGAACTGAAGGATATTTTGGCGATCTCGGGACAGCCGGGACTTTACAAGTATGTGGCGCAGTCGACCCGCGGCGTAATCGTCGAATCGCTGCTCGACGGCAAGCGGCAGAACGTGTCGGCCACGGCGAAAGTGAGCGCCCTGACCGAGATTTCGATGTTCACCGAAGGCGACGATATTCCGCTGGCGAAGGTATTCACCAACATCTACGACTACACCGGCGGCAAGGAGGCGATCGACCACAAGGAGGAGCCGGCGAAGCTCAAGGCCTATTTCGCCGCCGTACTCCCCGAGTATGACCGCGAACGGGTCCACGTATCGGACATGAAGAAGTGCTTCGCCTGGTACAATACGCTGGTAAAGGCGGGCTTCACCGAGTTCCGTCTCCCGAGCGACGAAGCGCAGGAGGAACAGGAGACGGCCGAAGCATAGACCGAAGCTCCGTCTCCGTCGGAAAACGGAAGGGACCGGCTCGCTGAATGAGCCGGTCCCTTCCGTTCTTATCAGACGCCGCCGTCCGCGACGAAAGAATTCGCAGCCGGCCGGATCCGCGGGTGCGGAAAGCCGCACCGGGAGATACGAAGAAAGGTGTTCCGAAGTCTCGCACCAGAATACTCAAAGGCGCTCGACGACCGTCGGACCGTCGAACTGCAAATCGGAGATCCGCTGCGACGCCCCCACGTACAGCACGCCCAAGCGGGAGTTGCCGCGAACGTCCACCCGATCCATCACGAGCGCGCAATGGCTGACATCGAGTGTCGGCAAATCGTTCCCGACACACGACACGGAGACGAGCGATCCTGCGGCGGGCAGCAGCAGGACGGGAAGCCGGTTTCCATCGCAATCGAGCGTCGCCAGCATCGCCAGCCGCCCGATGTCGAGCATCGTCAGCTCGTTGTCGCTGCAATTCAGCCGGCGCAGGGAGGTGCACGCCCGCAGGTCGAGCGACGCAAGCGCATTGCCGCTGCAATCGAGCCGCTGCAACCGGGTGAACTCCTCGATCCCGTTCAGCGAAGCGATCCCCAGCCCGGCGCAGTCCATATCGAGAATGCGCTGCGCCTCGTAGCGGGAGACACGCCCGTCGCCGTTCAGATCGTAGTGCGCGAGGCAGAACTCTCTGAACCGAGGGTCGGAAAAACGGTTTTCTATATATATGTGTTTGTTCTCCGCGTCGCGTTCGTCGTCCGCGAGCCCGCAGGCCGCCAGCCACAGCAGCGGAACCAGCAAAAGCGCACGCCACGGACCGGGTCCGCGTACGGAATCAGATGTCGACGTCGTCGTCGTTCTCCTCGCTTCGGTCCGAGCCGCCGTCGTCCTGAATCTCATCGGCGCCCTTGATCTCATCGTCGTAATAGTCCTTGTCATCGTCGTCCTGCGAATTGTCGTCGATCTTCACATCGATCTTCACCAGGTAGGCGATCTCCTCCGTGTCGAAAGGCACGGCATAGAAAAAGTCTCCGTTAGGCTTGTCGATGCGCATCATCGCATCGGAAAAACCGAGGGGATACTGTTCGCGGACAGCTTCCTGCATTTCGACGGACAGGTTGTGAAAACTGGTAACGATATGTTTCTTCGTCGTATTCTGTTTAGTCATAACAGTAGCTCGAAATTTTTTGCAAGTATAAGCAAAATTTACCTATCGCACCAAATCTGCAATTTTTTTTTGCAATTTTTTTGTTTTCCGGACAGGCCCCGATCCGAGATCCGCAGACGCGCCGCGCATCCGCGTTCGGGGTCGCCGGCCGTCCGCCCCGGCATCTTCCAACCGGTCGGAAGCGCTGCAAAATACGGGCCGGGACACGGTTTCGGACTTCGGCCCGGCCGTGCGCTTCCGGCGCCGGCGCCGCCATTCTCCGCCGATGCGGCCGACCGGTGCGGCCGACCGGTGCGGCGCCCGCAGCCGCTCGGAAAAATATGCGCGGCACGCAGGATGCAAGATTCCGTAAGAGGAAAAATTTTGCTAACTTTGTACTGAGTTTATCCGAAACCATGATACGCCGAAGAATCGAAGAACTGCGCGAACAGCTCAACCGCCACAACTACAAATATTACGTCGAAAACGCACCCGAAATCTCGGACTTCGAATTCGACGCGCTGATGCACGAACTGCTGCGGCTGGAGCGCGAACATCCCGAATACGCCGATCCGAACTCGCCCACGGTGCGCGTGGGCAGCGACCTGACGGCCGAATTCGAAACGGTGAAACACCGGTTTCCGATGCTCTCGCTGGGCAACACCTATTCGCTCGAGGAGCTGCACGAATTCATCGGCCGCATCGAACGCGAGGCCGGCACGGCAGAATACGTCTGCGAGTTGAAGTTCGACGGCACGGCCATATCGCTCACCTACGAACACGGCCGGCTGCTGCGCGCCGTGACGCGGGGCGACGGCACGCAAGGCGACGACGTGACGGCCAACGTGCGCACGATACGCACCGTCCCGCTGACGCTCCGCGGCGACGACTGGCCCGACTATTTCGAAATGCGGGGCGAGATCCTGATGCCCTACGCGTCGTTCGACCGGCTCAACGCCGAACGCGAAGCCGCCGGAGAGACTCCGTTCGCCAACCCGCGCAACGCCGCCGCCGGAACGCTCAAACAGCAGGCTTCGTCGGTCGTGGCCCGACGCGGGCTGGACGCCACGCTCTACCAGGCGGCGGGCGAGAACCTGCCCTTCGGCACCCATTGGGAGAGCCTGCAGAAGGCGCGCGAATGGGGGTTCAAGGTTTCGGACGCCATGCGCATCTGCCGCAATACGGAGGAGATCGACGCCTACATCGCCCACTGGGACGAGGCGCGCAAGTCGCTCCCCTTTCCCACCGACGGCGTCGTGATCAAGGTGAACGACTTCGCCGTGCGGCGCATGCTGGGCTTCACGGCCAAGTCGCCGCGCTGGGCCGTGGCCTACAAGTTCAAGGCCGAGCAGGCCTCGACCCGGCTGATCAGCGTCGATTTCCAGGTGGGCCGCACGGGAGCGATCACCCCCGTGGCGAACCTCGAACCCGTGCAGCTGGCCGGCACGACCGTGCGGCGCGCCACGCTGCACAACGCCGAGCAGATGGCGTTGCTGGACATTCGCCCGAACGATACGGTCTTCGTCGAAAAAGGCGGCGAGATCATCCCCAAGATCACGGGCGTGGACCTCGCGCTGCGCCCGGCCGACAGCCGGCCGTTCGAATACATCGACCGCTGCCCCGAATGCGGCACGCCGCTGGTCCGCTACGAGGGGGAGGCCAAACACTACTGCCCCAACCAGAGCGGCTGCCGGCCCCAGATCCTCGGCCGCATCATCCACTTCATCCGCCGCAAGGCGATGGACATCGAGGGGCTGGGCGAGGAGACCGTCGAGCTGCTGTTCGAAAACGGGCTGCTGCACGACGCATCCGACCTCTACGACCTGCGGGCCGAACAGCTGGCCCCGCTGCCCCGGCTGGGCGAGAAATCGGCGGAGAACATCGTTCAGAGCATCCGCAATTCGCTCGAGGTGCCTTTCGAACGGGTGCTCTTCGCCCTGGGCATCCGCTTCGTCGGCGAGACCACGGCCAAATACCTGGCGGCCCATTTCCGGTCGCTCGACGCCGTGATCGGCGCCTCGCGCGAGGAGCTGGTCGAGGCCGACGAGGTGGGCGGCAAGATCGCCGATGCGATCATCGACTACTTCGCCGACCCCGAAAACCTGCGCATCGTCGAACGGCTGCGCCGCGCGGGAATCCGGACCGAATCCGAAGCGCGCGAACTGGCCTCGGAACGCCTGGCCGGCAGGAATTTCGTGCTGTCGGGGAAATTCGCCGGACACAGCCGCGACGAACTCAAGGCGCTGATCGAACGGCACGGCGGCAAGAACCTGGCGGCCGTTTCGGCCAACGTGGATTACATCGTGGCGGGCGAGAACATGGGGCCGGCCAAACTCAAGAAGGCCGAAAAACTGGGCGTGAAGATCATCTCCGAAGAGGAATTTCTGCGGATGCTGGCCGACGACGCCCCCTCGGAAACGGAGCCGGAACCTGAACCGAAACATGAGGATGCGGAGGCAACGACCTCGCCTACACAAGGATCGCTCTTCTGAAAACCGATACGCGAATACCCTACGCACGAACCATGATCTCCCGCAGGAATACCGACCGAAAGCGTGCATCCGCCCGTAGAACGGGCGGACGGACCACCGTACCGGCACTCTTCGGCCGGACGCTATGCCCCGCACGATCCGGCAGGATCCGCCCCGCAACGCCTTCCCGCCCCGCAGCGACACCGGCCGCACGGCCGGCGGAAACATACGCTTCGCACGTCGGAGCAGGATGCGTCATCCGAACCCGAACCTTCTCTGGATATAAAACGCGCAACCCATTATGAAACAACGAAACAGACTCGCAGGCGCAGGCGCCGCCATGATTACGCCCTTCACGGCCGACGGCCGGATCGACTACCGGGCCTTGGGCCGCATGATCGACTACGTCATCGACGGCGGCGTGGACTACATCGTGGCGCTGGGCACCACGGCCGAAACGCCCACGCTCTATATGCCCGAACGGGCCGCGATCGCCCTCTTCATGACCGACCACATCGCAGGGCGCGTTCCGCTGGTGATGGGTGTCGGGGGCAACTCCACGTCGGAGGTACTCGACCAGCTGCGCGAATTCGACCTGCGGGGCGCAGACGCCATACTCAGCGTCACGCCCTACTACAACAAACCGTCGCAAGAGGGTCTGTACCAACATTTCCGAACGGTCGCCGAGCACTCGCCGCTCCCGGTGATCCTCTACAACATCCCGGGGCGTTCGGGCGTCAACATGACGGCCGAAACGACGCTGCGGCTGGCCTGCGATTTCGACAACATCGTCGGCATCAAGGAGGCCT
The DNA here is from genome assembly GCA_948442615.1 of uncultured Alistipes sp. Lineage (GTDB taxonomy): Bacteria > Bacteroidota > Bacteroidia > Bacteroidales > Rikenellaceae > Alistipes. The sequence goes on from CAOJSG010000048.1 coordinate 11,233, forward strand.
CGGGCAATATCGAACAGATGCAGCGCATCCTCGACCGGCGTCCCGAAGGATTCCTGGTGCTCTCGGGCGACGACGGAATGGCCGTCGACCTGATGGAGCGGGGCGGCGACGGCGTGATCTCGGTGGCGGCGAATGCGTTTCCCAGGCGTTTCATGGCCTGCATCGATGCGGCCCGCGAAGGCGACTTCGCACGGGCGCACACGCTGTACGCCGCATTGGACGAAGCCGTCGGTGCGCTGTTCGCCGAAGGCAATCCGGTCGGTGTCAAATGCGCGCTGCACGTGCTGGGGATGATCGGCCCGACCATGCGTCTCCCCCTGGTGGAAGGAACTGCCGGACTGAAGGAAAAATTCCGCGAGCTGATCGCGAAATACGATTTGAAGTAATCCGTACGTTAGTCCGGAAAAAGCAGGCGCTTACCGACCGGAGCCGACGTCCGCACGGAGCGGATACCCCGGAAGGCAATGCCCCGAATAAACTGACGACCATGCGAAAATTGCTCTTGCTGCTCGCGATGCTGCCCTGGGCGGCATTCGCCCAGACACCCGACGAAGACAGGATCATCGACCGGACGATGGATTCGGAATCGCCCTACTACTACCCCAACCTGATGTTGCGGTACAATGCGGGCGACACGACCCTCACGGCCGACGACTACCATTACCTTTATTACGGCTACGCCTACCAGGACGCCTACAAGCCGCTGGATGTCAATCCCGATCTGGACCGCACGCTTTTGATCGCCTCGCGCATCGACACGCAGCAGCCGGCCCGCGACGACCTCGAAGCGCTGATCGCGTCGGCCGACGATGCGCTCGCCCGCGACCCGTTCAGCCCCAAACTGCTGAATCTAATGGCATTCTCGTACGGAGCGCTGGGCGACACGATCCGCGAAAGAGCCTACTACGACCGCATGCAGAAGGTCATCGCGACCATCGAAGCCTCGGGCGACGGACTGACGCAGAAAAATCCGCAGCACATCCTGATGTTCGACCATGCGGTCGACGTGCTGACGGCCGCCGGACTGCCTGCCGGAAAAAGCCGCGTCGTGAGCCGCACCGTGGAGTACGTTCCGCTGGTCTCGCCCTACACCGTCGACGGCCGGAAGGTGAAGGGCTACTACTTCGACTTCAGCCGCATCTACCGCAACAAACCCGAGGGCTACACCTTCCAGCGCGACCGCACGTGGCAGTTCAACAACCTCAAACCCCGCACCTACAAATGATGAAACGTCTCTGTCTGTTACTCTGCATCGCATGCGCGGCCGCAGCCTGCGAAAACAGCGACGATGCACCGGGCCGCCTCGACCTCTCGTCCGCCGAGATCCTGCTGCGCGGCGACGCCGCGGCACCGAACCATATCACGGTCGAAGCCTCCGGCGAATGGACCGCACGCATCGAAGGAACCGGATTCACGGCGGAACCGCTCCGGGGCGAGGCGGGCACGACGACCGTCGCCGTAAAGGCCCTCGCCCCCAACCGGGGCTCCGAACGCACGAAGCTGGGCAGCCTGATCGTGCAGCTCGACGGATCGCAGCGAAGCCGCCGGGCAGAGGTACTGCAAAGCCCGCAGACGGCGCCGCAGAGCGTCTTTCTCTACATGGAGGGGACCGATCTGCTGCGCTTCTTCAAGACGAACATTGACCGCAGCCTCCGGGCCGTCGACCGCGACACGCCGGGCGACGGACGGTTTCTGGCGATGATCCAGCCGCGCAAAGGCGAGGCGCTGATCATCGAGATCGCCTACGATTCCGAGACCCAGGCCGGGCGGCTGGACACGCTGCGCCGCTATACGAACATCATCACGACCCGTCGCGAAACGATCGCCCGCCTGCTGGCCGAAATGGCCGAAATGGCTCCCGCCGAACGGTACGGACTGATCCTCGGGTCGCACGGCACAGGGTGGGTGCCGGCGTCCCATCCCTACCTGGCGCCCGGCAGGGCGGGTGCGCAATCCGACTACTGGATCAAACAGGGCGCGCTGGCCACCCGCTGGTTCGGGAGCGACGACAACGTGCGCACCGACATCTCCGACCTGGCCGGTGCAATCGGCGAAAGCGGCGTGCGGTTCGAATACCTGATCTTCGACGCCTGCTTCCTCTCTTCCGTCGAGGCGCTCTACGACCTGAAAGCGAGCGCGGACTACATCGTCGCCTCGCCCACCGAAATCATGGGGCACGGATTCCCCTACGACCGGATCGTCCCCCACCTGTTCCTGCAAGGCGGCACGGCGTACGACCTCCAGCAGGTCTGCCGCACCTACTACGAGTTCTATCTCAACGACTGGGACACGCTGCCGGGCAATGCCCGGTCGGGGTGCATCGCCCTGACCGTCTGTGGGGAGCTGGACGGCCTCGCAGAGGCGATGAAGACGGTCCTGACGGGCCCGACGAACACGGTCGATCCCGCGGCGCTGCAATATTTCGAAGGACTCTCGCCCCATCTCTTCTTCGACCTGGGACAGTACGTGGAACTGCTCTGCAACGACCCTGCGCGTCTGGATGCGTTCCGCCGACAATTCGACAAGACCTTCCCCGAGGCATGCCGGTTCCATACGCCCACCTTCTATTCGGCCTACGGCATCGGTTCCTCCATCCCGATCCGCGAGGGCGCCTATTCGGGCGTGTCGGTCAGCGAGCCGAGCAGCCGTTACGTCACCGAGAACCGCCAAACCGCCTGGTACCGCGCGACGCACAGGTAGCGCCACGGAGGCAGGCCGCATTCCGCCCGGCCGGCTCAGGGAATCGCCCGGGCGGCCGGGTCGTTTTTCCGCCGCCCGGAATCGATTCGGTTACCGGACCGGATCGCCCGCCTCACCGCCGGTCCGCGACCGCCCTGCCGCCTGCGTACGGCTCCGCCCGTTTTACGACCGGGTCTGTTTACGACTGCGGGGCGACGGAATGATCCGTCGCCCCGCAACATCGCCGAACGATCTCCGCACCGAGCGGACATCGCCTATTCGTAACGGCCCGACTTCAGCCGATCGACCTCCTCACGGGTGAGAAACCGCCACTGACCGCGTTTGAGGTTCTTTTTGGTCAGCCCCGCATAATAAACCCGGTCGAGTTTGGTCACGGTGTAACCGAGATACTCGAAAATGCGCCGCACGATCCGGTTCCGGCCCGAATGGATCTCGATACCCACCTCCTGCTTGTTCTCCTTCACATAGGAGATCTCGTCGGCATGGATCTCGCCGTCCTCGAGCACGATACCCTCGGCGATCTTGTCCATGTCGTTGCGCGTGAGCGGCTTGTCGAGCGTCACCTGATAAACCTTCATCTTCTGGTAGGAGGGATGCGTGAGCTGTTTGGTCAGGTCGCCGTCGTTGGTGAACAGCAGCAGCCCCAGGCTGTTCTTGTCCAACCGGCCGACGGGATAGATCCGCTCGGTGCAGGCCCCCTTGACCAGCTCCATCACGGTCTTGTCGGCGTGCGGATCCTCGAGCGAAGTGACGTAGCCTTTGGGCTTGTTCAGCACCAGATAGACCTTCTGCTCGCCCTGGACGCGGCTGTCGTTGAACTTCACCTCATCCGCAGGCATCACCTTGGTACCCAGCTCCGTCACGATCTTCCCGTTGACCGAAACCAGCCCGGCCGTAATGAAATCGTCGGCTTCGCGGCGGGAGCAGATGCCCGACTGGGCGATGAACCGGTTCAGGCGGATGGCGCCCGTCTGGGCCGCCGGGTTGTATTTGGGATAGAAACGCGGCTTCTCCTCCTTGCGGGGGCCGGCCGTATTTTTACCATACGCACGCGGCTTGCGCTCCGCGCCGACCGGACGATCTCCGAACGTGCGCGGCTTGCGGTCGCCGTAAGCGGGTTTGTCGCCATATGCGCGCGGCTTGCGCTCCGCGCCGGACGGACGGTCTC
>CAOJSG010000049.1 GCA_948442615.1 uncultured Alistipes sp.
AGGTCCCACTTGTTGACCACGATCACGCACCCCTTGCGGTTGCGGACGATCAGGTTGTGGATGTTCAGATCCTGCGATTCGAGCCCCTGCTGCGCGTCGAGCATCAGGATGCAGACGTCCGAGTAGAATTCGAGGTCCTCCATCGTCTTGCCCTTCTTGCGCATGCCGGCCGTGTCGACCAGGTAGAAATCCATGCCGAACTTGTTGTAACGCGTGTGGATCGAGTCGCGCGTGGTGCCGGCGATCGAGGTGACGATGTTGCGCTCCTCGCCCAGCAGGGCGTTGGTCATCGACGACTTGCCGACGTTCGGCCGGCCGACGATGGTGATGCGGGGCAGCTCCTCCTCCGTTTCGGCGGCCGTTTCGGCCGGCAGCGCCTCGAGAATGGCGTCCATCAGGTCGCCCGTGCCGCTGCCCGACATCGACGAGATGCAGTACGGATCGCCCAGCCCCAGGCCGTAGAATTCGTGCGACGCGTAGATCTGGTCGTTGTTGTCGACCTTGTTGCAGACCAGCAGCACCTTTTTCGACGAGCGGCGCAGGATGTCGGCCATCAGCGCATCGAGGTCGGTGATGCCCGTCGACACCTCGACCAGGAAGAGGATCACGTCGGCCTCGTCGATGGCCAGCATGACCTGGCGGCGGATTTCGTCTTCGAAGATGTCTTCGGAGTTGACCGTGTAGCCGCCCGTGTCGATTACGGAGAATTCGCGTCCGTTCCAGTCCGTTTTACCGTAGTGCCGGTCGCGGGTGGTGCCGGCCGTGGCATCCACGATGGCCTGCCGCTGGCCTACCAGGCGGTTGAAGAGCGTACTTTTGCCGACATTGGGCCGGCCGACGATTGCTACGAGGCTCATGCTGTTTCAGATTTGCGGGAACAATTTCTTTTTCGGGTTGGCAAAGATACGAATAAGCGAGCGCAGTGCCAAATCTATTTGTGCATTGCCGAGCGGAAGTATCTAAGACGAAGTCAAAGATACGAAAAAAACGGGCGTATTCCCGGGTTTCCGCACTATTTTTGAGGAAAACCGCAGGGGCTGCGGCGCGATCGGAACATCGCGTCCGGCCGTCCCGGAGGCGGGCGGACTGCAAAAAACGGACGATTCGCTCGGGATTTATCGAAAAAGATGTATATTTGACGGAATAAACGGATGGCCCGGCATGCTCCGGCGGCGTTTCGAGCCGCCTGCGGCCGAGGCCCGCGGACTTGCCTGCGGCCGTGCGGAAGACGCCGCCGCGGCAGGATGCGGGAGCGCCCGCGGACGGAGAGGCCGGCGCGGCGGTCCGTTTCGAACAGGTCGTACGGATGAAAGGAGAGGTACCCGATAGAAGGTTGTTGGCGCCCGTGCTGATGGGCTTTTTCGTCATGGGGTTCTGCGACATCGTGGCCCCCATCACGGGGCGTATCGCCGCCGACTTTCCCGAGACGCAGCAGGCGCTCGTGAACTTTCTGCCGACGATGGTGTTCCTGTGGTTCCTGCTGCTGTCCGTGCCGATGGCTGCGCTGATGAACCGCATCGGACGCAAGTCGCTGACGCAGATCGGCTATGCCTTCACCGTGGCCGGGCTGCTCGTGCCCTATGCCGCCGGCGAGGGATGTGCGCTCGGCTGGTACTTCTCGGGCTTCGGGCTGCTCGGAATCGGCAATACGGCGATCCAGGTGGCGGTCAACCCGCTGCTGGCCACGCTCGTGCCGGCCGGGAAGATGACCAGCTACCTGACCGTCGGCCAGGTATTCCGCAACATGTCGCTGCTGCTGCTCGCTCCCATCGTCACGGGGCTTGCGGCGCTCACCGGAACGTGGCGGCTGCTGTTGCCGCTCTATGCCGCGGCGACCGTCGCGGCCGGGGTGTGGCTACGGCTGACGCCGGTGCGCGAACCGGAGACCCGAGGCCGGGCGGCGGGCTTCGCGGATTGTTTCCGCCTGTTGAAAAATCCCACGGTGGCGCTTTGTGCGGCGGGCGTCGCTTGTTTCATCGCGGCCGACGTGGGGATCGGCTTCCTGTCGGTGCGGCTCGTCGACGATCCCGATTCGATCCTTACGACCACCGGTTTCTATGCCTGCCGCATCGTCGGAACGCTGGTCGGAGCCTGGGTGCTGGTGCGGATGTCGGACGTGCGCTACATGAGCTGGAACATGACCGGGGCGCTGGCGCTCTGCACGGTGCTGCTCTTCGTGCGCGACGCGGCGGCCGTCTATGCGGCCGTCGGGCTGCTGGGCTTCGCCATGGCGTGCGTCTTCGCGACCCTCTATGCCGTGGCGACCAAGGGGGCGCCGGGGCGTGCCAACGAGGTGGCGGGGCTGATGATCCTGGCCATCTCGGCCGGTGCGATTCCCGGTCCCGCGATCGGAGCGATCGTGTCCGCGACGGGAAATCCCCGCTGCGGGGTGCTTTTCGTCATCGCCTGCGTGGGGTATCTGCTGTGGGCGGGGATCCGCCTGCGGAGGGTGCGGCGCGATGATCCGAAATGAAATGGACTTATTTTTCCGGGCTGCGGCCCGCAAGTAAATCGAAAACTATGAAAATCCGAACGATTCTGTTGATGTCGCTGTTCGTCGTCTGCGCCGCCCGAGCGCAGGCGCAGCGTCCGCGCGTGCGCGTGGAATGGGGCGTGGTGGGCGGCATCAATATCGTGAATTTCTCCGCCCCGAGGACCGATGCCGAGATCGGAGACAAGCTCGGCTGGCAGCTGGGCATGCATACGGCGCTGAATTTCGGCGCTTTCGCCGTCGAGCCCGAGATCCTCTACGTGCGCCAGGGTCTCCGCATCCGCGGCAAGGACGCCGGGGAGATCAACCTCCGGTCGGGGTCGATCGATGTGCCGGTGCTGGCGTCGCTGCGGCTGCTGCGCCCCATGCGCATTTTCGCCGGACCGGTCTTCACGGTAATGAACGACTGCAAGCAGAAATCGGGCGGCGACCTGCTCGACTTCAGCCGCGTGCGCCCCACGGTCTCCTATACGGTGGGCATCGGCGCCACGGTGATGCGGCACATGCTCATCGACCTGCGTTACAACGGGCAGTTCTCCGGCAAGAAGGAGGTGGCCCTTCCCGACGGCGGCATGTTGGACAAGCTGCGTTCGCACAGCGTGGCCATCAGCTTCGGATATTTATTCTGATGGCCATGGCGGAAGAAGTCGGTAAGGAGATTGCGGTCGAGGGGGTCGATCCCCGCGAGCTGTACGGGGCGCAGAACGTCTATCTGGAGCAGATCAAGGAGCTGCATCCGCAGTTGAAACTCATCGCCCGCGGCTCGTCGCTCAAGGTGCTGGGGCCGGGCGCCGCGGTCGAACGCTTCGAGAAGCGCCTCGAAGGGTTGACGGCCTATTACCTCAAGTACGGACATATCTCGACGGAGGTGGTGGCCCAGGCCTTTTCGGGCGGCATCGCGCAGCAGGAGATGCCGGCGGACAAGGATGTCATCGTCTACGGCAACAACGGCAATACGATCCGCGCCCGGACGGTCAACCAGCAGCGGCTCGTGTCGCTCTACGACGACAACGACCTGCTTTTCGCCGTCGGACCGGCCGGATCGGGCAAAACCTACACGGCCATCGCGCTGGCCGTGCGGGCGCTGCGCGAGAAGCAGGTGCGGCGCATCGTGCTGACGCGCCCGGCCGTCGAGGCGGGCGAGAAGCTGGGCTTTCTGCCGGGCGACATGAAGGAGAAGCTCGATCCCTACCTGCAGCCGCTCTACGATGCGCTCAACGACATGATTCCGGCCGCCAAGCTGGCCAAGTTCATGGAGGAGGGGACGGTGCAGATCGCGCCGCTGGCCTACATGCGCGGGCGGACGCTCGACCATGCGTTCGTCATCCTGGACGAGGCGCAGAATACGACCCTCTCGCAGATCAAGATGTTCCTCACGCGCATGGGGCGCAACGCGCGCTTCATCGTCACGGGCGACGTGACGCAGATCGACCTGCCCAACCGGCGCGACAGCGGCCTGACGCAGGCGATCGAGATCCTGCGCGGAGTGGAGCATATCGGCGTCGTCGAGTTCGACCGGCGCGACATCGTGCGCCATCCGCTGGTGAAGCATATCGTCGAGGCGTTCGACAAACGTACCGAGATGGAGAACGCGCTGAAGCGGCCCGGCGAACGGCCCGGCCTGCAAAAATGAAACCTGAAAACAACGAAATAAGTATGGACAAGAATCTTACCGCGCTGAAACCGGCGCTCGTCTGGAAACATTTCGCGCAGATCGTGCGCATTCCGCGTCCCTCGCACCACGAGGAGCGGATCCGTCGGTATATCCTCGACTTCGCGGCCGCACACGGACTGGAGTGCCGCGAGGACGGGGCGCACAACGTCTACGTGCGCAAGCCCGCATCGCCGGGCATGGAGAATCGCAAGGGCGTCGTGCTGCAGGCCCATCTCGACATGGTGCCCCAGAAGAACAACGACAAGATGTTCGATTTCGAGAACGATCCGATCGACGCCTATGTCGACGGTGCGTGGGTGACGGCCGACGGTACGACGCTCGGGGCCGACAACGGCATCGGCGTGGCGTCGATCCTGGCCGTGCTCGAGGACGATACGCTCGTGCACGGGCCGCTGGAGGCGCTCTTCACGGCCACCGAGGAGACCGGCATGGACGGGGCGTTCGGCCTCGAGCCGGGGCTGCTGCAGGGTGAGATCCTGCTCAACCTCGATTCGGAGACCGAAGGCGAACTCTACGTGGGCTGCGCGGGCGGCCTGGATGCCAACGTCGCATTCGACTATGCGGCCGAGCGGACGCCCGAGAGCGGATACAAGGCGGTGCGCCTGACCGTCAAGGGGCTGAAGGGCGGCCATTCGGGCATACAGATCGTCTGCCAGCGGGCCAATGCCAACAAGCTGCTGTTCCGTTTCCTGCGCAGCGTGCGTACGACGTGCGACGTGCTGCTCTGCGCGGTGGACGGCGGCGGCCTGCGCAATGCGATCCCGCGCGAGGCCGAGGCGACGCTCATGGTGGCCGATGCCGATTACGACCGCTTCGCGGCCGCAGCGGCGGTCTTCGAACGGACGGTGCGCGCCGAATTCGCGGGCATCGAGGATTCGATCGCGGTGGCCGTCGCGCCGTGCGACGCGCCGCAGCAGATGATCGCCCCCGAGACGGCCGGCCGGCTGATCGATGCCGTGGTCGCATTCCCCGACGGCGTGCGCCGGATGTCGGTGTCGATGCCCGGGCTGGTGCAGACGTCGAGCAACCTGGCGCGCGTGGTCTCCGACGGCGCGACGGTCAGGATGCAGTGTCTTCTGCGCAGCTCGGTGAATTCCGAGAAGGAGGAGCTGGGCGATGCGATCGCGGCCGTCGTGGAGCTGGCCGGCGGCCGGACCGAACTGACGGGTAGCTACGACGGCTGGAATCCGGACATGGCGTCGCCCATCCTGGCGGCGATGCGGAGCTCGTATGCCGCGCTGTACGGCACGGAGCCGGCCGTCACGGCGATCCATGCCGGTCTGGAGTGCGGGATCATCGGCGGCAAATACCCCGGCATGGACATGATCTCGTTCGGCCCGACGATCTGCTATCCCCACTCGCCCGACGAGAAGGTCGAGATCGCTTCGGTCGGCAAGTTCTATGATTTCCTGGTGCATACGCTGGCCAACGTTCCCGAAAAGCAGTCGGTTTGAAAACGAACGATCGCAAGTGGTTCGTCATCGTCAACCCCGTGGCCGGAGGCGGCCGCGGGCTGGACGACTTTCCGCTGATCTCGCGGCTGCTCCGCGAGGCGCACATCGCATACGAACCGGTCTTCACCGAGCATAAGTTCCATGCCACGGAACTCACGGTATCGGCCGTCCGCGAGGGCTATCGGCATATCATCGCGGTGGGCGGCGACGGCACGCTGCACGAGGTGGTCAACGGCCTGTTCATCCAGCGGGAGGTCCGGCCCGACGAGGTGCTGCTGGCGGTGATCGCCGTCGGCACGGGCAACGACTGGGTCCGTACGTTCGGCATCTCGAACCGCTATCAGGACGCCGTGCGCGCCATCGCCGAGGGGTGCTCGTTTTTGCAGGACGTGGGTGCGGTCTCCTACGAGGAGGCGCATTACCGCCAGTGCCGCTACATGGCCAATGTGGCCGGCGCGGGGTTCGATGCGCTTGCGGTGCGCAAGTTCTCCCACCTGAAGAAGAAGGGCCGCAAGAGCTCCTGGCTCTTCACCTGGTGTCTGGTGCGCTCGTTTTTCCGCTACAAGTCGACGGGCATGAAGGTGTGGGTCGACGATCGCCTGGTTTACAACAACCTGCTGTTCAGCGTGGCGATCGGCATCTGCAAGTACAACGGCGGCGGCGTGCAGCAGCTGCCCGAAGCGGTGGCCGACGACGGGATGTTCGACGTGTCGCTGATCCGCCCCGTGCACTTCTGGCACCTGCTCTTCCGGTTCCACTACCTTTTCAACGGCGGCATCTATCGCATCCGCCACGTGCTGCGCGAGCGCGGCAGCCGCATCCGGATCGAGTCTTCGCCCGAGGTCTCCGTCGAGGTCGACGGAGAGTCGCTGGGCGAGTCGCCGCTGGAGTTCACGGTGCTGCACCGGGCGATCCGCATCGTCGTGGCGCGCGAGTTTCTCGAAAAATAGCGGATCGGCCGGAGCCGGGGCCGGACCGGCCGCTATTCGGCGCAATCGCCCCGTCGCAGTCGGTGCGGCGGGGCGATTGCTGTATGGGGGACTTTTCAGTCTGCTTCTTTCCGGGAAGCTCCGTGCGGTCAGTTCGCCGGTTCGATGATGTCGATCTCGGTGATGGTCCAGTCGAACAGGTCCGAGGCGCATTCGGCCTCCATGCGGCGGATCTGCGAATCGTCGGTGTTCTCGGCGAGCACGGCGTTGAAGAAGTTCCATGTCGTGGAGTAGGCCGCATTGACCTTCGATGCGAAGCAGCGGTAGAAGGTCCGCTGCGCCTCCAGATCCAGGTCGGCCGGCAGCACGCCCTGGGCCACCAGATAGGGGTAGGGGTAGATATGACGCATGTTGTGCGCATCGGCGTCGAGTTCGTCCACGATGGTGGTGACCACCACCACGTCGATCGTGTCCTGCATGCCGGGCATCTGGGTGAAGGTGACGTAGACCGGGTAATCGTTCTCGAGCGATGCGGCCACTTCGTCCGAGAAGAGCATGAACTCCGCGTCGTTGAGGTCTTCCAGATAGACCATCTGGCGGTAGTCGCGCAGTGCCTCGCGCATGGCCTTGCGTTGTTCGTGCGTCCATTTGCGCTGCTGCGAGCAGCCCACGAGACCGGCGACGGCCAGGGCGAGGAGAGGTACACAAAGGAGAATTTTTTTCATTGCATTCCTTGATTTTGGTTTCACTTTGTTGTCGGAAAGCAATCCGTGTGCCAAAAAATTCTTATCTTCGTTGCGGAAACCAAGTTTGCGACCCGATGGATGTATTGACTTTCCGGGACTACTGCCTGTCGTTGCCGGCTGCGGAGGAGTCCACACCGTTCGACGAGACGACGCTCGTCTACAAGATCGGAGGCAAGATGTTCGCCTGCGCCGACATGGCGGCGTTCGCGACTGTTGCCGTGAAGTGCGACCCCGACGAGGCCGTCGCTCTGCGCGAACGCTATCCCGAGATCGGCCCGGCCTACCATTTCGACAAACGGCACTGGAACGGGATCCGCACCGACGGCGATCTGCCCGACACCTTCATTCGCGCGCAGATTCTCAACTCGTATCTGCTGGTGCTGCGCCGGAGCGTCGCGCCTAAGGCGTTGCGCGACGAACTGCTGGCCTGCGCCCGGGAGGCGGGACTGACGGAGTGAACGTCTGCGCGGGCCGTGTTCGCGGGCGCGGCCTTTCTCGGACGGCCGCGGCGCGGGTCCGCACGGGCCGGGCGCCCGCGGATATGACGGTATGCCTATGAATCCTTTACGTATGATACGCGAATTCTTACTCTTCTCGGTCGCGGGCTGCGCGCTGCTGTGCGGCGGCTGCCGACCGGATGCCGCCGGCCGTGGCGCCCTGCTGCTGTGGTACGACGAACCTGCCGCCCGCTGGGAGCAGACGCTTCCGCTCGGCAACGGCCGCCTGGGCGCCATGCCCGACGGCGGCATCGTGCGCGAGACCCTCGTGCTGAACGACATCACGATGTGGAGCGGTTGCGAGCAGCCGACCTCCAATCCCGATGCCCTGGCGGCTCTGCCGCGCATCCGGCAACTGCTGCTCGAAGGCCGCAATCTCGAGGCGCAGGAGCTGATGTACAGGCGTTTCGTCTGCAGCGGCGGCGGTTCGGCGGAGGCGGCCTACGGCAGTTACGAGATGCTGGGTCTGCTGACGCTGGAGCACCGGCTCGACAGCTGCTCCGTCTCGGGCTACGAGCGGGGCCTGCGGCTGGACGATGCGACGGCCTATACGCGGTTCGATGCGGGCGGCGTGCACTACGAGCGCGAATATTTCGTTTCGCGCACGAAGGATGCGGTGCTCGTGCGGCTGCGCGCTTCGCAGCCGGGCGCCCTGCATTTCACCGTGAGCCTGTCGCGTCCCGAACGGGCGTCGGTCGCGTGCGAAGGGCGCCGGATCGTGATGCGCGGTATGCTGGCGAGCGGCCGCGAAGGGGTCGACGGCGTGCGGTTCGGCGCGGAGGCGGCCGTTCGCACGCAGGGCGGTACGGTCGTTTCGGACGGCGGGGGGCTGACCGTCGCCGGGGCGGACGAAGCGGTGATCTGCGTCACGGCCGCGACCGACTATTTCGATCGGCTGGGCCGTGCCGGCGGTGCGCCGGCTCCGGAGTCGGAGCTCTCCGTGGCTGCGGCGGACGAGGTGCTGGCGGCCGATTTCGATGCGCTGCGGGCCGCGCATGCGGCCGATTACCGGGAGCTGTTCGACCGCGTTTCGCTCGATCTGGGACCGGCTCCGGCCGATCTGCCGACCGACGAGCGGCTCGTCCGCTACGGCGACGGAGCCGCCGATCCGGCTCTGGCGGCGCTCTACATGCAGTTCGGCCGCTATCTGCTCATCTCGTCGACCCGCGAGGGGATGCTGCCGCCCAACCTGCAGGGACTGTGGGCCAATACGGTGGGCCTCGCGACTCCCTGGCGCGGCGATTACCACCTGAATATCAACGTCGAGATGAACCATTGGATCGCCGGTCCGGGCAACCTCGCCGAGCTGCAACGCCCGCTGGCCGAGTATACGGCGCGGCTGGTTCCGTCCGGACAGCGCACGGCGCGCGATTTCTACGGTTCGGGCGGCTGGTGCGCTCATGTGCTGGCTAATGCCTGGAACTTTACGGCGCCGTCGGAGGACCCTTCGTGGGGCGCGACCAACACGGGCGGCGCCTGGCTGGCGCTGCATCTGTGGGAGCGGTTCCGCTTCGATTGCGATACGGCCGCGCTGCGGCGCAGCTATCCGGTCATGCGCGGCGCGGCGGAGTTCTTCCTCGACAACCTGATCGCCGAGCCTGCGCACGGCTATTCGGTCACGGCACCCACGTCGTCGCCCGAGAACGGGTTCTACGACGAGAGCCGCGAACGGGTGACCTATGTCTGCATGGGGTCGACGATGGACGTGCAGATCGTCCGCGAGCTTTTCGGCGCGGTGGCCGAGGCTGCGGCGATCCTCGATGCCGATGCGGCGTTCGCCGGGCGGCTGCGGCAGACCGTCGCGACGCTGCCCCCGCACCGGGTCAGCGACGGAGGCTATCTGATGGAGTGGCTCGAGGATTACGAAGAGATGGACGTGCATCATCGCCACGTCTCCCACTTGTTCGGGCTCTACCCGGGCAGCCAGCTCACGCGGCGCCGCACGCCCGAGCTGCTCGATGCGTGCCGGGCGACGCTGAACCGGCGCGGCGACGACGGCACGGGGTGGTCGCGGGCCTGGAAGATCTGCTTCTGGGCGCGTCTGGGCGACGGTGACCGTGCCGGCAAGCTGCTGGCCAGCCTGTTGCAGCCGGCCGTCTCGCCCGATCGCGAGGGCGACGGTGCCGGGACCTATCCCAACCTGTTCTGCGCGCATCCGCCCTTCCAGATCGACGGCAATTTCGGCGGCGCCGCGGGTATTGCGGAGATGCTGCTTCAGAGCCACGACGACTGCGTGGAGCTGCTGCCGGCCGTTCCGTCCGCCTGGACCGACGGATCGTACCGCGGCCTGCGCGCACGGGGCGGCGTGACGGTCGACTGCCGCTGGCGCGGCGGTGCGGTGCGCGAGGCGGTGCTGCGGGCCGATGCGGACCGTACGGTGCGGCTGGTCGTACCCGGCCGCGGAGATGCCATGGAGATCGCATGCCGCGGGGGCGTTCCCGTGCGGCTGACGTTCTGAATTCGGACCGCCGGCGGATGCGGTGCGGAGATCGTCCGGCCACGTCCGGTGCCGCCGCCCGAAACGGCACGGGATCGCCTGCGCGCGCAGGCAGGAGCATCCGCTCCTCCGCAAACATGTAAAAATCCCCTGTCGGTCTCTTCCGACAGGGGATTTTCGTCGATGCCGTCCGTCCGGAATCAGAAGGTTCCGAAACGATAGACGATCTTCTGGCAGTAGAGCCGGCCCGGTTCGAGCAGCGGCGACGGGAAGTCGGGATGGTTGACGGCGTCGGGGTAGTTCTGGCACTCCAGCGCCACGCCGGCGTAGTCCGCATAGCGGCCGCCGGATTTGGTCTCGGGGCATCCGCCTGCGAGCCAGTTGCCCGTGTAGACCATCACGCTGGGCTGCGACGTGAGGACCGTCACCCGACGGCCCGACTTCGGGTCGCGCAGTTCGCCGGCTTCGGCCAGGATGCCCGGCCGCCATCCGTCGATCGGGAAGGGGTGGTCGTAGCCGCGGAAGTCGCGGATGTGGTTAAAGTCCGAGTCGATGCCCGGACGGAAGGGGCGGAATGCGCGGAAATCCTGCGGCGTGTTCTCGACGTCGAGCCAGCGGCCCGTGGGGATCTGCCGCTCGTTCATTTCGAGGACCTTCGAGCAGTTCAGCCGCAGCTCGTGGTCGAGTACCGAACCGCTCGCCTCGCCCGAGAGGTTGAAGTAGACGTGGTTCGTGAGGTTGATCGGCGTGGTGCGGTCCGATTTGGCCAGGTAGGTGATTTCCAGCGAGTTGTCGTCGTCGAAGTCGAATACGGCCTCGACGTGCGCCTCGCCCGGATAGCCCTGGTCGCCCTCCTCCGACGTGAGCGCCATCACGACGCGGTTGGTCTCCACGCGGCTCTCCCACACGCGGTTGGCGAATCCTTTCGTGCCGCCGTGCAGGTGGTTCGCGCCGTTGTTGATCTCCAGGGCGTAGTCGCGCCCTTCGACCGTCATGCGCCCGAAAGCGATGCGGTTGGCCACGCGGCCGACGCTTTTGCCCGAGGCGGCGCCGTCGAAAAAGTACCCCTCGGGGTGTTTGTATCCCAGCGCGATGTCGGCCATGCGCCCCTCGCGGTCGGGGACCTGCACGGCGACGATCGCCGCGCCGAAATTGGAGAGCCGCACTTCGGCGCCGCTCCCGTTGCGCATCGTGTAGAGGATGATGGCTTCGCCCTCGGGCGTCGCGCCCCATACGTGCTGTTCGATCTCGATCATAGGTCGGTGGTTTTAAAGTGGTCTCTTATGCTGCGGGCTGCACTTCGGCCAGCAGTTTGTCGATGCGCCGCAGGCACTCCTCGCGGCCGATGAAAGCCGTCACGTCGTACATGCCGGGACCCTTGCCCGCGCCGACCAGCGCCAGGCGCAGCGTGTTCATCACCTGCCCCATGCCGTAGCCCTTCTCTTCGATCCAGGCGTGGACGATCCGCTCGGTGTTTTCCAGCGAGAAGTCGTCGATCCCGGCCAGCACCTCGCGCAGCTCGCGCAGGATGGCGGGGTTCTGCCCCTTCCAGTACTTGCGCACCTGCTTCTCCTCGTACTCGGCCGGCGCCGTGAAGAAGAACGAGGTGAGGTCCCACAGATCGCCCGTCAGCACGGCGCGCTCCTTCATGATCGAGGCCGCCTTGCCGGCCAGTTCGTCCGTCGTCTCGATGCCGTGCGCCCGCAGGATCGGCTGCATGATCGCAGCCAGTTCGGCCGGGCTCTTGCGGTGCATGTACTGGGCGTTGAACCACTTCGCTTTTTCGGGCTGGAAGCGGGCGCCCGATTTCGAGACGCGCTCCAGCGAGAAGTTGTCGATCAGCTCCTGCATCGAGAACAGCTCCTGCTCCGTGCCGGGGTTCCAGCCCAGCAGCGCCAGCATGTTGATGAATGCCTCGGGGAAATAGCCGTCTTCGCGGTAGCCGCGGGCCGTGTCGCCCGTCGCGGGCGATTTCCAGAAGAGCGGGAAGACGGGAAATCCCATCTTGTCGCCGTCGCGTTTGGAGAGCTTGCCTCCGCCCGTGGGCTTGAGCAGCAGCGGCAGGTGGGCGAACGCAGGCTGCGTGTCGCTCCAGCCGAAGGCCTTGTAGAGCAGGTAGTGGAGCGGCAGCGAGGGCAGCCACTCCTCACCGCGGATCACGTGCGACACCTCCATCAGGTGGTCGTCGACGATGTTGGCCAGGTGGTAGGTCGGCAGCGCGTCGGCCGATTTGTAGAGTACCTTGTCGTCGAGCGTCGAGGTGTTGACCGCCACGTGGCCGCGGATCAGGTCGTCCATCTCGACCGTTTCGTTTTCCGGCATGCGGAAGCGGATCACCCACTGGTCGCCGCGGTCGATGCGCGCCCGCACCTCGTCGGCCGGCAGGGCCAGCGATGTGGCGAGCCGCTCGCGCACGGCGTAGTTGTAGGCGAACGCTTCGCCGCGCGCCTCGGCTTCGGCGCGCAGGGCCTCGAGTTCGGCGGCCGTGTCGAACGCATAGTAGGCCCAGCCCGCCTCGACGAGCTGCAACGCATAGCGCAGGTAGATTTCGCGCCGTTCGCTCTGACGGTAGGGGGCGTGGGGGCCCCCCGCGCCGACGCCTTCGTCGATTTCGATGCCGCACCAGGCGAGCGAGTCGAGGATGTATTGTTCGGCTCCGGGGACGAAGCGCTGCGAATCGGTGTCCTCGATGCGGAGAATCATCGTACCGCCGTGCCGGCGGGCGAACAGGTAGTTGTAGAGTGCCGTGCGCACGCCGCCGATATGCAGCGGGCCGGTCGGGCTGGGTGCGAAGCGCACGCGAACAGGTCTTTCCATTGCTTTATGTCGGATATTTTTCGATGTTGTCTCTTCGGGTTCGGGTTTCGGCCGGGCTGCTGCGTCCCGGCCGGATCTCCGGGCGGTGCCGGCGGCTGCCGGCCGTGCGGACGTGATGCCGCCGCGGTCTCTCCCGCGATGCGTCGTTCCGGAGATCGTCTTCCGGCCGGCGCTTCGCCGGACGCGCTCCTGCACTATCCGTCCGGTCCGCGGTCCGGGCTTTTTGGGGGCTCTCTCCGGCCGGTTTCCCGCCCGGGCACAGCGCCGTGTCACTCCGCGGGGAGCGCTCCGGTTACTTCACGCGGTATTCGATGCGCATGGTGATGCGCGCCTTCTTGTTGCGCGACGAGGTGTTGAACGACCCTCCGGCCGAGAACTCCTCGTTCGAGTTGGCTCCGGTGATCTGGAACACGCCCATGCGGGCCGAGGCGACTTTGCCGATCTTCGTGCCGGCATTGGCCGCGATCTTCTCGGCGCGCATCCGTGCGTCGGCCGATGCGGTTTCGATCAGCCCCATCTTCACGTCGTCGAGCTTCGTGTAGTAGTAGTCCGGAGCGTAGGCCTCGATCGACACGCCCTGGGCGATGAGCGACGAGATTTCGCGCGAAATGGTCTCGACCGTCTCCACGTCCGACGACTCCACGGTGAAGCGCTGCCGCAGTTCGTACCCCGTGAACCGCTGCCCGGCCCAGTTGCCGTTGGCGTTGTAGACCGGTGCGAACTGCTTGTCGACGTTGACGAATTCGAATACCGCGGCGTCGGCCGGCAGCCCTTTCCGGACGAGGTACTCCTGCACCTTGGCTTTGCTGGCCTCGATCTGCGCATAGCCCGCCGCGACGTTCTGGGCCTCGGCCGTGAGCGTGCCCGACCATACGATCAGGTCCGACGTGAACTCCGTTTCGCCCAGACCGGTGACGACCACCGTGTCCTGCGCACGGTATTTATAAGTATAGGCGCGTGCCAGAATCGCGGCAGCGACGATCACTGCGATGCCGATGACGGCGTATTTCCACTCTTTCATGATGCGAAAAGTTTTAAAAGGTTGTTCGTTTCGTTTTCTGCTGCCGGCGGCCGTTCCGGCCGGGGCCGTGCGGTTCGTCAGACGTTGAACAGGAAGTGCATGATGTCGCCGTCCTGGACGACGTACTCCTTGCCCTCGATGCTCAGCCGTCCTGCGTCGCGGCACGCCTTCTCCGAGCCGAGCGCGACGTAGTCGTCGTATTTGATCACCTCGGCGCGGATGAAGCCCTTTTCGAAATCGGTATGGATGATTCCGGCCGTCTGCGGCGCTTTCATGCCGCGGACATAGGTCCAGGCGCGGCTTTCGTCGGCGCCCGTGGTGAAGAACGTTTCGAGGTTGAGCAATTTGTAGGCCGATTTGATCAGACGCGCCACGCCGGACTCCGACAGGCCCAGGTCTTCGAGGAACATCTGCCGCTCTTCGTAGCTCTCCAGCTCGGCGATGTCGGCCTCGGTGGCGGCGGCGATGACGAGCATTTCGGCCTTCTCGTCGGCGATGGCCGCCCGCACGGCTTCGGTGTGTGCGTTGCCCGTGGCGGCGCTCTTCTCGTCGACGTTGCAGACGTAGAGCACCGGTTTGTCGGTCAGCAGATTGAGGTCGGCCACCAGCTTGCGGTCCTCCTTGTCCAGCTCGACCGTGCGGGCGCTTTTGCCCTGCTCGAGCACCGATTTGTATTGCAGGAGCAGCTCGACGGCGCGCTTGGCGTTCTTGTCGCCGCCCGACGTGGCCTGCTTCTGGGTCTTCGCCAGCCGGTTTTCGATGGTCTCCAGGTCCTTGAGCTGCAGCTCCGTGTCGATGATCTCCTTGTCGCGTACGGGATCCACCGAGCCGTCGACATGGGTGATGTTGCCGTTGTCGAAGCAGCGCAGCACGTGGATGATG
>CAOJSG010000050.1 GCA_948442615.1 uncultured Alistipes sp.
CTCGACATGGAGTACGACCTGTCGAAGGTGCTCTTCATCGCCACGGCCAACAACGTCGGCAACATCGCCCCGGCCCTGCGCGACCGCATGGAGATGATCAACATCGCGGGCTATCTGCCCGAGGAGAAGATCCGCATCGCGCTGGAGCATCTGCTGCCCAAGCAGCGCGAGGCGCACGGCATCAAGGAGCGGGAGCTGATCCTCACGCCGGCCGTCGTCGATTCGATCATCGCGGGCTACACCCGCGAGGCGGGCGTGCGCGCGCTCGACAAGCTGCTGGCCAAGATCGCCCGCGCCCGCGCCAAGCAGATCGCCTTCGACGAGGCGTTCGCCGCGGAGCTGACGCCGAAGGAGGTCGAGACCATCCTCGGCAAGCCCAAGTTCCTCTGCGAGGAGTACGACGTGGCCGGCATGACGGGCGTGGTGACGGGCCTGGCGTGGACCGAGGTCGGCGGTGACATCCTCTACATCGAGTCGGTGCTTACACCCGGCAAGGGGGGCATCAGTCTGACGGGCAACCTGGGCGACGTGATGAAGGAGTCGGCGACCATCGCCTGCGAGTGGGTGAAGGCGCACCACGCCGAGCTGGGGATCGATCCCGAGCGGTTCGAGAAGAACGACATCAACATCCATGTGCCCGAGGGGGCCATCCCGAAGGACGGGCCTTCGGCCGGCATCACGATGGTGACCTCGATCGTCTCGACCTACACGGGCCGCAAGGTGAAGGAGCGGATCGCCATGACGGGCGAGACGACCCTGCGCGGCCGCGTGATGCCCGTGGGCGGCATCAAGGAGAAGATCCTGGCGGCCAAGCGGGCCGGAATCCGCGAGCTGATCCTCTCGGAGGAGAACCGCAAGGACATCGCCGAGATCAAGCCCGAATACGTCGAGGGGCTGGTGTTCCACTATGTGCGGACCAACGACGAGGTGCTGGCGCTGGCGCTGGAATGACATGGATATCGAGGAGTTCCGGGCCTTCTGCCTTTCGTTCGCGGGAGCGCGCGATGCCTTTCCGTTCGGGAAGGCGGCGTCGGCGTACGACCGCGACATCCTGGTGTTCTACGCGGGCGACAAATGGTTCTGCTTCGTGAATGCCGTGATGTGCGACTTCTGTACGCTGCGGTGTCCGACCGACCGGATTCCCGCGCTGCAGGCGCAATACGAAGGGATCGGGCCGGGATGGCACATGAATAAAAGACACTGGATCAGCGTCCGTTTCGGCAGCGACGTGCCCGAAACGCTGCTGCGCGAACTGGTCGGTCAGTCGTACGCACTGGCGAAGAGCCGGCCGGGCGCGCCGCGCCGGACGTCGAAAAATAACGACCTATGAAATTCATCGCAATCATTCCGGCGCGTTACGCTTCGACGCGCTTTCCCGGAAAGCCGCTGGCGATGTTGGGCGGGAAGCCCGTCGTGCAGCGGGTCTACGAGCGGGTCGCCGCCGAATTCGACGCCGTGGCGGTCGCCACGGACGACGAGCGCATCCGCGATGCCGTCGCGGCGTTCGGCGGCCGGGCCGTGATGACCTCGCCCGACCACCGGAGCGGTACGGACCGCTGCCGCGAGGCGTACGAAACGCTGTGCCGCGAACAGGGGTGCACGTACGATGTCGTGGTGAACGTGCAGGGCGACGAACCCTTCATCCACCCGTCGCAGCTGCGTACCGTGAAGGGGCTTTTCGACGATCCGGCCACCGACATCGCCACGCTGGTCAAGCCTTTCTCGCCGGCGGACGGCCTCGGGGCGCTGGAGAATCCCAATTCGCCGAAGGTCGTGCTCGACGCCCGGTCGTGCGCGGTCTACTTTTCCCGCTCGGTGATCCCCTACCTGCGCGGCGTGCCGCGCGAGGAGTGGTTGTCGCGGCATACCTATTATAAACACATCGGATTGTACGCCTATCGGGCCGCGGTGCTGCGGGCCATTACGGAGTTGCCCGCCTCGCCGCTCGAGAAGGCCGAGTCGCTCGAACAGCTCCGCTGGCTGGAAAATGGCTACCGGATCGGCGTGGGCCGGACGGACGTGGAGACGGTGGGCATCGATACGCCCGAGGATCTCGCCCGCGCCGAAGCCTTTCTGAGCCGCACCGAGGCGGAACGCTGACCGGGCGGCGCGGCGCATATGTGCCGCAATTGACAAGATAGCCAAACTTTTACAGATATGGAGATGAAATTCATCGCAGGACCCTGCGTGATCGAGAGCGCGGAGCTGCTCGACCGGGTGGCCGAACGGCTCGCGGCGATCAACCGGTCGCTGGGTACCGACATCGTTTTCAAGGCGTCGTTCGACAAGGCCAACCGCACGTCGATCCGTTCGTTCCGCGGTCCCGGACTCGAAAAGGGGCTGCAGATGCTGGCCGACGTGCGGGCCAAGTGGGGGCTCAAGCTGCTCACGGACATCCACGAGGCGTGGCAGGCCGCGCCGGCGGGCGAGGTGGTCGACGTGATCCAGATCCCGGCGTTCCTGTGCCGCCAGACCGATCTGCTCGTCGCGGCTGCCAGGACCGGCAAGACCGTGAATATCAAGAAGGCGCAGTTCCTGTCGGGGGCCGATATGCGGTTTCCCTACGAGAAGGCCGCCGAGGCGGGCGCCGCCGACATCTGGCTGACGGAGCGGGGCAACATCTACGGTTACAACAACCTGGTCGTCGATTTCCGCAACATCCCCGACATGCTGCGCATCGCGCCGACGGTGGTGATGGACTGCACCCATTCGGTGCAGCGTCCCGGCGCGGCGGGCGGCAAGACGGGCGGCGACCGCGAGTTCGTGCCGGCCATGGCGCGGGCGGCCCGGGCATTCGGTGCCAACGGCTTCTTTTTCGAGGTGCACCCCGATCCCGACCGTGCGCTGAGCGACGGCCCGAACATGCTCCGGCTCGATGAATTGGAGAACCTGATAAAAACACTGTTATGATGACCGAACGGAACAAGGCACTGGCGCTGGAGGTGGCGCGCAAGGCCGTGCATACCGAGATGCTGGCGCTCGCACGGATGGAGGAGACCCTGGGCGAGGCGTTCGTCGCGGCGGTGGAGACCATTCTGTCCGGCAGCGGGAAGTGCATCGTCACCGGCATGGGCAAGTCGGGCCTCGTGGGGCGCAAGATCGCTGCGACGCTGGCTTCGACCGGCACGCCCAGCTTTTTCCTGCATCCGGGCGAGGCGTTCCACGGTGACCTGGGCATGATCTCGAAGGAGGACGTGGTGCTGGCGCTCTCCTATTCGGGCGAGACGGACGAGGTGCTGAAGATCGTGCCGTTCGTCCATGCGAACGGCAACCGCCTCGTCTCGATGACCGGCAATCCGGAGTCGACGCTGGCGAAGAATTCGGACATACACCTCGACGTCGCGGTCAAGGAGGAGGCCTGCATCCTGCATCTGGCCCCGACCACCTCGACCACGGCGCAGATGGCCATGGGCGATGCGCTGGCCGTGGCGCTCATGCGTCTGCGCGACTTCACGAGCATGGATTTCGCGCGGCTCCATCCGGGCGGCAGCCTGGGCCGGCGCCTGCTGATGACCGTGGGCAACGTCATGCACAAGGAGAACCTGCCCGTCGTGCGGCCCGACTGTCCGGCCGCGGAGATGATCCATACCATTTCGAAGGGCGGTCTGGGGCTGATCGTGATCTGCGACGGCGACCGGATCGAGGGGATCGTCACGGACGGCGACATCCGCCGTGCGATGGAGCAGCGGCAGGCGGAGTTCTTCGGAATCCGCGCGACCGACATTGCCACGCGCAATCCGAAGACCATCCGGCCCGAGGAGAAGCTGATCGTCGCCGAGAAGGAGATGACCCGCAACAAGATCACCTCGCTGCTGGTGACCGACGGGGCGGAGAAGCTCGTCGGCGTGATCCAGATTTACGACATCAAGCTGTAACGGAGCCATGTTCGTGATTCCGGCGAGTTGCTGCGGACCGATCGGCGAGGCGGAGCGCCGCCTCGCCGCACACAGGGCGTTTCGCGATCGGCGCTATGCCGACGTGACGCCGGTCTGCCCGGGACCCCGGACCCCCCCCCGGACATGCGAGGCGATCGTCTGCCGTGCGGCGGGGAGCGTCCGCCGCCGGTTTGCCCGTAATTGAGATTCCATAACCCGAAACAGATCCCTTAATCCGAATAATTAATTACATATGAAGCAAATCATATTCAGTGCGGCGGTCGTCGCCTGCTGCTGTGCGGCCTGCACGTCCGTTGCCGAATTGTCGTCGCCCGACGGCCGGAACACGATTTCGTTCGATGCGGCCACGATGACCTACGCCGTTCTGCGCGACGGCGACACGCTGATCCGCCCCTCGGCGCTCGGCATCGAGACGCGCGAGGCGCAGTTCGCCGATTTCGAGGTCGCCCGGGTGCGCCGCGCCTCGGCCGACGAGACCTGGACCCAGCCTTGGGGCGAGAACAAGACGATGCGCGACCGTCACAACGAGATGGCCGTCGAAATGCGCAGTGCCGACGGGCGCGTGCGGCTGACGCTGCGGTTCCGGGCATTCGACGACGGCGTGGGGTTCCGCTACGAATGGCAGGTGCCCGATGCCGATTCGCTGACGGTGACGGCCGAGAAGACCGAGTTCCGCTTCGCGGCCGACGGCGATTCGTGGACCATCCCGGCCAGCTTCGAGACCTACGAGTTGCTCTACCGCAAACTGCCGCTCGCGGAGCTGACCGACGCCAATACCCCCGCGACGTTCCGGGTCGGCGACGTGTACGGAAGCATCCACGAGGCGGCGCTCTACGACTATCCCGAGATGACGCTCCGCAAGACCGGCGAGCTGGCCTTCGCGTCGGAGCTGGCGCCGCTGCCCGACGGGACGAAGGCCCGCGTGCCGGGCAGCTTCGTCACCCCCTGGCGGACGATCCAGCTGGGCGACCGGGCCGTCGATCTGATCAACTCGTCGCTGATTCTCAACCTGAACGAACCCTCGAAGATCGAGGATACGAGCTGGATCCGCCCGATGAAGTATGTGGGCGTCTGGTGGGGCATGCACCTGGGCATCGAGAGCTGGTCGATGGACGACCGCCACGGCGCCACGACCGAGAACGCCAAGCGCTACATCGACTTCGCGGCGGCCAACAACATCCAGGGCGTGCTGTTCGAAGGATGGAACGAGGGCTGGGAGAGCTGGGGCGGCCGTCAGGCGTTCGACTTCACCAAGCCCTATGCCGATTTCGACGTGGCCGAGATCGTGCGTTATGCGCGCGAACGGGGCATCGAGGTGATCAACCACCACGAGACGGGCGGCAACATCCCCAATTACGAGCGGCAGCTGGAGCATGCGCTCGCCTGGTCGGCCGAGCAGGGGATGCGCAACCTCAAGACGGGCTATGCCGGCGGATTCCCCGACGGCTACCTGCACCACAGCCAGTACGGCGTGCGCCACTACCAGAAGGTGGTGGAGGCCGCTGCGGCGCACCGCATCACGGTCAACGCCCACGAACCCATCAAGGATTGCGGCATCCGCCGCACGTGGCCCAACATGATGGCGCGCGAGGGTGCCCGCGGCAAGGAGTGGGACGCCTGGTCGGCCGGCAATCCGCCGTCGCACGAGGTGATGCTGCCCTTCACGCGCCTGCTGGGCGGCCCGATGGACTTCACGCCCGGCACGTTCGACATCCTTTACGAGCGTACGCGCCGCTCGCCGCGCCGCAAGCTGTGGAACTGCGGCCCCGAGGTCGAGATGCGGGTCAACACGACGCTGGCCAAGCAGATCGCCGAATGGGTCATCATCTATTCGCCGCTGCAGATGGCCTCGGATCTGATCGAGAACTACGAGGGGCATCCGGCATTCCGGTTCTTCCGCGATTTCGACGCCGACTGCGACTGGTCGCGGGCGCTGGCGGGCGAGCCGGGCGAGTTCGTGGCCGTGGTGCGCCGGGCCGGCGGGAACTTCTTCCTGGGCGCCGCGACCAACGAGGAGGCGCGGACGCTGACGTTGCCGCTCGACTTCCTCGAGCAGGGGACGACCTATCGCGCGACGATCTATGCCGACGGCCCCGATGCCGACTGGAAGAGCAATCCGACCTCCTATGTCATCACGGAGCGCGACGTGACGGCGGCCGATACGCTCGAGGTGGCGATGGCTCCGGGCGGCGGACAGGCCGTGACGTTCATGCCGTCGGAGAAGTAGCCTTCCCGACGTACCGATTACACGCAAGCAGCCGCAGGAGCGTATCCTGCGGCTGTCTGCGTTCTGTGCCTGCCGGGTCCGCGCCGTGGGCGGCGGTCCTGCGGCTGCCGGACCTGCCGTTCGGTTCCGGCAAATGCGTTTGCGGCGGAGAGCCCCGATGCCGGGACGGTTTCCCGGGGGCGTGCGGAAGTGTACGCGGCGGGTCAGTAATGGCGGAATCCCTGCCAGTCGAGCGGCTGCGGGGTGCCGCGGTCCAGCCAGACGAGCGACCGCGAGCCGGTGATGCGGCCCACGGGATGGAGCGCGGTGCCGAAATGCGCCCGGAAGTCGGCCAGCAGGGCCGGCACGTGCGCCGTGTCGGCGGTCAGCAGCAGCTTGTAGTCTTCGCCTCCGCAGAGCGCCGTGCGGAGATCCACGGGCGTGGGAATGCGTTCGAGATCGATCTCGGCGCCGACTCCCGAGCGCTCCATGATGTGCCGCAGATCGGAGGCCAGCCCGTCCGAGAGGTCCATCATGGCACGCACCTCGGGGCGTGCGCTCAGCCAGCAGCCCTCCTCGACCTGGGGCACGGGATTGCGGTGTACGGCGGCCAGCGGCGTGCCGCAGCGGCCGTCGAGCAGGTCCCGCAGCCCTGCGGCCGATTCGCCCAGCGCTCCGCCGACGAGAATCGTATCGCCGGGGCGGGCGTCGCTGCGGCGTTTGATCCGGTCGTCGCGCACGCGGCCGATCGCCGTGACGTTGATCGTGATGCCCGAGCGGGATGCGGTCGTATCTCCGCCCACGAGCGCCACGCCGTAGCGGGTCGCCAGGTCGCGATAGCCTTCGGCGAAGGCTTCGGCCCAGCCCTCCATCGTCTCCGGCGGCAGGGCCAGGGAGAGCAGCGTGGCCACCGGGCGGGCGCCCATGGCCGCCACGTCGCTCAGATTCACGGCCAGCGCCTTGCCGCCCAGCTCGCGCGCCGACGTGGCGCGGCGCAGGAAGTGCACCTCCTCGACCAGCAGGTCGGAGGTGAAGACGAGCGATTCGCCGTTGCCGAGCGGCAGTACGGCGCAGTCGTCGCCGATGCCTTCGAATCCGTTGGACGGAAGGGCGGCGGTCAGGTCGCGGATGCGGTCGATGAGTCCGAATTCGGTCATAGGGCGGTGCGGTTGTCGGAGCCGGGGATCGGGAGCGCCCTGCGCGCAGCGTCAGCGCCGGTTTCTCCCGTTCGGGCGTCCGATGCGGCCGTCCGGACGATGGCATGCGAATTGTCGGTGCATGGATCGGAAGAACGGACGACGGGCGGGCGGTTATTTGTCATGGTTTTGTTCGGTCGGAGGTCAAAGTTATTAAAATTTCTCGAAATATCGTTATCTTTGTCTGCGAAACGGTGCGGCCCCGGCCGCACGACAATGTGTGCGAACGATGAAACTGTTGATTCTGAATGGCCCCAACCTCAATCTACAGGGCCGGCGCGACCCCGATGTCTACGGAACGGAGACGTTCGACGGGCTGATGGACCGTCTGCGCGGGCGTTTCCCGGAGACGGAATTCGCCTGTTTCCAGTCCAACATCGAGGGCGAGCTGATCGATGCCCTGCATCGTGCCGAAGGGACGTACGCCGGCGTCGTGCTCAACGCCGGGGGGTATACGCACACGTCGGTGGCGCTGCGCGACGCCGTGGCGGCCGTGCGCGTGCCCGTGGTCGAGGTGCATATCTCCTCCATCCTGGCGCGCGAGGAGTTCCGCCATGTCTCGCTGCTGGCTCCGGTCGCGGCGGGTTCGATCATGGGCTTCGGCCTTCTGTCCTACGAACTGGGCGTGCGGGCGCTGCTGGAGATCGTGCGGGATCCGCAGGCGCGCGCTTAGCCCGGCCGGGAGCGCTGCGGCCTTTGTCCGGGGAGGCATCCGACCGGAGCGCGGCGCGGGACGACGGATGCGATCGAGAACCGAAAAAATGTGAGTTTTATGTACAAGATGAAAAAGACGAAGATCGTGGCGACGATGTCCGATTTCCGCTGCACGGAGGAGTTCGTGCGCGAACTGTCCGATGCGGGAATGGACGTGGTGCGGATCAATTCGGCCCATGTGACCGAGGAGGGCGCATCGCGCATCGTCGAGACGGTGCATCGCGTGAATAACGCCATTCCGATCATGATCGACACGAAGGGCCCCGAGATCCGGGTGACGACGCTGGCCGACGAGTGCGGCAACTGCATCAACTTCCGGGCGGGCGACAGGGTGCGCGTGCGCGGATCGAAAGGCGACGACCGGACCACGCGCACGACGGTTTACATGAACGTGCCGGGCATCGTGCGGGATATTCCGGTGGGGGCGCGGATGCTGATCGCCGACGGCGAAATGGAGATCCGGGTCGTCGGGAAGGACGAGGAGGAGCTGCTCTGCGAGTTCGTGACCGGAGGCAGCATGCGTTCGCGCAAGAGCGTCAACGTGCCCGGCGTCTCGATCGACCTGCCCTCGGTCACCGAGAAGGACCGCCGCTTCATCGAGTGGGCCGTGCGCAGCGGCGTCGACTTCATCGCCCATTCGTTCGTGCGCAGCGCCCGCGACGTGCGGGCCGTGCAGGATATTCTCGATGCGCACGGCAGCCCGATCAAGATCATCTCCAAGATCGAGAACCAGGAGGGGCTGGACAACATCGACGAGATCATCGAGGCGTCGTACGGGATCATGGTGGCGCGCGGCGACCTGGGTGTGGAGCTGCCGGCCGAGGTGATTCCCAACACGCAGCGCCGCATCGTGGAGAAGTGCATCGCGGCCAAGCGCCCGGTCATCATCGCCACGCAGATGCTCTATTCGATGGTCAAGAACCCCCGCCCGACGCGCGCCGAGGTGAGCGACGTGGCCAGTGCGATCTACGAACGCGTCGACGCCGTGATGCTGAGCGACGAGACGGCCATGGGCGACTATCCTGCGGCCGCCGTCGAGACGATGGCCCGCATCGCCCGCGAGATCGAACGCGACGAAGACCATTTCAAGCCCATGATCGACATGGACATGGTGTCGGTGAATCACGAGATCACGGCGCAGCTGGCCCGTTCGGCCGTGCGCGCTTCGACCAATCTGCCGGTGAAATACGTTGTCCTGGATACCAAGACGGGGCGTACGGGGCGCTACCTGGCGGCGTTCCGGGGGCAGAAGATGGTGTTGGCGGTCTGCTACCAGCTGCACGCACAGCGGATTCTGGCCCTGTCGTACGGGGTGGTTCCCATTCTGCGCAACCAGGAGCTGCGCGACAAATACCATTTCCTGATCGATGCGCTGGACTACATCGACCAGTACGGGAAACTGTCCGGCGAGGATCTGCTGGCTATCGTCGGGGGCAGTTTCGGTCCCGACGGCGGAGCGTCCTACGTCGAGCTGGCGAATGTGGCCAACATCCGGCGGCGCAACGAGGCGATCGCCTCGCAGCAGCGTCCCTGAGCGGAGAGCCGCCGGGGCGGAGGCCGCAGGACTGCCGGTGCGCGGTTCCGCATGCGGTCGGGCCGCATGCCGGATAGGGCGGCGGATCGGCGCGTTTCGTCGCTGCGGCATCGGCCCTGCGTCGAGCCTGCGGGAACGAACGGTCCGGCGGATGCCCGGGTGGGCCGGGTGGGGCGGAACATGAAACGAACCCGAAGTGAACAGCGAACTCAAACATAAGGTGGCGCGCAGCATGGCGTGGAGCGTGGGCGAAAAGGTCGCTTCGATGCTGTTGCAGGCGGGGGTGAGCATCCTCGTCCTGAGGCACCTGACCCCTTCCGACCTGGGAGCGTGGGGCATCCTCACGGCCATTGCCGCCGTGGCGCTGATCGTGGTGGACAGCGGCTTTTCGCAGGCGCTGATCCGCCGCGAGAACCCGGCGCCGGGCGAGTACAAGGCGGCGTTTCTGTTCAATGTACGCATTTCGGTGGCGCTCTACCTCGCGCTGACGCTGCTCTCGCCGGTGATAGCCCGCTTCTATGCGATGCCTTCGGTGGCCGTCGTCGCCCCCGTCTTCTTCCTGCTGCTGCCGATCAATGCGCTGTGCGTGATCCAGAACACGATGCTCACGCGCCAGATGCGGTTCGCTTCGATGTCCAAGATCGTCTTCGCGTCGTCGGTCGTGAGCGGCGTCGTGGCCGTGGCATTGGCTGTGAGCGGCTGCGGCCTGTGGAGCTTCGTGGGGCAGCGCGTCGCGGCGATGGCGGTCCGCACGGGGCTGATGTGGCGGTGCAGCGACTGGCGGCCTACGGCACCCCGCGAGCCGGGGGCGCTGCGGCGGATGGCTCCCTACAGCCTGAGCCTGATGGCGACCGATCTGATCGCGACGCTCTATAACAAGATTCCGCAGTTTTTCCTCGGCAAACTCTATCCTTCGAGCGTGCTGGGCTATTTCGACCAGGCGCAGAAGCTGAAGGATCTGCCCGTCGCCTCGACCATGCAGTCCGTCCAGGCGGTGACCTTCCCGGCGCTCGCGCAGATCGGCGGACAGCCGGCCAAACTGGCCGAGAGCTACCGCCAGGTGGCGATGACGGTGGCCTACGTGATGTTTCCCGTGGTGGCGGGGCTGGTGGCGGTGGCCGGCGATTTTTTCGAGCTTTTCCTCGGTCCCGAATGGATGCCCACGGTGCCCTATTTCCGGGTGCTCTGCCTGACGGGACTTTTCTATCCGGTGGCGACGGTGGCCTACAACGTGCTGAAGGTGCGCAGCGACGGACGTATCGTCGTGCGGCTCGAGATCGTGAAGAAGGCGGTCATGACCGTCGTGTTCGCCGTGACGATTCCTCGCAGCGTGACAGCTGTGGTGTGGGGGCTGGTGGCGATCGCCTGCGGCGAGCTGGCGATCAACTTCGCGGCCACGACCCGCTTCACGGCACTGACTTTCGGCCGCTTCCTGCGGACGCTGCTGCCCGTGGCGCTGACGACCGCGCTCATGTACCTGGCGGTGGCGGCCGTCGGCCGTTGGGTCGGAGAGGCGGATGCGTGGCTGCGGCTCACGGCGAAGATCGTCGCGGGCGTGACGGTTTACTGGGGGCTCTCGGCCGCGTTCCGGCTCGAGGCCTACCGCGAAATGGTCGCGCTGGTGCGCCGGCAGACGGCGAAGCGGCCGTACGGCGGCGCGTAGCCGGCCGTCGGAGAGGAACCGATGAATGACGCAGCCCGTCCGATCGTCGATCGGACGGGCTGCGTGCGTTCGCTGGATCCGGCAGGCGGGCTACATGTAGACCTTCGGGACGATGATGCCCCGGAGGACGACCAGTGCGTTCTGCATGAGCGTCTCCAGTTCGTTCTCGCCGGGGTAGACCGTGACGGGGGCGATGAACGAGCACCGTTCGCGGATGTAGTCGGTGACCGGCGCGTTGTAGGCGATGCCGCCCGTGAGCAGGATGCCGTCCACCTCGCCGCAGAGCGCCGCGGCCATGGCCCCGATCTGCTTGGCGATGTTGTAGCACATGGCATCCATCATCTTCCGGGCGCGCTGGTCGCCCGCGGCGATCCGCTCCATGACCTGAATGACGGAGTTCGTGCCCAGATAGGCCACCAGACCTCCCTTGCTCGAAACGAACTTCTGAAGCTCCTCCTCCGAGTATTGTCCCGAAAAACAGGCCTTTATCAGCTCGCTCGAAGGGATCGACCCGGCCCGGTCGGGAGCGAACGGACCGTCGCCGTCGAGTGCGTTGTTCACGTCGACGATCCGGCCCTGGCGGTGTGCGGCCACCGAGATGCCGCCGCCCAGGTGGGCGACGATCAGATTCGATTTCTCGTAGACGCGCCCCGTGCGTTCGCAGTGCAGACGGGCGATGGCCTTCTGGTTCAGTGCGTGGAAGATCGGCTTGCGCGGACACATGGGCATGCCCGTGATGCGGGCCACGTCGTCCATCTCGTCGACCACCGGCGGGTCGGCGATGTAGGCCTTGACGTGGGGCCCCGCCATGTGGGCGATCTGCGCGGCCAGGAGGCCGCCCAGGTTGCAGGCGTGTTTGCGCGGCGCGTTACGCAAGTCGTAGCGCATGCGCGAGTTGACCTCGTAGACGCCGGCCGGAACGGGGCGGACGAGCCCTCCGCGGCCGATGACGACCGAGAGCTCCTTGATGTCGCATCCCTGCTCGCGCAGGGCCGTGAGAATCAGTCCCCGACGCCAGTCCAGCTGGTCGATGACATCGGCAAAACGCGAAATCTCGTCGGTCGTGTGACGCAGAATCTCCTCCCACAAAGAGCGCTCGTCGTCGTAGAGCGCGATCTTCGTGGAGGTCGATCCGGGATTGATGGCTAAGATTTTGAATCCCATAGAAGTTTGAGTCGGATAGGTGAGGTTTCGGTTTGTCGGTCGGCGGATCACTTCGCCGCCAGGCAGGCCAGGGCGATCGAGAAGAGCTTCGTCCGGCTCGTGTCGCCGCGCGAGGTGAGCACGCAGGGAACCTTCGTACCCATGACCATGGCTGCCAGCTCGCCGCCGCACAGATGCGTCGTCGACTTGAAGAAGACGTTGGCCGACTCGAGGTTGGGGAAGAGCAGGCAGTCGGGATCGCCCGCCACGGACGAACCTTTCACCTTCTTGTGCTCGGCCACCTCCTTGTAGAGCGCCACGTCGAGCGACAGCGGTCCGTCGACGATGACGTCGCCCAGCTGTCCGCGGTCGGCCATCTTGGCCAGCAGCGCCCCTTCGGTCGAGGAGACGACGTTGGGAAGTACCTGCTCCGACGGTGCGATGCAGGCGATCTTCGGCGTGCGGATGCCCAGCAGCTTGGCCGTCTGGCACAGGTAGCCGATCTGCTTCTGCTTCTGCTTGAAGTCGGGCAGCGGAATCACCGCCACGTCGGAGATCACGAGCAGCTTGTGGTAGCAGGGCATCTCGACGATCGAAACGTGGCTCAGCACGCCTTTCGGCGGGAACAGCCCGGCCTCCTTGTTCAGGATGCCGCGCATGTACTTGTCGGTCGAGACCAGTCCCTTCATCAGCACGTCGGCATTGCCGGCGACGACGGCCGCCACGGCCTGCTGCACGCATTTCGTGTCGACCTTCTCGTCGACGATGTTGAAAGCGGCGATGTCGATGCCGTTCTCGGCGCAGACCTGTTCGATGACGGTCTTATCGCCGTAGAGCGTCGGTTCTACGAGCCCCTCCTTGTAGGCGTTGTAGACCGCCTCCAGCGTGTGCGAATCCTGTCCGTAGGCGACGGCCAGCCGTTTTTTGCCTCTCTTTCTCGCCTCTTCGACGATTTCCGTAAGATGTTGAATCATTGTATTATAACGTTTTGTAAGTCGATTACCGGACTGTCGCCGGCGTTATTTCACCAGGTTGTAGGTATCGGTGGCGATCACCAGCTCCTCGTCGGTGGCGACGACGGCGACCTTCACCTTCGAATCGGCGGCCGAGAGGATCTTGTCCACGCCGCGGGCGCCCTTGTTGGCTTCGCGGTCGAACCGCACGCCCATGAACTCGAGCCCCGAGCAGACGTATTCGCGCATCTCGGACGAGTTCTCGCCCACGCCGCCCGTGAAGACGATCAGGTCCACGCCGCCCATTTCGGCCGCGTACTGGCCCACGAACTTCTTGATGCGGCCGTAGTACATGTCGCGCGCCGTGATGGCCCGTTCGTTGCCCTCGTCGTAGGCGCGGTCGATGTCGCGCATGTCGCTCGACAGCCCCGTGAGGCCCAGGACACCCGACTGCTTGTTCATCATGTTGTCCAGCTCGGCATAGCTCATGCCCTCCTTCGCGCCGATGAAAGTGATGGCGCTGGCGTCCACCTGGCCGCAGCGCGTGCCCATCACCAGACCGTCGAGCGGCGAGAAGCCCATCGAGGTGTCGAACGATTTGCCGTCGAGCACGGCCGTCACCGAACCGCCGTTTCCGATGTGGCAGGTGATGATCTTCGCGTGTCCGAAGTCCAGGCCGGCCAGCTCGGCGCCCCGCTTGGCGACGAATTTGTGGCTGGTGCCGTGGAAGCCGTATTTGCGCACGCGGTATTTTTCGTAGTATTCGTAGGGCA
>CAOJSG010000051.1 GCA_948442615.1 uncultured Alistipes sp.
GCAGCGCCAGGTCGCGGGCCTGCGTGGCGGGGTTGCAGCTCACGTAGACGATGCGGTCGGGCGCGGCGCGCAGGATGACCTCGATGATCACCACGTCGGGGCGGCCGTGCGCCGCGACGAACGCGTCGCTCAGCACCTCTTTCATGTCGCCCGCATAGAACGCCGTGTTGCCGATGCCGTTGAGCTGCGAGTTGGCCTTCGCGTCCTCGATGGCTTCGGGCACGTATTCGATGCCCACCACCCGGCGGCAGCGCGCCGCACAGAAGTTGGCGATGGTGCCCGTGCCGGTGTAGAGGTCGTAGAGCACCTCGTCCGGCCGTAGGTCGGCGAAGTCGCGCGCCACCTTGTAGAGCTCGTAGGCCTGGCCGGAGTTGGTCTGGTAGAACGATTTGGGCCCCACCTTGAAGCGCAGCCCCTCCATCTGTTCGATGATGTGGTCCTTGCCGCGGTAGCGGACCGGATCGAGGTCGCCCGTCGAGTCGTTCCACTTGGTGTTGACGACGTAGAACAGCGACGTGATCGCCGGGAACCGCTCCGCCAGGTGGTCGAGCAGCGCCTCGATCCGCGGAAGATCCTCCTCGCCGAAGACCGCGACAACCATCACCTCGCCCGTGGAGGCGGTGCGGATCACGAGGTTGCGCATCAGCCCCCGGTGTTCGCGGGCGTTGTGGAACGTGTAGTCGTGCTCGATGCAGAAGCGCTTGGCCTCCAGGCGGATGTCGTTCGACGGGTCGGGCTGGAGCCAGCAGCGGCGGATGTCGAGCACCTTGTCGAACATCCCCGGAATATGGAAGCCGAGCGCCGGCGCCGCGTCGATCTCGCCCGCTGCGGCCACCTCCTCGTAGGTGAGCCAGCGCCGCTCGGCGAAGGTGAATTCGAGCTTGTTGCGGTAGAAGCGCGTCTGCGCGGACCCCAGGCAGGGGGCGACGTCGGGCAGCTCGACCTTGCCGATGCGCGTCAGCTGGTCGCGCACCTGTTCGGTCTTGAAGCGGAGCTGCTCTTCGTAGGGGAGGTTCTGCCATTTGCAGCCGCCGCACACCCCGAAATGTTCGCAGAACGGCTCGGTGCGGAGCGGCGACTTCTTCACGTAGCGCACGACGTAGCCCTCCATGAAACGGCGGCGCTTGAGCCGGATCTGCACGTCGACCACGTCGCCCGGGACGGTCATCGGCACGAAGACCACCTGGTCGTTCCAGCGGCCCATCGCCTTGCCTTCGGCGGCCAGCGTGGTGATCTCGAGTCCCTCGAGCAGGGGGTAGTTTGCTTTTTTGCGAGCCATAGGTTTCTCTTCTTTGGGGGTGCAAAGGTAGGAACAAATCGCAAGATTCGCGAATTATTGTCGCGGTGCGCCGGTTTTTTCGCGGGCATGCCGGAGCTTCTGTCGCAGGCCTCCGAGCCAGAAGCCCGCCAGGAAGGGGAGGCCCAGCAGCACGACCAGCCCCGCGACCACGTAGAAGACGATGCGGCCGATCATCCCCGGCACGGCGTCCAGCGCCGTCTGCACGGTCTCCTCGGCCGCGCGGTGCAGCTGGTCGATCACCGCCTGCCGCTCGGTCGTGATGTAGTGCTCGAGCGCCGTGCGCTGGCCGTCGAACTGCATGAAGGCGTTGTCGACGCTGTAGTTGAGCGTCCGGATGAGCTGCGTGGCCTGCGCGCGGATCTCTTCGAGCAGGTGGTCGGAGATCTCGGGCATGTGTTCGGCGACGACCACCAGCCGCTCGAATCCGCGCTCGAGCGAATCCAGCTGCGCGCCCAGGCGCGTCCGGAGGCTGTCCTGCTCCATCCGCAGTTCGAGCATCTGTTTGGACCAGCCGACGCTGTTGACCAGCTGGCGGCTCTGCCCCGAGACCTTGTCGCTCGCATCGGCCAGCACCTCGGCGACGGTGCCGGTCGCCAGATCGGCCTCGAGACCGTTCGCTTCGAGAAACTCGATCCAGGCCAGCGAGGTGTCGGCTGCGGCGGGTTCGCCCTTCTCCGGCGGATTGAGCTCGAGGTAACGGTCGACGAAGCGCTCCATGAGTTCGTAGCGTTCGCCGCTCAGCAGCTCCTCGGCCAGCCGCCGGGCGCGGCGGGCCAGCCGAGCCGCGGCATCGCGGGCCAGGGGCGTCTGCGCGTCGAAGAGCAGCGAGTCGGGTTGTGCGTCGAAATAGCGCTCCATGCTCCGGCAGAAGATCCACGTGTCGGCCAGCGCCACCTCGGGGAGCGTCTGCAACGCCGCCGAGGAGGCCGCGCGCGTGGCGTCGATCTTCCAGCGGATGGCGGCCAGCTTGGTCGAGGTGCGCGGGGCGGCGGCCGCGATCGAGTCGGCCGTGCGGGCCACCTCGTTCGTGAGGTCGTAGTAGAAGCCGCGGGTCATGGTGCGCAGGCGCATCTGCTCCTTCGGGAGCGGCTCGTCGCCCGAGGAGATGGTGAATTTCAGCAGCGAACAGCTCGTGAGGGCAAGCCCGGCGAGCAGCGCGGCGAGGGTCGCCGCGAGGTGCGGTCGGTTCATATCCGGATGATTCGCAAAATGGATGCCCGAAGGCGTGGGTGTCATTTCCTTTCGTTCGCGTTTTCGCGTGCGCGCAGCCGTTCGCGGATGTAGCGCACGGCGACGAAGTGGCCGGCCTGGGGCATCTTGCCGTGGTCGAAGCCGTCGAACTCGAGCAGCTGCACGTCCCGATGGCCCGCCACGCGCATCATGCGCCAGAAATAGGCGTTCTCCTCGTAGCGGCCCAGCATCTCCAGTTCGCGGTCGCCCGAGAGGATCAGCATCGGCACGCAGTCGGGCCGCACGTGGGCCAGCGGGGCCATGTCGTCGACGAGGGGCTGCGTGTCGGGGATGCCCAACTCCTTGCGGTGCGAGAAGTGGGTGACGACCTGTCCGCTGTAGGGGATCATCGCCACGAAGGTCGTGTCGGGGTCGATGCCGTAGCGCCCCAGCCACCGTTTGTCGAGCCCGATCATCGAGGTGAGGTAGCCGCCGGCCGAATGGCCCGCCAGGAAGACCTTCGCCGGGTCGCCTCCGTATTCGGCGATGTGCCGCACCACCCAGGCGGCCGCCGCGGCCGCGTCGTCGACGCAGTCGGCGACCTTCGCGCGCGGCGCGAGGCGGTAGTTGATGCCGGCGACGGCGAATCCCTTCTCCCTGAGGGCGGCCGGAATCTCCTTGTGTCCGCCGGTCAGACCGCCGCCGTGGTACCAGATCACCGTGGCGAATCCCTCCGCGCCGGTCGGCAGGTAGAGGTCGAGAAGGCAGCGCTCGGCGGCGTAGGCGTCCGGCGCCTCGGAGCGGTAGGCGATGTCGCATTCGGTGCGGTAGGCCGGCTCGGCGGCCTGCGCGGCGCCGCACAGCAATGCGCTGCAGGCGAGCGTCAAAAGCAGTCGTTTCATTTCGGAATCCGTTTATCGGGTCATAAAGGTAGGCAAAATCCCGCAAAATACACTATCTTTGCTCCTAACATTCACGATTGCGGGCGGCGGAGACCGCCCCGAGACACGTTCGACATGCAGCCTATGAATATCGCTTGTTTGCAGTTCAATCCCATTCAGGAGAACACCTACGTCGTGTGGGACGACACGGCGGAGTGCGCGGTGATCGACGCCGGCAACGCTTCGGAGCGCGAGAACGCCGCCCTGGAGCGTTTCATCGCCGAACACGGCCTGAACCCCGTCCTGGCGGTCAACACGCACGGCCATTTCGACCATGCGCTGGGGGTGGAGTTCGTGCGCCGGAGGTACGGCGTGCCCTTCGCCATGTCGTCGAAAGACAGCTTCCTGCTCGAGAACGCCGCCGTGAGCGGGAGCCTTTTCGGAGTGAAGATCGGCCCGATGCCGTCGGCGCCCGACATCGATCTGGAGCGGACGCCCGAGGTGCGCTTCGGCCGCACGGCGCTGCGGGTGATCCCCACGCCGGGCCATACGCCGGGCCATGTGTCGCTCTACGAACCGGAGTCGAAGACGCTCTTCACCGGCGACACGCTCTTCCGCGAGTCGATCGGCCGGACCGATCTGCCGGGCGGCGACTATTCGTGGATCATGCGGTCGATTCTGGAGAAGCTCCTCCCGCTGGGCGACGAGGTGCGGGTGTGCCCGGGCCACGGGCCCGAAACGACGCTCGGACACGAGACGCTCTACAACCCCTTCGTCGTCGAGGTGCTCAACGACGAGGTGAACTACCGCAATGACTGACCGGACATCGCCGGCCGTGCGGCCTTCGGGACCGGACGGCGGCGGGACACCGGTCCCGGAGCCGCTCCGCCGCGATGTCGAACCATTTTCGAAACACGTGGAAAAAACGATTCACAGGATTCTCTACCGTCTGCTCCCGCTGGAGGGCTACCTGCGCGCGGTGAGCCGGCTCTTCTTCCTCTTCCGGCGGTTGGGCATCGGCCGGCGGTCGCCCGCCACGGAGTATGTCTACCACCTGCCGGAGCTGGTCCGCGAAGGCGATGTCTGCATCGACATCGGCGCCAACCTCGGCTACTACGCCCGTCCGCTGGCGGAGCTGGCGGGCCCTTCGGGCCGGGTCTACGCCGTGGAGCCCGTGCCGGTCATCGGCCGCGTGCTGCGCCGCAACCTGCGCGGCTGCCGCAACGTCGAGATCCTGCCCTATGCCCTGGGCGAGGAGAACCGCCGCATCCGCATGTCGAACGATTCGGCCCGCACGACGGGCTACTTCGGCACGGGGCAGAACTATGTCGACGAGAGCGGCGCCGAGGCCTGCGTGTCGTTCGACGCCGAGATGCGCCGCGGCAGCGAGCTGTTCGCGGGGCTGACGCGGCTCGACTTCGTCAAGTGCGACATCGAGGGCTACGAGCTGCACGTCATGCGCGAGCTGCGTCCGCTGCTGGAGCGGTTCCGCCCCACGGTGCTCATCGAGACCGGCGGCGACAACCGCCCGCAGATCGTCGCCCTGTTCCGCGAAATGGGCTATGCGGGCTACACGCTCGACGGCGGCCGCCGCGTGCCGCTCGCCCCGGCCTGCGGCAAGGACATCGTCTTCGTCGCGGATCCGCGCCCGGCGCCCGGCGGATCCGGCCGGCCGTAACACATGAACCGTTTATCGTTTGATTGCCTATGCGTATAGATATCATCTCTTCCGTTCCCGAGCTGATGACCTCGCCGCTCAACGAGTCGATCCTGCGCCGCGCGCAGGAGAAGGGGCTGGTCGAGATTGTCGTGCACAACCTGCACGACTACGCCCACGACCGCCGCAAGACCACCGACGACTATCCGTTCGGCGGCGAAGCCGGCATGGTGATGAAGTGCGAACCGGTCTTCGAACTGGTCGAGAAGCTGCAGGCGGAGCGTCCGTACGATGAGATCGTCTACACTTCGCCCGACGGCGTGCGCTACGACCAGCACGAGGCCAACCGCCTGTCGACGCTCCGCAACATCATCATTCTCTGCGGCCACTACAAGGGCATCGACCACCGCATCCGCGAGCATCTGGTCACGCGCGAAATATCGATCGGCGACTATGTGCTCACGGGCGGCGAACTGGCGGCCTGCGTCATTGCCGATTCGGTGGTGCGGCTCGTTCCGGGCGCCATCGGCGACGAGTCGTCGGCCCTGACGGACTGTTTCCAGGACGACCTGCTCGCCCCGCCGGTCTACACCCGTCCGGCCGAGTTCCGCGGCTGGCGCGTGCCCGACGTGCTGCTTTCGGGCAACTTCGCCCGGATCGAGGCGTGGCAGGAGGAGCAGGCGCTGGAGCGCACCCGGCGGCTGCGGCCCGACCTGCTCGGCGACTCCGACGGGCTTTGAGCCGGGGCGGAGGTGCGCGGCGGCCGGATCCGTCCGTCGGCGGACGCGGCCCGGGACCGCTGCGGGAGAAAGAAGTTACGGACTGCTAATTCCGATGTTATGAAATATTATCTGATCGCCGGCGAGCCTTCGGGCGACCTGCACGGGGCGAATCTGATCCGCGGGCTGAAGGAGGCCGATCCGCAGGCCGAGTTCCGCTTCTGGGGCGGCGACATGATGGCCGAGGCGGGCGGGCGCGGAAATCTGGCGAAGCACTACCGCGAGACGTCGTTCTTCGGCATCGTGCAGGTGCTGCTCAATCTGCGCACCATCTCGCGGCAGATGAAGGAGTGCCGGGCCGACGTCGCGGCCTTTGCGCCCGATGTGCTGATTCTGATCGACTATCCGGGCTTCAACATGAAGATGGCCCGCTTCGCCCACGAGTGCGGCATCCGCACGTTCTACTATATAGCGCCCAAGGTGTGGGCCTGGCGCGAGCACCGTGTCAAGGCGATCCGCCGCTATGTCGACCGGCTCTACTGCATTTTTCCCTTCGAGCGGGCCTATTTCGCCCGCCATGGCATCGAGCCCGTCTTCGAAGGCAATCCGCTGGTCGACGCCCTCGCGGCGCGCTGCGGGGAGCTGCCCTCGCCCGAGGAGTTCCGACGCCGCAACGGACTCGACGGACGCCCCATCGTGGCGCTGCTCGCAGGCAGCCGCCGCGCCGAGATCCGCGACAACCTCCCGCTGATGGCCGAGCTGTCGCGCCGTTTCCCCGACCGGCAGTTCGTCGTGGCGGGCGTTCCGTGGATCGACCGGGCGCTCTATGAGCGGTACATGGCCGGCAGCGGCATCCGCTACGTCTGCGACCAGACCTACGAGACGCTCCGTGCCGCCGAGGCCGCCGTGGTGACCTCGGGCACGGCGACGCTCGAAACGGCGCTGCTGAACGTGCCCGAGGTGGTGGTCTACCGCACCTACGGGTGGCAGGTGCGGCTGCGCCCCTATGTTCTGAAGGTGCCCTACGTCTCGCTGGTGAACCTCAATCTGGGCCGCGAGGCCGTGCGGGAGATCATCCAGTCGTCGCTCGACGCGACCGAGGCTGCGACCGAGCTGCGCGCCATCCTCGAGGGCGGTCCGAAGCGCGAACGGATGCTCGCCGACTTCGACGAGCTGCGCGCCGTCATCGGCGAAGCCGGCGCCAGCCGGCGTTTCGCGCGGCGGATGGTCGGGGAGCTGCTTGGAACCGGAAACGGCGACTGACGGACATGGAGCGGTTGCCGTATCTGCTCATGGCCGCCGTATGGTGGCTTCTCGGTGCGTTCGTCGTCCGCTGGCCGCAGACCTTGTCGGGCTACAATACCATGCCGCCCGCGCGGCGCGAGGCCGTCGATATCCGGGGTGCCGGGCGGTTCCTCGCGCGGCTGTGCCGCCTTTCGGCGCTCCTGACGCTCGCCGGGCTGCCGCTGGCCGGCACCGCGGCGGGGCGGTGGCTGCTCGTGCTGCCCGTCGGCCTGTTGCTGGCGGGGGCCGTCGCGGCCCGGCGCTACGACATGTGCGCCGCCGCGCGCCGCGTACGCCGCGGCAAGGAGCGTTTCCTGCCGCTGCTGCTGGAGGGCGACGAGTCGGAGCGGATGATCCGCCGCTACCTCGACCGGGCGGAGCTCTACGTCTGCCGCCGCCGGGGCCGCACGATCGTCGTCTGCGCCGTCACGGACGAGGGCGGCGGCCGCTTCGAGGTGAAGAACCTCGCCGTCGCGGCTCCGTTCCGCAGGCAGGGCTACGGCCGCCGCATGCTGGCCTGCGTGGCGTGGCGCTATCGCCGCCGGGGCGCATGGCTGACGCTCGGCACGGGCGAAACGCCCTCGACGCTCGCGTTCTACCGGGCGTGCGGATTCCGCGCGTACGGCCGTCGGGAGCGGTTCTTCACCGACAACTACGACCGTCCGATCGTCGAGGAGGGGGTCGAACTGAGAGATATGATTCTGCTGCGCAAACGGCTGCGGCCGCGGAACGGTGCGGCGGAACCTTGGTAAAAAAACGAGAGCAATGAAGATCATCTGTATCGCGCGCAACTATGCCGATGCCGCCGCCGAGCCGGGAGACACCGTCGCGGGAGGGGCCGGGCCGGTCTTTTTCCTGAAGCCCGATACGGCGCTGCTGCGCAACAACGATCCGTTCTACGTGCCGTCGTTCGCGCAGCGGTTCGATTACGAGTGCGAGCTGGTCGTGCGGATCAACCGCGTGGGCAAGCACATCGACGAGCGCTTCGCACACCGCTATTACGACGAAGTGGGGCTGGGCATCGACTTCACGGCCCGCGACCTGCAGCGCCGCGCGATGGACGAGGGGTTGCCCTGGGAGTGCTGCAAGGCGTTCGACTACTCGGCAGCGCTCGCGCCGCGCTTCGTGCCGCTGGCCGAACTGGGCGGCGACGTGCAGCGGCTGCGGTTCGAACTGGCGGTCGACGGCGAGGTGCGGCAGCGCGGCGACACCGCGGCGATGCTTTTCACGGTCGACCGGCTCATCGCCCACGTGTCGCAGTATATGACGCTGCGCATGGGCGATCTGCTCTTTACGGGCACGCCGGCCGGCGCGGGCCCCGTGCGGCCGGGCGAGAACCTGGTTGCGACGCTGGAGGGGCGCACGCTGCTCGACTTCGACATTCGCTGACGACACGGAACGACCTTGCCGCGACACCGAAAAAACCACCTGCGTATGCTTCTGCACGACAAACTGCATCCCTACCGACTGCTGCTCGCGTCGCAGTCGCCCCGCCGCCGCGAACTGCTGACGGGCAGCGGACTCCGTTACGAAACGGCTCCGCGCTACGAGGTCGAGGAGCGCTATCCCGCCGGCATGCCCGCCGCCGAAGTGCCCGAATACCTCTCGCGGCTCAAGAGCGACGGATTCCCGCGGGCGCTCGAGGCGGACGAGATCCTGCTGACGGCCGATACGGTGGTCATCGCCGGCGGCGAGATCCTCGGCAAGCCCCGCGACCGCGAGGATGCCGTGCGCATGCTCCGGCTGCTGTCGGGAGCCTGCCATACGGTCGTCACGGGCGTTACGCTCCGCACGGCCGGCCGCCGGCGCAGCTTCTCGGCCGAGAGCCGCGTCGCGTTCCGCCGGCTTGTCGAGGAGGAGATCGCCTACTACGTCGACACGTTCCGCCCCTACGACAAGGCGGGGTCCTACGGCATCCAGGAGTGGATCGGCTATGTGGCCATCGAACGCATCGACGGTTCGTTCTACAACGTCATGGGGCTGCCCGTGCAGCGGGTCTATGCCGAACTGGACCGCTTCGCCGATGACCTGATGCGGGGGAATACGGAAGAACCGTAGGGACCCGCCCTCCCTATCCGGATCCTGCGGGCCCGCGGCGGAACGGCCGGGCCGCGGACATGCGGCGGGGTGCCGGCCGCGGCCGTACGAAGACCGGGTCGGCCTGCGGCTTGCGAAGACGGCGGACGGCCGTTCGGGCCGCTGCGGAGGCTGTGGCCGGAGGAGCGGCGGGGCGGTCGGGATGAATTGAGAACCTATTTTTTTCGAATGATGAAACGTATCTTACTGACCTTGCTCGCGGCCGCGGCCCTGCGGACTGCGGCGGCCGATCCGGGCATGTGGCTCCCGAGCCTCATCGGACAGCGCATCGACGACATGCGCGCCAAAGGGTTCCGCCTCACGGCGGAGGACATCTATTCCGTCAACCGGGCCTCGATGAAGGATGCCGTGGTGCTCTTCAACGGCGGCTGCACGGGCGAACTCGTGTCGGGCGAGGGGCTGCTGCTGACCAACCACCACTGCGGCTACGGGGCCATCCAGGCCCTGTCGAGCGTGGAGAACGATTTCCTGACGCACGGATTCTGGGCGCGGTCGCGGGCCGAGGAGCTGCCGGCCGAGGGGGTCTACGTCCGGTTCCTGGTGCGCATGGAGGACGTGACCGACCGCCTCGCGGCGGGCGAGACGGCCCAGTCGATCGCCGAGGCGGCCCGGCGGGAGGGCAAGGGCTATCGTGCGTCGGTGGAGCCGATGTACTACGGCACGCAGCACTTCCTGTTCGTCTACCGGCAGTACGACGACGTGCGGCTGGTGGCCGCACCGCCTTCGTCGATCGGCAAGTTCGGCGGCGACACCGACAACTGGATCTGGCCCCGCCACACGGGCGACTTCTCGGTGTTCCGGATCTATGCCGGTGCGGACAACGAACCGGCGGCCTATGCGGCGGACAACGTGCCCTACCGGCCGGCGCGCCACTTCGCCATCTCGACCCAGGGGGTGCGCGAGGGCGATTTCACGATGATCTACGGCTTCCCGGGCAACACGCAGCAGTATATCCTGTCGGACGTGGTGAAGTACGTCCAGGAGTGCTCCGACCCGATGAAGATCGCTGTCCGCACGGCGCGGCTCGATCTGATCGCGGCCGCGCAGCGGAGCGATCCGGCGCTGCGCATCCACTATGCCGCCAAGCATGCCAACATCGCCAACGCCTGGAAGAAGTGGCAGGGCGAGGTGCTGGGGCTCGAGCGGCTCGACACCTACCGCCGGAAGCAGGAGTCCGAGGCGCTCTTCGCGCATGCGATGGGCGATGCGGGGTACGGCGAGTACCACGAGGTGCTGGCCGAACTGCGGCGGGAGTTCGCCCGCGCGCTGCCCTACTACTACACGCGCGAGCTGCTGGCCGAGACGCTGCGGACGGTGGCCTACGGCTATTCCGCGGAGGAGCGGAACGATCCGCTCTTCGCACGGCGCCGGCCCGTGGAGCGGGCGCTCTACGAGCTGGTGTTCGAGGAGTATGCCGCGCGCAATACGATGCTGCCGGCGATTCCGGAGTTCGAGGCCGGAGTGGCGCGCTGCGGCAGCGCGAAGGCCTATGCGGACCGCATCTTCGAACTGGCGGCGAACGATCCCGCGCATGCCGAACTGACGGCGCTGAAAGGCGGCATCGAACGGCTGGGGCGCGAAATCGTGGCGCAGCTCGGCACCGAGTCGCTCCGCAACTTCAACAGCGCCCGCATGAGCGAGCTGTACGCCGACTATGTGACGGGGCTGCGCCGCTGGGCCGCGCTGTGCGGCCGCGAGGGCGATATGTTCCCCGATGCCAACCTGACGCTGCGCGTGGCCTACGGTTCGGTGGCCGGCTACGAGTATGCCGACGGCACGTACCACGAGCCGCAGACGACTTTGGACGGCATCATCGCCAAGGACGATCCGTCGGTCTACGATTACGACATCCCCCAGGCGCTGCGCGACCTGCATGCGGCGAAGGATTACGGCCGCTGGGCCGTCGAGGCGAACGGCCGGCGGACGGTGCCCGTCTGCTTCCTGGCGACCAACCAGACGACGGGCGGCAACTCGGGTTCGCCGATTCTCGATGCCGACGGCCGGCTGGTGGGCATCAATTTCGACCGCACGTGGCGCTCGACGATGAGCGACATCGAGTTCGATCCCGCGATCTGCCGCAACATCTCGGTGGATATCCGCTATGTGCTCTTCGTCATGGACCGTATCGGCGGGGTCTCCTTTCTGTGCGACTTGTTGCATTTGTTTGTCCGGGCGGGCTGACAGCCCGGGGGAGGTGCGGGCCGGATCGGGAGGCGGGGTTGGGGGCAGCGCGCTGCCGCATCCGCCGTTCGTTCCGCGGCCTTTCGCCGCG
Source organism: uncultured Alistipes sp. (assembly GCA_948442615.1). GTDB lineage: Bacteria > Bacteroidota > Bacteroidia > Bacteroidales > Rikenellaceae > Alistipes. Next base: position 11,381 of record CAOJSG010000051.1, read on the forward strand.
ACCGCGGCGTGCGGGTCCGGCCGGCACGCAGGTGCGGCGTCGCCTGCATGCGGTAGTCGCGCGGTGCTCGTCCGGCCGGTGCGGTTCGGGGCCGTAGTGCCGCGCGTTTGCGGAGCGCGTCGCGCGGGCGTAGCCGGATCGCCGCATAATTCCGCTTCGCGGCACGGCGCGGAGGGCCGTTCGGCGGTGAAAATGCGAATCCGTCCGGAAAAAATTTGGTAGTTCGGATTTTATGGTCTATATTTGCACACCCGAATCGAAGATACGGGGAGATTGAGCCCAGGTGGTGAAATTGGTAGACACGCTACTTTGAGGGGGTAGTGAACAATTAGGTTCGTGCAAGTTCGAGTCTTGTCCTGGGCACTGAAGACCGCGTCGGAGGAAACTCCGACGCGGTTTCGTTTTGCTCCGTGCATCCGTTCCGCGGCGAGCGCGGCCGGGAGCTCCCCGAGCCCTTCGGATGCCGTCGAGCCTGCGGAGCGGCTGCCGCTCCGCAGGAAGCTTCCGCTTTCGCCGGGCCGTTCCGCGGCGAACCCGTACGAAGCCCGTCGCTCCGGAGGGGTGCCACTTCCGGCGGAAAGGGGGCGTTTGCCGTGCTCGGAGCCTGTTTCCTGCCGTTTTCCGAAAACGGACGCCCGTCCGGCCGGTATCGCGGCAGACGGCGGTTTGCGGATAAGTGGCTTGTAGATAATACGATGCGCGGTTTTACGTACCGGGCCGCCTTTCGACGGTATCTCCCGGCGGTGAAAAAATCGCATATTTCGGTGAAAAAATTTTGCAGATTAAAAAGAAGCGCCTATCTTTGCACCACAAAACCAATGGTGGATTCATCTAAGGGTTAGGATACATGCCTCTCACGCATGACATAGGGGTTCGAATCCCCTATCCACTACGAAGCGACTCTG